>DASYFQ010000185.1:0-2608 GCA_036498345.1 Steroidobacteraceae bacterium
GATCACGCGACACGCCGGATCGACCACCGCCCGCGGATCGTCCGCCCGCCCCATCCGGCAAGTACCGCATGGATGATAGGCGCTCTCGACTTTTTCGCGCACGAAGGCGTCGATCTCGGCATCCGTCCGCACCGCATCGCCGGGCTGGATCTCCCGCCCGCGGTAGCGGTTGAAGGCAGGTTGCGCGAAGATCTCGCGAGTGAGTCGCACCGCTGCGCGCATCGCGGTCCAGTCGTCCGGGTCGCTCATGTAGTTGAAGCGGATGCGCGGGGCCTCTGCCGGATCGGCCGAAGCGAGCCTCACCCAGCCGCGGCTTTGCGAGCGCATCGGCCCGATATGTGCCTGAAACCCGTGGCCCCGTGCCAGCGACTTGCCATCATAGCTCACTGCGAGCGGCAGGAAGTGGTATTGCAAATCCGGATAGTGCACACCGGCGCGACTGCGCACGAAGCCGCCGGACTCGAAATGGTTGGTGGCACCCGGCCCGTCATGGCGCAGCAGCCAGCGCATGGCGATCCACGCCTTGGCCAGTGGCCTCATCGCCGAATAGAGCGTGATCGGCTCAAGACACTGCACCTGGAAATAGAATTCCAGATGGTCCTGCAGGTTCTCGCCCACGCCCGGCAGCTCCTGCACCACCTCGATGCCCAGCGCGCGCAGCTCCTCGGCCGGCCCGACCCCTGACAACTTCAGAAGCTGTGGGCTGTTGATCGGCCCGCCCGCCAGGATCACCTCGCGCGCCGCGTACACTTGGCGCTCCTCGCCGCCCCGGCGATACGCCACACCCGCGGCCCGCCCGTCTGAGAACAGTACGCGGGTCGCGCGCGCATGCATCAGAACGCGCAAGTTTCCCCGCCGCAGCGCCGGGCGCAGATAGGCGTCGGCAGTGCTCCAGCGCCGTCCCCGGTGCACCGACATGGCCATGCGTCCGAAACCCTCCTGCTGGTAGCCGTTGTAGTCCGGCGTGGCGGGATAGCCGGCCTGCCGTGCCGCCTCCAGCCAGGCGTGGTGCAGCGGATTGTCCAGGCGCCCGTATCGGTTATGCAGCGGACCGTCTCTGCCGCGGTATTGCGGATCTCCGCCCTCGTGCGCGTCGGCGCGGCGGAAATAGGGCAGCACATGGCGATAGCCCCAGCCCTCCGCGCCCTGTTTTTCCCAGCTGTCGAAATCAAGCGGGTTACCGCGCACCCAAACCATCCCGTTGATCGAGGACGAACCCCCCAGCACTTTGCCGCGCGGCGTGGCCAGCTGTCGTCCGCCCAGATGCGGCTCCGGCTGGGTGACAAAACCCCAATTGTATTTCGGCATGTTCATCGGGATCGACAGTGCGGCCGGCATCTGAATCAGCACCGAGCGATCCGAGCCGCCGAACTCCAGTAGCAGCACGCTTGACTTGCCGTCCTCGGTCAGCCGACTCGCCAATACGCAGCCCGCCGAGCCGGCGCCGACCACGATGTAGTCGAAATCATCCATCCGCCATGGCGTCAAAGCACGTTCCAAGCTCCTTTCTTGAGAATGCGAACGGCGCGGCATTGCGCAAGTCGTGCCGAGTTCGTGTTTGTGTCCGAATTAGCATCAACATTCGCCTGAGCTTCTTCAATCGGGATTGGTTCAACTCGATTCAAAACAAGGACTCCGCCGCGTTCTGGTCGCTGCTGTTCGGGGTGTTCTGCTTCTGGGCGGCGATCGCTCGACTGGATCAAGGTCAAAGCCCAGGAGGAGGAAGCGTTCATCTTACTGTGGCCGAATAGGGAGTTGGAGTGGCTGTACGCGGAGGGCTTCGTCGCCCTTGTTGGCCCGCTCGTAGGCTCGCGTGTGGTGCCCCTGATCGTCCGCGCCGGCGATGCCGATGGGATCGAGCGCCGCCTCGCAGAGACCCATGGACCGACGGCATGCTGGAGATGACCCACATCGCACCGTGGACATTACGGCTGGAAGGTGTCTTGAGCGACCAGTATGTCAGCCGTGCGTGATCACGACCTTTCCCGCTCAACGTGCAGAGCGCCGCCCCAACGTACTTCCGCAATTGATCACCAAAGATATCGTATCCGGCGAGCGAGACCAGGATCCCGCGATCTCGTCCGACGATCATCGAGGCATCTCTCTTGTGGTCGGCCTTCTAGCAGTTGCCTCCGCCAGTCTGGCCTTTTAGTAGTTGCTTCCGCCAGTATAGGGCAGGAATCCGGGAGGGACGTATGCGCCTCGATGGCAAAGTCGCAATCGTCACAGGCGGAGCGCACGGAATGGGCGAGGCCGAAGCCCGGCTCTTCGCCAAGGAACGCGCCAAGGTCGTGGTCGCCGACATACTGGGAGACCAAGCCGAGGCCGTCGCTGTCTCAATTCGTTCGAGCAACGGAGCCGCCATTGCCGCGACAATCGACGTCACCAGCGAGCCCGCCTGGGTAGCGCTGATCGCAAAGACGGTGGAGACCTACGGGCGGCTCGACATCCTGGTGAACAATGCCGGGATATCGGGCAGCTCGGTCGGCGATCCCGATGGGCTGGAAGGCTGGCACCGAATCATCGCGGTGAACCAGACCAGCGTCTTCCTCGGCACCAAGCTCGCCGCCGAGCAGATGTCGAAGACCGGCGGCGGCTCGATCGTCAA
>DASYFQ010000186.1:0-13109 GCA_036498345.1 Steroidobacteraceae bacterium
AGCAGGAACTCCATCGCCACGTGATAGGGGATTCGCCGCCGCAGCTTGACGGTGCCGGCATCGGCCAGTACGCCGACATTGATCTCGGGGAGGGCGAACTTCGCGTGTTCCTCCATGATGATGATGTCGGTGCCGAGCACGAGTTCAAACCCTCCGCCGCATGCGATACCGTTGACCGCGGCGATGATGGGCTTATTGAGATTTCTGGGGTAGTTCAGCCCGGCGAAACCGCCGACCCCCCAATCCGCGTCGGATTCCTCGCCGGCTGCGGCCGCCTTGAGGTCCCATCCGGGGGAGAAAAATCGATCGCCTGCGCCGGTGATGATGGCGATTCGGAGCTCAGGGTCGTCGCGGAACGAGCTGACGATTTGGTTCAAGCGGCGGCTCGCCTTCAGATCGATGGCATTCGCCTTCGGCCGATCGATGGTCACTTCAAGAATAGGGCCGTCTTTGACGGTTCGAACTCCATCTGTCATGTCAGCACTCCTTCAGGGAATCGCTTCAAGCGAATCATCGTATCCACCGCGACCGCGCCGAGCCCGGCGGGCCGGACGATCACGGGGTTTACGTCCAGTTCGACCAATGCAGCCAGATTATCGGCCGCGTAACGCGCCACGCTCAGGATGGTGTTGATCAGCGCGTCCACATCGGCGGGGGGCTTGCCGCGATAGCCGCCCAGCAATTTACTGATGGTCAGGCGCCGGAGCGCGGATTCGACCGATGTTCGCGTCCAGGGAGGCAGCAAACTGACGCTGTCCGACAGGATCTCCGTGAATACGCCGCCCGCGCCGAGGACCAGCACCTGGCCGAACTGTGGGTCGACGATGACGCCGATCAAGACTTCGGCGACGCCGTCGGTGAACATCTCTTCCACCAACAGAGTGTCCGACAGCTTCGCCAGACGCTCTGCCACACTGACTACTTCGGCCTGGGTGCGGACATTGAGCACGACCCCGCCGACTTCGGTCTTGTGCTCCAGGTGAGCGCCTGACGCCTTGATGACCACGGGAAATCCCAGGTCGTGGGCCGCCTGGACGGCAGCATGTGCCGGTATGAGCTTTCCCTGGGGTACGCGCACTCCAAATGCAGCGAGAGCCGCCTTGCCTTCGTGCTCGCCGAGCGCGTAGACGCCGGTGGAGGCGGGCGCGCGCGACGGCGGCAGATGCAATTGCACGCCAGGATTGCTCGTCCATGCCGCGCCCACGCCGCCGGCCAGCGAGATGGCTTCGAGTGCTTCGCGCTGACCTTGCAATGGGACGACGCCGCCTTCGAGGCAGCGCCTGCGTATTCTCGGACTGATGGTCTCGGGCAGGGATGCGATGAGAGCGGCACGGGTCGGCGCAGCGTGCGCGGCCTCGATGAACACGTCGATGACGGCGTCATAGGCCGCGGAATCGGCCTGACCCTCGGGCGGACTATCCAGCATGAAGCCCGCCGCATCGTATCCGGAGTGCAGAACTTCGCTGAAAACCCGCTTCAATGCCGGCGGATCGAACCACAGGTACGTGTGGATATCGAAGGGATTGGCGATGGTGACCCGGTCGGTCATCACGTCGCGCAAGGCGGCGGCACGTTCCGGCGGCACGGGTGCAAAGTCCAACTCCAGGTCACGAGATACGTCGGCCGTCATCGCCATGTCGCCGCCTGAAGCTCCCATGATCAGAACCTTGCGGCCCGGGAGCGGCCCGCCCGTATGAAACAGCTTGAGCGTTTCGCACAGCGTCGCCAGGGTGTCGCAACGGGCAATTCCCGCCTGGCGGCAGAACGCTTCGAACACCTCGTCGGCGCCCGCCAGCGCCCCGGTGTGACTGTGCGCGGTGCGCGCCGCCGCGGCGGTGCGCCCGGATTTGATGACGGCGATGGGCTTGCCCGCCGCACGCGCCAGAGCCGCGGCACGCGCAAATCGTTCGGGATCCTTGATGCCCTCCAGATACAAGCCGAATGCCGACACTCGCGCGTCGTCGCAAAGATGCTCGATCAGATCCTCCACCGCCAAGCGCGTCTGATTGCCGACACTCAATAGGTAGCCGATGGGCAAGGAGCGATGATTGAACATGAGCGTGAGCGCAATGGTGCCGCTTTGGCAAATGAGCGCCACGCCGCGTTCGACCGGCGGTCCGACGATTTGATCCGGCATCATCGCCACTCGGTCGAAAAAATTGACGAAGCCGTAGCAGTTCGGTCCGAAGAAGGGCATAGCACCGGCACCGCCGATCAGATCGCGGGTGAGTCGATTGCCGGACTCGGTGCCGGTCTCCGAGAAACCTGAGGTGAAGCACACGAATCCGCCGGCACCGCGGGCCGCCAGCGCGCCGGCGACGCCCGGCACCTCGTGGTTCGGCACCGCGAGAAATGCCGCGTCGGGAACCCCGGGAAGATCGGCAATCGACCGGTGGTAGGTCGTGGCGGCGGTCGAGCGCCTCGTGGGATGAACACGCCACAGCTCACCGGAGTAGCCGATCGCGATGTTACCGGCGGCAACGGCGTCGGTCCAGACGCCCGCACCGATGAGCGCGATGCTGCGCGGCGCGACGAGTCGATGAATGTCCACCGGCGGCACGCTTCAGCGGCTCTTCAGTTCGATCTTGCGGGAAGCCGGACCGAAAGATTCGCGCGAGCCGGGGGATATCTTGAGGGCCTCCAGCTTCACCGACACCTCGTCGGGAAAGGACCTGACCGAGGGCTTATCCCCTTGATGCACGTGCAGAAGCATCATTTCGGCGGTCGCCACCGGATCGCCGACGCGCGAACAAATGAATCGACAGCCGATTTGGATCCGCTTGCGGTCGAAATCAAAAATCGACGAGATGACCCCGAGGTCGTCCGAGCTCTTCACCTCGTGCAGGTAGTGCAGGTGCACCTCGAGCGTGTACAGGGTGCAATGCGTGCGCTCCCGGTACCCCGCATCGAGACCCAGATGATCCATGACGTCGTCGACGGCGTAGCTCGCCACCAAGCCATAGTAGGCGTCGCGCAAATGTCCGTTGTAGTCGATCCAGTGCGGTTCGATCGTGGCGCGATAAACGGGAAGCTCCGTCACCTCGAGGGTCCTCAACGGAGTTCTAGCTTCTCGCGTGCCTGCGCGGGCGTCAGCACCCGCGCTCCCATGGCTTCGATGATGACGCGCGCCCTCTCCACCAACTGAGCATTGCTCGCGTACACGCCCTTGCTCAAGTAAAGATTGTCCTCGAGCCCGACGCGCACATTGCCGCCGAGCAGCACCGCCTGCGCCACCCAGGGCATCTGCATGCGGCTGATCGCGAACGTGCCCCAATTGCACTTCTCGGGCAGTGAATTGACCATGGCCAGGAGGTGCCCCACGTCGGCCGGAACTCCATAGGGAATACCCATGCAGAGTTGAATGAGCGACGGGGCGGCGAGGAGTCCTTCCTTGACCATTTGCTTGACGAACCAGAGATTGCCGGTGTCGAAGACCTCCAGCTCCGGCTTGACCCCGAGATCCTTGCAGATGCCGGCGCCCTGACGCAGGTAATTCGGGGTCGACACATAGGCGCGATTGCCGTCGCCGAAATTCAGGCTGCCGCAATCCAGGGTCGCAATGTCCGGCCGATAGAGGCCTTCATGGCACAGATCGATGACGTGGCGCATGCGATCCTCCTGGCTGACGAAATCGCTGCCCGGGCCGGGAGTGTCCTTGAGGCCGTGGTCGCCCACGACGATGTAGCCGCCCATGCCGCAGGTGAGATTCACGATCACATCGACCTTGCTTTCGCGAATGCGTTTGACGACTTCGCGGTAGTGCCGGGTTTCCATGCTGAACCCGCCGGTTTCCGGTTCGCGCACGTGAATGTGCACGATGGCCGCGCCGGCCTGGGCTGCCGCGATGGCGGTGGCCGCGATCTCAGCCGGGGTAACTGCGCAATGCGGACTCTTGGTGACCTTGGTGTCGTCGCCGGTGACGGCGCAAGAAATGATGACGTCATGATTCATGTAGTTCTCCCAGTGAGGCCGGCGGCAATGAGCGGTTATATTATCTTGGCGATAATATTTAAGCCAGCTTTCGGCGAGGGAGACGCCATCATTTCGGGCGATTTGACCGAATCCGATGCTTGCCGGTGTTTGGAACGCCCGGGCGCTGATGATACGACACACATCAACCGACGAGCCGCGGCCTGGATGGAGCCCCGTCCCGAGCCGCGAAGCGCCGCAGATAGGGCGCCGTGCGGCTCTCCGTCGAAACGCTCAATTCGTCGGGCGTTCCGCTCGCCACCACGCGTCCACCGTCTTCACCCGCGCCCGGGCCCATGTCGATCACCCAGTCGCTCCCCGCCACGACGCGCATCTCGTGCTCGACCACGATCACCGTGTTGCCCGCCTCGACCAGACGGTCAAGCTGCGCCAGCAACTTGTCGACGTCGAAGGCGTGCAGTCCGGTCGTCGGCTCATCGAGTACATACAGCGTGTCACCGTGCTGCACGCGTTGCAGCTCGGTGACCAGCTTGATGCGTTGCGCTTCGCCGCCGGACAGTTCGGTGGCCGGCTGGCCGAGCCGCAAGTAGCCGAGACCCACTTCGCGAAGCCCGTCGAGGGCCCGCATCACCGGCGGCTCGTCGGCGAAGAAGGCACAGGCCGCATCGACGGTCAGTGCCAGCACGTCTGCGATATTCTTGTCGCGGTAGCGGATTTCCAAGGTGTGCGCGTTGTAGCGCGCGCCATGGCAAGTTGGGCAAGGCGCATAGACGCTCGGCAGGAACAGCAGTTCGACGCAAATGAAGCCTTCGCCTTCGCAGGTCGGGCAACGGCCCTTGGCGACGTTGAAGGAAAAGCGCCCGGCGTCGTAGCGCCGCGCCCGAGCCCCTTTCGTCGCGGCGAACAGCCGGCGGACCGGATCGAACAGACCGGTGTAGGTGGCGAGGTTGGAGCGCGGCGTACGCCCGATCGGCTTCTGGTCCACTCGCACCAGCCGTCGTATCCCTTGCATGCCGCCGACGATGCGTCCGCCGCTGGCAATGCGCTCTGGGGGCTCGGGCGATTTACCCTCGTTCTCCTCGGCGGGCAGTTCGTGGCCCAACTGTTCCGCGACCAGTTCGACCAGCGCCTGGCTGACCAGGCTCGACTTGCCCGAGCCGGAGACGCCGGTCACGGTGGTGAACACGCCGAGCGGGAATTCGACGTCGATGCGATCGAGGTTATTGCGTTCGACGCCGGCGAGGCGCAGCCAGGCCTTGGCCGTGCGCGGCGCGCGTCCGGGCCGGCTGTCGGCTTCGAACAAGTAGCGGCGGGTTTGCGAGGCGTCGACGGCTGCAAGGCCGTTAGGCGGCCCGCTGTAGAGCACGCAACCGCCTTCTTCGCCTGCGGCCGGCCCCACGTCGACGATCCAGTCGGCGTGCGAAATCACGTCTAAATCATGTTCTACCACGAACAGCGAGTTGCCCGAGGCCTTCAGCCGATCGAGCGCGCGCAGCAGGGCCTCGGTGTCGGCCGGGTGCAGCCCCGCGGAAGGCTCGTCGAGTACGTACACCACACCGAACAAGTTGGAGCGTACTTGGGTGGCGAGGCGCAGCCGCTGTAGCTCGCCGGGCGATAACGTCGGCGTGCTGCGCTCGAGCGCCAGATAGCCGAGTCCGAGGTCGAGCAGCACGCCGATGCGCTCCATCAAATCTTGGGCGATGCGCTGTCTGATCACGGTCTTTTCAGGATGCTCTGCGGCGCTGCCGGCGGCCGTTTGCTCAGCATGAGGCCGCAGCAACGCGGCCAGGCGGATCAGCGTTAGGCCAGATATCTCCGCAATGTCCATGCCGGCAAACTTCACCGACAGCGATTCGCGGCGCAGCCGCTTGCCGCGGCACAGCGGGCACGAGGTGCTCAGCATGTAGCGCGACGCCCGTTTCTTCATCAATGCGCTATGGGTGTTGGCGAAAGTGTGCAGCACATAGCGCCGCGCGCTCGTGAACGTACCCTCGTAGCTCGGCTCCTCCTTGCGCCGGAGCGCGCGCCGCACTTCATCGCGGTCGTAGCCCGCGTAGACCGGCACTCTCGGCTGCTCGTCGGTGAAGAGGATCCAGTCGCGATCCTTCTTCGACATCTCGCGCCAGGGCCGATCGACGTCGTAACCCAGCGTGGTCAGGATGTCGCGCAGGTTCTGGCCATGCCAGGCCGGCGGCCAGGCTGCAACGGCGCGCTCGCGGATGGTGAGCGCGTCATCCGGGACCATCGACTTTTCCGTGACCTCATAGACTGCGCCCAGCCCGTGACAGCGCGGGCAGGCGCCCTCCGGCGTATTGGGCGAAAACGATTCCGCGTAAAGCAACGGCTGCTTGCGCGGATAGTCCCCGCCACGCGAATACAGGATGCGCAGCAGGTTGGACAAGGTCGTGACGCTGCCCACCGACGAGCGCGTGGTCGGCGCGCCATGTTGCTGCTGCAACGCGACCGCCGGCGGCAGCCCGCTGATTTCGTCGACCTCGGGCACGGGCATCTGGTGAAACAAGCGCCTGGCATAGGGCGAGACTGATTCGAGGTAGCGCCGCTGCGCTTCCGCGTAGAGCGTGCCGAAGGCCAGGGAGGATTTGCCCGAACCGGACACGCCTGTAAACACCACCAGGGCGTCGCGCGGGATGTCCACGTCGATGTTCTTCAGGTTGTGCTCGCGTGCCCCGCGCACGTGCACAAACCCGGAGACCGTCTTGTCGGCGAAATTTGGCATCGTTCAATGACCTATTTGAATGCGGAGCGCCTCTCGCATTATATATAATGGAGAAGTCCCCCTCGATCATGTGCGCCCGCATGGCGCAGGAGTCATTCATATGGCAGGCAAGGTTTGGTTCATCACCGGTACGTCAAGGGGTTTTGGCCGCATCTGGGCGGAGGCGGCGCTGGCACGGGGCGACAGGGTCGCCGCAACAGCGCGAGACGTGAAGAAGCTCGACCCACTCGTCGAGCGCTACGGCGATCAAGTGGCGCCGATGACGCTGGACGTAACCGACAAGACTGCGGTCGCCGCCGCGATTACCGCGGCGCATACACGCTTCGGCCGCCTCGACGTGGTAGTCAATAACGCCGGCTACGGCCTCTTCGGCACGATCGAGGAGGTCAGTGAGGCCGAAGCCCGGGCTCAGCTCGAGACCAATTTGTTCGGCGCGCTCTGGGTGACCCAGGCGGCGTTGCCGATCATGCGCGTCCAGGGCTCGGGCCATATCATCCAGGTTTCATCGATCGGCGGGGTAAACGCCTTTCCGACCGTCGGTCTCTACCATGCCTCAAAGTGGGGGCTCGAGGGATTTAGCCAGTCCCTCGCAGCCGAAGTTGCCGGCTTCGGCATCAAGGTGACTCTCGTCGAGCCGGGCGGCTTCGCCACCGAGTGGGGCGGTGCGTCCGCGAAGCGTGCCGCGCAAATGCCGGTCTATGACGGCGCCCGCGCCGCGATCGCGGCGTTCCGCGGCAACAACGTGCCCGGCGATCCGGATGCGACAGGCGCGGCAATCCTGAAGGTGGTTGATGCGATGGATCCGCCGCTGCGCATCTTCTTCGGTTCCAGCGGCTTGCCCATGACGCGTGCGGAGTACGCCAGGCGAATTGAGACCTGGGAGAAGTGGAACGATGTCTCCGTCGAGGCCCAGGGCAATTTGGCGAAGAAGCAGGCGCGCTAGTGCGCACATGCGATCGCCGTTACGCAAGAGCGTACCTGCGGCAATGTTCCAAATAAGCGGATTCGTGGGCCGAGGCTAATTCGACCACACTCGACCAGAGCCACGAGGGTGCATCGATTTTCGATGACCGACGGCCCTTGAAGCTCGCGGCGAACGTCTTGCGGGTGGTCGCGTCCATTTGCCGCGCATGTGCTTTACCCACTACTTCGGCGAGATATCGGGCAGACTCGACCGCTTCCCGCCGGGACAGTCTGTCGATCTCGAGTTTGAGGTCTTGAGGCATCAACTCGCGCACGACGACGGGACGATCCAATAATTTGCTCGCCATCATTCGCTCACCCAGGGCGGGAGACAAGTGCTTTGCACCCTCCACGACGCGCTTTGCATTATCTTTTGGGATCGCGGCGTTGCGGGCGCGGGGCGCCGCGGCGCGGGCCGCCTCCTTGATGTCAACGAGGCAGAACTCGTCCTCCTTCGCTTTGCCGGTACTGACGTTCAACAGCACGGCGTAACGAAGCCGCCCGAGCGAACTGCAACCCTTCATCCAGTAGGCTGCATCGAGCACTTCGATGTGCGCATCGTCGGGCCTCGATTTCAGCAATGTAACCAAACGCCGTACCGCGGGTTGCTCAAATAGTTCGAGAATCGCGGTGCTTTCATCTTTGGTGAGCGGCCAAAACCGCTCGCCGCGCGGAATATTCGGCTTTAAATTCTTGAGCCTTTCGCGCGTGAGGTGTTTCCAGGTGCGCGACATGGCGCTGCGAATCACCACCTTGATGCAGTCCGGCTTGTCACTTTCGATCTTGTTATTGGCGCGCGGCCCGTTCAACGCAGTCCGATAACCGATCATCATTTGCTCGAGCATGTGCGCAGTGGTCACACCGGGCAGATCCGAACCGCGGGCCGCCGAGGCAAGCGATAGCGCCAATCTGATCAGATCGTGATTGGGATTTCCTATCACGGTCTGATCTAAATCGCGAATTTGGACATGAATCTTGCCGTCGGCGTCGGCGAGCGGACCCAAGTTGCCGGCGTGACAATCACCGCAGATCCATACGGAAGGACCTTTCGGTACGGAGCGCTCGCCGCGTTGCTCTAGCCATTGGTAGAACTGCACCGTGCTTCCGCGCACATAGGCATGAGCTGAGCCGGCCATTTTGAGCGCCCGGCGCTGGTTCAAGACCCGTGAGCGATTGCCGGGTGTGGTCGACGATGCTTTCGGCGGCATAGGTTCCTGTCACAAAAGCGTCATAATAGCGCGCCGCCGGCACCATTACATAGCTCCGCCCAGGCCTACCTTGGCGTCAGATTTCGGGATACGCGCCATCCACGGTCAATCGGAGCGCGGTTCGATAAAACGCCGGCATTTTTTACTTTTGAACGATGAAGCTCAGCCGTGCGGTGCGTCCGGCACTCACATTGACGTGGTTGTTGTCGATGCCGTCGTAAAATCGCTTGTTGGTGATATTGTCGATGTTGAGTTGCAGGTCGATTCTGGATGCGATCTTGTATCGCGCCAGAGCGGAGGCGCTCCAATATCCCGGGACTTCTTGCCGAAAGCCGTTGGCGTCCACGACGGTGCCGGGCACACGGCTGGATGTGTAATCGACACCGCCGCCGAGGGTGAGCTTGCCTGACAAGTCATATGTACTAAAGAGGCGTAGATTGTCGCGCGGGGCATTTTGCAGGGCCGAACCGCGATCACCGTTGGGCGAAGATAGAATTGACGCATCCAAATAGGTAAAGCCGGCCAGCACCAGCCAGGCGCGTGTCATATACCCTTGTGCCTGGAGTTCAATACCCTGGCTTCTGGCAGTTCCGGCGAGTATCTGAATCGTGGGATCGGCGGGCGATGGCTCGCGCAGATTGCTCATCACCGTGCGAAACACCGCACCTGAGAGTAACAGATAGCTGTTGGGGTCCCATTTGAGGCCGGTTTCGACGGTGTGGCTTCGCTCGGGGGCGAGATCCGCAGTGGAGGCACTCAGAGACAGGGCCTCGGCAGACGGATCGAAAGAGGTCCCATACATCCCGTAGACGCTGATCGCCGGTATCGGCTTGTAAATTACTGCACCACGCCAGGATGGAACGAGGTCCGTGTGTTCCAGGGCGACGAACGATGGCACTTGGTTTCGATAGTCAGAGTCGAATCGATCCAGCCGCGCCGCTCCGTTCAGCTCCCAATGCTCGCCGAGCAGCAGCGTGTCGGTCGCGTACAGGGCTTCGGTATTCGCGACGAAGCGGACGATGGCACTCGGTGTTGATGTGCCGCTGAAAGCTTGATCTTCATTCGGTGTGATTAGATTCGTGCCTGGAACGCCGGAGAACTTCAACACCGTCGGCTGAGACACCTGACGTCCCGCCTCGACGCCCGCAACGAAAGTATGTTTGACTCCGAACGTTTCGAATGCGGCAGTAAGGCTGAGCTGATCGTCCAAGAAGGTCTGATGGGCCCGGCCTCCGCGCTCGGTGCGCGTGACCGTGACGGCGGAAAGCGGTGTTCCCGGCGCTATGATGGCGGTGATTCCGGGCTCCGCCTCGCGATAGTTCTGGTCATAGACGCCATAGCGGATCTGGTTCCGCAACAGGATGTTCCGGGTCAACTGGGATCGCAACGATGCGGTCAGCAGATTGACGGACACACGCGAATAGTCGCTTGGAAATCCATAAAAATTGTCGGGCGGCACGAGCGCCGGACGGCTGACATTGGTGGTCGGCCCGATATCCACCCAGGGAACCCCATAGTCGGGTATGTCCCATTGTCGCTGATACAAATAGCTGATCGTCAACTGCGTCGCGCTGTTCATGCCGACCGTGAAAGAAGGAGCGATGCCTACGCGCCGCGTGCGAACGACGTCCCTGCCGGCCGTACCTCCGTCCTGCGCCATACCCGTCACGCGAAAGGCCGCGCCTTCCTGCGCAGGAACGTTCACGTCGGCGGTGACGCGCTTCAGACGGTCAGTGCCCACGCTCACGGTCGCGTCCGCAAATTCATCCATGCGCGGCTTCTTGCTGACCTGCTCGACGGCGCCGCCCGTGGAGCCGCGGCCGAACAATACGGATGACGGGCCGGTGAGGACCTCCACCGCTTCGAGATCGAACGGATCGCGATAGTAACTGCCGAAGTCCAGCTGGCCATCGAGATACATGTCGTAGCGCGCGGAAAAGCCCCGGATCTGAACGTTGGTACTCTGGTTGTTATCGTCATCCGCATGTGCGCTGACGCTCGGATCGTTGCGAAGCACGTCGCGCAGATCGCCCGCAGCCTGAAGCTGGATGATTTCTTCCGAAATCGTGGTGACGGTTTGCGGCGTGTCGAGGATCGGTTGCGTCAACAGCGGCAGATCCGCAGTTCGTGCGCCGTTGACGAGAAGCTCATCGAGATCCGAGTCGTGAGCAAGCGGAACGGGCGCCTCGGCGGATCTGCTCTGCCCGACGGCGCCATTGACACCGGCTAGAATTGTAAAAAATGCATACGCCAAACATTCAATACGCCTCGATTGCATTCGCTTCGTCTCTTAGGTTTGGCGCGTGAGCATCGTCAGGATCGACGCGGTCGATCCCGAGAGTCAGGCCGGTGTAAACATTTATTCGTCCGTGAACGTTAGCGAGCAGAGATGACGACGCGGTGACGACGTCCGTGCGGGATGGGGCGAGGGAATTCGCGGTTATCGAAGAGACACGGAAAAATTTACAAAATAATTGTCCGCAATCCGTCAACGCGATTTTAAAAAACCGCGCGGCGATACTATCGAGCCGGCACTTTGTCGATCGATGAAAACGCCGCGCGATGTCGCGCGCGATGTCACGAAGTATTCACGGAAGTTTCATCGACGCCTTCTAGCCGTCACGATTCGTGTTGATAGACTTCCACGCGAAAATGAAATTGCCCCATCCACATCCGCACGGCCCGCACCAACTCTTTTAATGTCCGCCGCTAGGCGCTGTGCCAAGCGGCGAAGTAGATACGCAAGGAGACAGACTGTGAATCCGAATCGCCGCAACAATTATCTCGCCGCAAGCATCGCGCTTGCACTCGGTGGAACCACGCTCGCCCTGGCCCACGACCAAAA
Source organism: Steroidobacteraceae bacterium (assembly GCA_036498345.1). Taxonomy (GTDB): domain Bacteria; phylum Pseudomonadota; class Gammaproteobacteria; order Steroidobacterales; family Steroidobacteraceae; genus Bog-1198. The sequence continues at coordinate 11,684 of DASYFQ010000186.1, forward strand.
CACACGCACCGTCGGACCGCAGAGCGACGGTTCCTATATCGTTTCCGACAATCAGCGGATCACTCCGGCCGGCAAGCTGGTCGATCTGGGCTCACCGGTTCGCGCCAAGGCCGTCGCGGTGAATCCGAAATACCAGACCAAGACCGGCGCCGTCATGCTCATGGGTTCGTCCGAACCCATCATTATTTTCAACACCGCCACCGGCGAGGTGCTCCAACGCTATACGCCGCCGATCGATAGTTCGGGATCTTTCACCGGCATCGCATATTCCGCCGACGGCTCGAAGTTGCTCTTCAGTCAGGACAGCAACTTCGTCTCGGTGGCCAAGGTCGACGACAAGGGATACCTCACGCCCGCGCAATCGATTTCGATCCCGGCGCCGAATAATCCGAACCTGTATTCACCGGGGCTTGCCAATCCCGGCGGAGTCGCCGTCGCCGATGGTTCGATCGGCCTGGTGGCGATCAACGCCGCCAACACGCTGGGTATACTCGACCTCGCAACCGGCAAGCTAAAATCGCAAGTGAATGTCGGGAACGCCCCCAATCATGTCGTGGCCAAGGGCAAGTTCGCCTACGTGAGCAACGAGGGGGGGCGTCCCGCGACGTCGTCCGATTTCACGAACCTGTCCGACGGGACGCCGATCGTCGTTGATTCGGTGAACGCATCGGCCACGACGGGCACGGTGTCGGTGATCGACATTGCGGCGGGCCGCCTGGTCAAGACCATCGGTGTGGGACTACACCCGGCCGGAATGACCATCGACGGTTCGATGCTCTATGTGGCCAACTCATATGATGACAGCATTTCGGTCATCGACACCGAGAGCCAGAAAGTCGTGCGCACGATCAAGGTGGGCACGACCATCAAAGGCGGCGCGTTCGGTGCGGGTGCCAATGACATTGCGATCGCCGATGGTAAGGCGTACGTAACCCTCGGGCAGTCGAATGCCATTGCCGTGGTCGATCTCAGTCAGGGCGAACGCGCCGGGAAGGGCAACGGCGGCCCGAATGGCGGCAGCGGCGAGGATGATGAAGCGGTGTTGGGATATATTCCAACGGCGTACTTTCCGACCGGCATCGTCTACGATCGCGCGCTCCACGAACTCGTGGTCGCGGATGACAAGGGTGTCGGCACTCAGGGCTCGATCGGCAGCGCGGAAGGGGTGTCAGGCTACAACACGCACCATGATACAGGTGTCGTGAACCTGATTCCGCTGCCGTCGGCCGAAGACCTGCGTGAGTTCACGGCGCAAGTCATCAGCAACAATCATTGGGACTCGAAGCACATCCACGTCGGCAACGAACACATCGATCCGAACGCGGCCCCGGTCGCCATTCCGGTTCATATCGGCGAGCCGTCGCTGATCAAGCATGTCTTCCTGATCATCAAGGAGAATCGCACCTATGATCAGATGCTCGGCGAC
>DASYFQ010000187.1:0-4499 GCA_036498345.1 Steroidobacteraceae bacterium
AGAACCGCACCGAGGCGGTGGCGATCTATAGAAAGCATCTGCCCAATGTGCCCGAAGACGCCGCGGAGCGGCACGTCGATGCGCTGCTCGGCGAGCGGGAAGGCCTGACGCGCGGCGGTGCGCTCGATCCGGAAGGAGTGATGACGGTGCTGCGGATCAGGTCCGAACTCGGGCGTCCCCAGAGGACGCTGACGGATGCGTCGCGCTACGTCGACGAATGCTACCACCGCGCAGCGGACCGTCCATTGCCCGCAGCCCTCGTCGGCGCCTCCGCTGACGCTGCGGATAGCGGCGCATTCTACGTAACGAATTTAATAAATACAGATAGTTAGGTAACTTATCTCAAACGGAAAGAAAGCCGCGTCTTTGCTACACTGAAGAACGTCACTGGGCAGCGCCCTGCTGTCGACCCCGTTTACTTGGCGCAAGGCGCCGCTCCGTTTGGAGACTCGTTAACTATGCTCCGGCTGGTCGTCCCGTTGGTGTTCGTGTTGATTTGGTCGACCGGCTTCATCGTTGCCAAGGCCGTGCTGCCGCACGCCGATCTGCAGTTGTTTCTCGTGGCTCGTTTCTCGTTGACCGCCATGGTGATGGGCTGCGCCGCGCTCATCGTAGGAGCGCCGTGGCCGGGAGCGCGTCGTGCGGCGCCACATGTGATGGCGGGCGCGGTAATGCAAGGCGTATACCTCTGCGCGAGTTATTGGGCCATCACGCACGGCATGGCGGCCGGCGTGATGGCGCTGCTCGGCGCCCTGCAACCACTGTTCACTGCGCTGTTCGCGGTTTCGATCATGGGTAAGACTCTGCGGCCGCGCACATGGCTGGGACTCTTCGTCGGATTCGCGGGAGTAGGCCTGGTGCTCGCCCCGAAGCTGATGAGCCATGGTGTGGGTTCGCTGACTCTACTGCCCGTCGCGGCGGCCCTGGTCAGCGTGGTGGCCGTGACGACGGGAACCCTCGTGCAAAAGTGGCTCGGGACGACGGATCTGCGTACCGCGGCGAGCATTCAAAGTTTCGGGGCAGCGATCGTGGCTGTTCTCGCCACGCTGCTCGTCGGAACGCCGCGGTGGGATGGCACGCCGATTCTCTGGGCTGCGCTCGCGTGGTCGGTTCTGGTGCCGTCCACGGTGGGCACGACATTGCTCATGTGGATGATGCGCCATGGGGATGCCACGAAGGTGACGGCGCTGCTGTTGCTGGTGCCGCCGCTGGCGGCGGTGCAGGCATATGTGTTTTTTGGGGAGACGTTGGCGCCGGTTCAGATTATCGGGTTCGCCCTGGCGCTGGGCGGCGTCCTCATGACTCGGTCGGCGCCGACCACGGAATCGGGGGGTCGGGAATAAGCGCGCTGCGGGATTACGCTTGTCGGAAACAACTTACATGGGCATCAGTGGGCGGTCCATGGCAAGCATCCCCGCTACGCCGGAATATCGCTCCCCTGCAACTCGGAGAAATGCAATGAGCAAGACCAAAGGATCATCCGACGAAGCCATCGGTCGTCCGGACGAATGGCGGGAAGGCCGATATCAAATTGACGGCGACTCGGTGGATCGTTCCGTAGAACCGCCGCCCAATACGGATCAACCGCCCGACGTGGTGAGCACGCCTGTCACTCAAAAGGACTATGCGCAGCCGCAGCCTGCGCCGGCGGAGCGGCGCTCGCCTGCGAAATCCGAGCGGGGAGAACACGAAAAGTCTTGATATCTTGCGCAGAACGTCACGGTAGCGGGTACTATCCCGGGACGGTGTGCGCGGCCTCACGCATCCCCACCAACACCTCTTTGAGTCCCAGCAGTTCGGTACCCAGCGCATCGAGATTGGCGTCCGACTCTTCCGCTGCCGCGAATGTACCGCACGGCCCTTCTTGCTCCGCGACGTGGGCCTCGATTAGGTCGTACAATATTCTCACCCTGGATTCAAATACTTCATCCAGCGGACTTGATTTCTCTATTTCAACCAGCAGCAGCCTGGCATGCGCGTGGTCTTGTAACTCCATTTCGCACAGAGCGTGGTCGCCGGTGGCCTTCAACAGGGCGGGATAGAAGATATCTTCCTCCATGGCGGCATGAATGCGTATGGCGCGGCAGATAGCCTTGACCAACTCTTGCTTGCGAATATTGGATTTCGCGGAGTTGAAATCATTGAAACCGTCGACGATTCGTCTATGGTCCGCCGTCAAAACGGCAATGGCATTGGTGCGCGGGGCGATGAAGGAGCCGGATTCGACAGGGTGCTGTGTAGTGGGCATAGAGCCTCCATGAACCGACGATTGAACGATTACCTCATGATCACCCACAATCCCTGATATGCCTGTCAGCGCATGAGCCATTTACACGTCGGCTGGCGCCGCGATCTCACTACCCCCATGATGGAGTTGTCTGCTAGGTTGAGGTGGTGAGTACGGACACAAGCCCAGCAGAGCCGCGAAATCGCCGAGCGGTCGGATTGATGGCATGCCCGCACCGCCCACCGTGCCCGGGCTGCCCTCGGTTCGGCGAGCACGGCATCGCGCCGGCCGCGCGCGGCGCGCTCGATGCACTGGCGTGCGCGCACGGCTTGCCCGAAGTGTCGGTAATCTCCGGGCCAACGGCGGGGTTTCGGCTCCGTGCGCGGCTGGCCATCCGCGGACGGGTGGGCTCGCCCAAGCTGGGACTGTTTGAATCCGGAACTCACCGGGTGGTTCACATCCCCCACTGCAGCGTCCAACACCCCTTGATCAACCGGGTCGCCGCCGTGGTGCGGCGCGCTCTCGTTGATGCTCGAGTGACCAGCTACTCGGACAAGGCCCATTTGGGTCTCGCCCGCTACCTGCAAGTGGTGGTGGAGCGCAGCTCGCAAACCGCGCAGGTGGTGATCGTCGCCAACAGTGCCAATGCCGAGCCTCTGAGAGCGTCCCTCGATCTGATCCGCGAGCGGCTTGGGTCAGATCTGCACAGCTTGTGGTTCAACGCCAATCTCGAGCGCTCCAATACCATCCTCGGCCCCGACTTCCACCCCTGGTACGGTCCGCCCGCGGTAGTCGAGCGTTTTGGCGGAGCTGCGGTGCACTATCCGCCGGGCGCATTCGGGCAGAACAATCTCGGTATCGCGCAACGCATCATCGAGCACGTGCGCGCACAAATTCCGCAGGGTGCGCAAGTCGCCGAATTCTACGCCGGTGTCGGCGCGATCGGCTTGTCGGTCTTGGATCGTGCCGGCGAGATCCGAATGAACGAAGTGAGCCCGCAGTCGCTGTTGGGGCTCGAACTTGGGCTCGCCGAGCTCGACGCGGCGACTCGGGCCAAAGTTTCCGTCGTTCCGGGCTCGGCAGGGGCGGCGCGCTTGGCGGCGTCCGGTGCACAGGTGGTGATCGCCGACCCGCCGCGCAAGGGCCTGGACCCGGAGCTGACGGGGTTTCTGGCCGAATACCCGCCGGAGCGTTTCGTTTACGTGAGCTGCGGGCTCGAATCATTCCTCAACGATGCCGCGCGCCTGACTTCGGGAGGGAAGCTACGCTTGGCCGCGCTCACCGCATTCAATCTGTTGCCGTTCACCGAGCATGTCGAAACCGTCGCCTGTTTCGAGCGCGTCTGATCAGGGTCCGGGCGCGCAGCGGGTGTCCACATAGACCTCGCGGATCTCCGCCAGGCGTCTCAGATAGTCGACGACATCTTCCGCAATCGCGGCCAGGTCGACGAATTCGAATGTGTAGTTCTGCGTTTCGCTTGCTTCGGCCAAATGTAACAGTTGATTCACCTGGCGCGCCATGAGGTCAAGATCGTGAAGCAGGGCGTCGCGGTCAGTGGTGCCGTCCATGTCGATTTGCCCCGTATCGAGTGAAAAACGGAATCAACACGCTGGGCGGGTCGGTGGACGCCACGTACAGGCGCGGGCAATGTCATTTTTGACCTGAGAGGGGCCGTGTACTCTTTCGGGGCTATTCGAAACCGCGGAAGGTCGCAAACTCCTCCACCGGCGCGCGCTCCGAGCGTAGGGAGTTGACCGCGGCGGTCTCATCAGCATAGCCCAACGCCATTCCGCAATAGACCATCTCGTGCTCATCCAGGGCAAAGTGACTTTTCAAGCTCAACCGCAGAGTCGCCCAGGCCTCCTGCATGCAGGAACTCACGCCTCGTTCCAGCGCCGCGAGCGCGATTGACTGCATGAACATGCCAAGATGCGCCCATTGTCCATGGCCCATGCGATCGTCGATGACGAAGAACAGTTCGACGGGAGCGCCGAACATCTCGTAGTTGCGCGCGAATCGCGCCAGCCGCCCGGCGCGGTCCGACCTCGGGATCTCGAGCAGGGCGTACATGTCCTCACCCAGCTTGTACCGGCGTGTCCGATAAGGTTCCCAGAGATTCGACGGGTATACGGGACGCTCGGTACTCTCGTCGGGGCCTTCCAGAGCGTGGATACGTTGTGCGAGCTTGCTGATGGCCGCGCGCTCGGTACCTGCCACAGCGATGACTTTCCAAGGCTGGAGATTGCCACCCGACGGCGCCCAGCGCGCGACG
>DASYFQ010000188.1:0-2443 GCA_036498345.1 Steroidobacteraceae bacterium
ATGCAGCTGCGGCTGGAGCGGCTCGCGCGTCGCCAGGCTCTGGAGCGCTTGACCCGGCGGATCAACTTGGTGACGCAAGCCGCGCATATCGGCGTGTTCGAACGCAGCACGACCACCAGTGAAATATGGTGGAGCGAGGTCCTGTTCGATATTTTCGGCGAAGACGCTGCCGCGTTTCGGCCGACCGTGGAGAATTGGCTCGCGCACGTACATCCCGAGGACCGGCAGCGAGTGCAGGAAAATGCCGGGAACGCCACTCGCGCCCGCGTTTCCCCCACCGTGCAGTACCGGATCGTCCGCGGCGACGGCACCATTCGTCACATTCAATCCATCGGGACCTATGCCGAATACGAGGCCGGGGACCCGACTCGACTGACCGGTATCGTGACGGACATCACCGAACGGGTCGAGTCGCAGCAGCGTGAGCGGGAACTGCGCCGGCACCTCGCCGCCCTCGAGGAGACCGTTCGACTTCGAACTGCGGACCTGGAACAGGCGAACGAGAAATTGCACGAGCAGACGCGCCTGCGTCAGGCGGCCGAGGTCGAACTTGGCCTGGCACAGAAGCTCGAAGCGGTGGGCCGGCTCGCTGCGGGGATTGCGCACGAGATCAATACGCCCATTCAATACATCAGCGATAGTGCGCACTTTCTCGGATCCGCCTGCGACGAGATGCTCAGCGTCATTGCGAGCGCCGAGCAGCCTCTGGATGCGGAGCTCGCCCCCGATCTGCCGTTCCTCGTGGAGGAGGTGCCTCGGGCGATCGAGAGAATCGTCGAAGGCACCGAGCGGGTGGCGACCATCGTCCGCGCCATGAAGGAATTCGCGCATCCTGATGCGACGGAGAAAGAGCCGGCGGACCTCAATCGAGCGCTCGAGACCACGCTGCTCATCGCACGCAGCGAATACAAATATGTCGCGACCGTGCAATTGCATCGCGGAGAAATACCGGAAGTCATTTGCAACGTGGGCGAACTCGGCCAGGTCTTTTTGAACCTGATCGTGAACTCCGCGCACGCGCTCGCGGACGCCGGCCGAGACGCCGAGAGCGGCAGGATCACCGTCCGAACGGCGCTCGTAGAGGGGTGGGCCGAATTGCAATTCGAAGATAACGGCTGCGGCATTGCGCAGGAAATCATCGATAAGATTTACGAGCCCTTCTTCACTACCAAAGAAGTAGGGCGCGGCAGCGGACAGGGGCTCGCGATCGCGCGTTCGATCGTCGTCGATAAGCATGCCGGCCGCATGAGCGTGGCCAGCACACCCGGCGTGGGTACCTGCTTTACATTGCTTCTGCCGGTCGGCGCTCCCGCGGGAGGCCGGCCGTCGTAAATCTGCGATTGGCGCAACGCGCGGGGCGCATACCCGGCACACAGGCTGGAGGCGGTAACATAGCGATCGTGCAGCGCGCATATGCCGTCGTCCGAGCGCACTGCGGCATACGCGGAACTCAAGCTCGACAGTCCCGGCAGCGCCGCCTCGATGTCGAGCGGCTGCCCGTTGAAGTGGCGACAGGCGGCACAGGCTTCCGGACTCATTGCCCGAGCCGATTCCAGAAATCGCCAAAGGCCTGAGTCGAGAGCACGAAGCCCAGCGCCACGTTGACCGCCACGCCGATGGTGAACGCATAAAAGGGCCGCGCGCCGACCGAGACGAATTCACGCACCCGCGTTGTGAGTCCGATGCTCAGAAAGGCAAAGGTGAATGCCCAGGTGCGCAGCGCCTGCAGCGGAGCCACGAGACCGGGCAGCACGTCTTTCTTGTATGCGGCATAGTCCACCCCTTTTGATACGAGCGTGATGACGGCGGAGGCCGCCAGAAACCCCAGCACGAACTTCGGGAAGCGCCGCCAGATTTCGCCGGGGTCCGACTTGCTTTGCACCGGGGTTCGCTCCCAACGCGTGGTCGCGATCAGCGACAGGACGAAGGCCCACACCCCGATCCAGACATCGCGGCCGATGACTTTCATGAGCGTGAATGCGCTGACGGCGGCATCGGCGTTGCCGGCGATGCCGGGCACATTTCCCGCATAACCGCCGTAGGTTTGCGCGGCCGCAAGACCTGCCGCATCCGCAAATTCCGACGTGCCGATCCATGCCCCGGCGACTCCCGTGGACAGGTGCAGGCTGCGCGCGACCAAGGGGAGAACGAAAATCATGACGATGGCCCATACCACCACCAGCGAGATGGCGACGGATACCTGATCCTTCTTTGCGCCCACGGCGCCGCCGATGGCGATGGCCCCCGAGACTCCGCACACCGCGCCGCCCGTCCCCAAGGTCGCGGCAAGCCGACGGTCGAGCCCCAGACGCACGGCACTGTAATAAATGACACCGAAGGTGACCAGGGAGACGATGCCTGCCTGCAGGATCACCACCGGTCCGGCCCAGCCGATCAGCGTCAGAGGCAGGCCGGCTCCCAGCAGCACGATGCCGGTCTTGAT
>DASYFQ010000189.1:0-24255 GCA_036498345.1 Steroidobacteraceae bacterium
CCGCTTACAGCCGAGTTTTCCTCAACCTTACGCGGAGCTGCCACGGCCGCTTAGAAGCCGGACAGTTTTGCGAATCGTGAGCAGATTATCAGCGGAAAGTGCGCGGAACTCCGCGCCGATGCGAGCATCATCCGCAACTCGGGACCAGAATTGATCGGCAGCAGTGGCCGCGTATTGCCAAGCTTCGCGCTCAGCCGGCAGGGGTAGCCGCGGGGCGAAATCTACCGGCGGAAGTTCGACACCTCGCTGCGGGGCATAGAGCATCGGAAGCATGTCATATGCAGGGGCCAGGATCAGAGAGGTAGTTGCCGCGGGGACCTGCGGCTCAAACGACAGATTGCCATCGTGCATGTCGGTATTGCCGATCAGATGACCGAAGTGCCACAACCGATTGATGGCCTGAGCGGTGTCTCGATCAATGAGTCCACGTTCGAGAAGCCTTGCGGCCCCTTCGGTCCAAGGCCTTCCGGCAAGCCCAAACCAACCGTGGTTGAAAGCCGACCATGAGCACAGCGCCGAGCGGCCGCGGCTACCATGGCGGTCAAAGCGAATCGCTTCGAGGAAGGTGCGGTTTCCGGCCTTTAATATGTTCGTTTGTTCCGCTGTCAGTCCTGGCACAGTGGCGAGGGTTTGTGCCGCGAGATGCTCGCATACGAGAAGATCTGACCAGCGTTGCGTGCCTGCGGAGTTGTCGGACCCCGAGAACTTGACAAGAACATGAGTCGGCGCACCGTTCAGCGTACGTAATGCGGTGAACTTTGGAAATTCGCCAGCGGCCGAGGAACCGATATTTCCGTCCTGCATCGCGCGCTGCGCGCGCTCAATGTACGCCTCGAGCACGTGTTTTTCCTCCAGGCATGCGGGGGGTTGCTGAATCTGATCCAGCCACCGCCGAAAGGCGACCTCACCGACGATGAAGTTGCCACTCTGGTCCGCTCCTAGTAGTGAGATGGCATACATCGCATCATCATCGGACCACTGGCGAGGATCTTCGCCAAGTTGCAGCACCTGTCCATGCGCGCGCGCGAACTGTCGTCCCAGAAAGCCATCGGGACGCAGGTCCTGCAGAAAATAGGGCAGCCCGTCAAACCAGCCGTCGTGCATCGAGTCATCGAGAGGCCAAAGGGATTGGGCGTCGAGTTCGAAGACACTGCCATCCGGGTAAGCTAGATTTAGTCGCCCAACCTGTTCCGACCCACCTTGCTCATCTACCTGGAACACCGGCAGAGGGTCTGCGCTGCCGCGCAGTCGGCGGCGTGCGGCGTAGGAGGTGCGGCGTGCTCGCCCGATGGTTAAGACCTCGGGACCTGCCGCACGCACTGCGCGCATGAGTGTTGCCCGACTCACGTTCAAGGCTGCGAGCAATTCGCCCGCTGGTAAGTGCGGGCGCGCGCGCAGGGTCTGAATAAGGGTCTCGGCTAGAGTCATTGTGAAACGATTTTTTCGGCTAAATATTCTTAAAAATTAATATCTTATGATCTAATAAACACATAAAATGAAACGATTTATGAAACAATATTAGAAGATGCGGATATCGAATACAAGAGGATCGTCGAGACAGCCGTGCTCTTTGCGGCTCCCTGGGGACAAAAGTGCGGCCGCCAGCGGCCACCGGTCTCATGCGCTCAAATAACGTCGCCGGCTCGCACCGAAGACGCCGTCGAACAAATGTTGCTAAACGAAGACCGCATTGGCTGGCGTTGGCTGCTGTGACAGTGTCTTTCACACAAAAATCGCACGCAGCGCTCATCCGAACTCGCAACACCATGATTCGAAAAGATTCGTAGCGCCCGATCGATATATTCGATTCCCATCGCCCGCTCCACTTCCCGGCTAGCCTCAGGACCCGTAGGGACACGAGATTGGTGTCAACATGTTGATCCTGTGGGAAAGCGTTGGGAACGGACGTTGATTTGGCGGCGGCCTCGTGTCGGCCGCTTCCCGACGGATTCATTGCCTGGAAATGTCCCTCAAGAAATTGACTGCGGCTCCACAATCGCCTCAAGGGCATCTTCATACATAAGGGGCAAGTGAATCAAAATAGTACGCGCGGCGGTGCGTCGCCAGACTTGGGACTCGACCTTAATCGTCTGGGGAACACAGGGTCCGTTCTAATTAACGGAAGACGGGCCGAGGACGCGCGTCGGTATTTTTGCAGGTTTCGTCGGAAGCTTCCCGCGCCGCCACGCGCTCAACGTCTGCTGAAGCTCCATGGCTTTTGCCAGCCGGTTCAGCTTCGCGTCATCAAGCTCTTCCAAGTCAACGTCATGCAAGGCGGGAGCGGTCAGCGTGCTGCGAAGACTTCGGGCAAGGTACAACCAATCAAGGAGCGCTTTTTCAGCGCTGGCCTGTGGATGCATGAGGCTTCGCTCCAAATCAAGTCGATCTTCGATCGACCCAGCTTCGAGCATTCGCCGAGGCATCGCTCGAATGAAGACATTTCCTTGCGCGGTCCCAATAAGCCCGACCCGCGGACGGACCGGTCCTGTATCCAGGGGCACCACCGCGGTCACGCCGGCTGGAGGATTGTTATAGGCACCTGCCTCATCCAAGGCGCTGTTGAGCGACACCACAGCATCGCGACGAAGAAAGGGCACGGCGTCCGCCAGACGCCCTGCAGGAGAGGTGAAGCGATTGAGATAAAGTCCACGCGTTACCGGCAGCAATCGGCCGCGTTCCAGCGCATCGTTGATCCACAGATACAACGTCTGCTTTGGAACGGCTTCTCCTCGACTAATGTGTGCGGCACGATCAATGGCCGTGAGAGTGAGCGCCGCGGGGGCGCCCACTTCCGAGAGCTGTCGTTCAAGCGCCTGTTTCCAGGGTGTCATGAGGGCTCGCCTTGCAGTGCATAGTCGTCCAATAGATCGGCGAGCTCGCGGCGCACGCGAGCGCGCATGGCGTCCCACTCGACCTCGTCAATCCGCCCCAGCAACTCGGCGTCTGCCAGCATTTCGGTTCTGAAGAATTGGTAGCTCATTGACGCAAGCTTTTCTTCTACCGCCCGCGAGGCATCGGATGGATCAACCCGCGCATGCGCGAGTGCCCATTCGATCAAGGCATCACCGGGGCGATGCTTTGGCAACAGAAGGTCTAGGTCCGTTACATCGCGAGCGGCAGTGCGGCCCAAAAGCGCGGCGAGCTTCATCGCCCCCAGCGTCTCCTCGTCGTACAGATCGACGTAATAGGCGCCAAGGCCGAAGGCGGAGACACCGGACACTGTCGCTTGCCGTACCTTTCCGGGTGGGGGCGGTCGGCGCGACACCTCGACCTTCATGTGAAAGGGCTCTCCGTGCGCGGTGCGCCCACTGACCTTCCATTTCGGCGAGACCTCAGCCTTCCCGGGCTCCGAGATCCTCGCCTCCTGCACTCCACTGCCTCGAAGGGCCGACCTGAGAGCGCGCATCACTTGGTTGTGAAGGCTGTCCGCGGTACGTTTGCGCAGCTCAGGGAAATCGAGGTCTACATCTCTCGTCAAACGTGCTGGGCCAAACAGCGCCATCATGGCCATGCCGCCCTTGAGCACAAAGCCACCCTTGCCCCCATAGAAGAGTTCCTTCAGGAAGCGTGCCTGCGTGCGCCGGAGAGTGTCGTCAGTCATCACGTATTACGTTGGTCTATTTTACATGGACTAACGTAATACATCAAGCAGGGCCATAACGCACCCGAGGGCATCGACGGTCCTGTCTAATGCTCTGAAATTACTATGAATTTAGCGGAACGGGTGGGTAGGTGTGAGCCCACCTTCCATTTGAGTACAACAACGTCCGTTACACGAGTGCCGATTGTCCCCATGCCAGGTAACATGGCCATGAACCAGAACCCGCCATCATCTGATTGTTGAACATCAAATCGGGTTGGTTGTTCCCAATGCGAACCCTCCAAAGCGCGGTACTCTAGAAACGGATGAGACCATTCGCCACTTGCGGCGTTGCCTAGTCTCGGCTCGCTAACGCCAGGCACCGCTTTCAGAACCTTTAACATGCATTCGGTAGTTTGCTTTAGACGCGGCCGAACTCATTTGTTTGGGCGCGCGCGGGAAATGCAATTACGAACCACGCGGCGAGAAAAGCGATGGCTAGCGGTGGAGTGGGCTATCGCTCAGCATTATCGCTGCCATCCAGCTCCCTGTCTTGTCAGCGAGATTGGCAGTGAATCCGATGCCGCGTCGGTGTACAGGCGGATGCGCCATGAGATCACTTCAAGGTCGCAATTTGCGACCTTGAAGATTCGATTTCCGCTGCGGTCAGTTGGAACATGAAATCATTGGGAAGCGGTAGAGGTTTCGCCGCACCTGCTCGTTCAATCGCTTGGTGGTCACGGCGTACAGCGGCGCGAGGTCGGCATCAAGAAGCACTTTATGGACTCGAAGCACGAGGATTCAGCGCGCCCATCACACGCAGCTTCGCGCGGGTCAGCTAACTATCTGACGGGTCGGAGAAAACGTGGCTACTGTGCTGCAGTTGCCGGTGGCGTGCTTCGGTTGCATCGTCGGCGGGGAACATGCATTCCAGGCGCAGCTCTTGAGCGGCAATAGTTTGCGGTGTTCCAACGCTCGTCACCATCGAAAAGTAATTGAGAACTACGCCCTCGCTGACGAAGCCGAGCGGAATGACCGGCATCGTGGGCGCGGCGGCCGGCGCATGATGCGCCTTCCAGTCGCGCGGCACGTCGGGATACGCGAGCAGATCTTCGAGCAGGCGCCTTGTGTTGTCGTCGATCACGTGACCAATCGATTCGCGATACACCCGTTGCAGCAAGCTTCGCGAGACGTTGTCCCAATCGGCCACGAACGGACGCATACCTTGCGGATCGAAGATCAGATGCAGCATGTTGCGCGGTTCTTCGCGCGAAGCCATGTCGATGAAATGGTTGAAGAAGCGCGGCGCCGCATCGTTGGTCATCAGCACGTTCCACTGACGGTCCATCACGATCGCCGGAAACGGTTCATGCTGGCGAACGACCCGCTCGAGCGCGCGGATGACGCTGTGCATCTCCTGTGCGTTCCACGGCGCCTCCGAATACACGGGCGCGTAGCCCGCGGCGAGCAGCAGTGCATTGCGCTCGCGCAGCGGCACGTCGAGTGTCTGCGCGAGGCTCAGGATCGTGTGCCGGCCCGGCACGCTGCGTCCGCTTTCGATGAAGCTGATCTGGCGCTGCGAGACGCTGGCCTCGAGCGAGAGATCGAGCTGACTCACGCCACGCACATCTCGCCAATAGCGCAACAAATCGCCCAGTTGGCTCGGCGGCACTTTCGGATCGGGACCGGTGACGTTCATTGGGTTTCCCTGATCAAGGCGGACGCATGCCAGACGAATTCCTCGAACGGCGCTTCGAGCGCCGGCTGGGTAACGCTGCCGGCGTAGTTGGTAATAGTAGACGCGGCAACCACCGCGATGACTTCGAGTATCTGCTCGGGGCCGAACCTCGCCTCGAAGAAGCGTCTTTGGTCCGAGTCGGAGAGGCGGCCGCGCTTTTCGATCAGCGTACGCGCCAGCGTTGACAGCGACGCCAGTCCGACGTCACCAGGCGCGCCGCCGTGCCGGATAGCGGCCACATCGGCAGGATGCACGCCCTGCTTCAACGCGAGCGCGCTGTGAAACGCGACCGCCCACTCACTGGCGTTCGTGACCGCGTTCGTCAGGAGCAACGTCTGGATCTGCGGTTCCGTCAGACTGCTCGCATGCACGCGCTCGAAGAGGCCGATGAACCCGTTGATCAGCACCGGTGACGCGGCCATCGCGGCCGCGATGTTAGGGATCAGCCCGAACGCCTGTTGCAGTTGCCGGAGCGCGGCCTTCGATTGCGCGGGGGCGGACTCGATGGTGTGCGCGGGATGGCTAGACATGGTATCTCCTTGACGGGCGAGCGCCGCCGGATTGGCGGCGCGACAGCCGAAGAGTAGAGGCGGCCGTGCGGCCCGCCAATTACATCGGATGTAATCGCCGCGCAGCGAAGTACGGCGGGCACCGTGTGGACTTCGGTTGCCCTCCCGGTAATATTTACGGCAGTTCGTGCAGCGCCGTATTGAATAGAAAGCGACTGCTGAACTCCGTCACGTCACCGGCCTTCTTTCCGGCAACCGGCTGCAAGCGCGCAGACAAGGGCTTGTTCCACTTCCATGCGAGCGACGCGACATCGCCGAATATGCGCGCCAATTGATCGATGCTGATGTCGCCGGGGTAGGGGATGGTGTCGAGGCCCGTGCCGCAAACCGCAGAATAGGCGAGCAGTGAATCCGTGGTGATGCTGCCCTCCGCCCAACGTCGCGCTAAGAGCTTGTCTTCCATGACAGGAACCATCAGGCCGGAATATCCGATCTGCTTGACGGGAACCGCTTTGACCGCGGTGGTGATGATGAGCGCCGCCGTCATGGTCCCGCTCGATCCGAATTTCGCGCCGGTGTACGCTTCGATTGCCGCGCCGATGGATACATCCCCGAGCGGGGCCGGTGTGGGATCGACGCCCATGAAGGTCCACCCAGTCGATGCTGCGACTTCGGTACCGACCGATTCGGCTACTCTGGCGTGAATCGTCAATTGCTTGGTGAGCTCCGCAATCGAACCATTGAAGTCTCCATGCGTACGCGCGAAGACCTCTTGAACGACGTTGGCGCCTTCGAAACCAATGGAGAACTGCTTGCCGACGCCGGTGTGGTACGTGCCCGGGTAGAACGGTCCGTAGGGTTTCAGCATTGCGGTCGCGGTGAAGTTGAAATTTCCCTGGCTCTGCCGGCTATGGTCGGTCAAGTAACGCACCAAGGCCGCGCTTTCCCGGATAACTTTCCAATGAATGCCATCTTCAGCGGCAATGATGCTGTTCGCCTGAAGGTTGGGCATCGTGGACAGAGCCTTTTCTAGTATACGCATGGCGTGCGGGTCGTCAGAATCACGCATCATCGCCGGCCCAACACTCGGAATGAAACTCTCTTTGGCCGAAAGGTCATCGATGGCCTGTAACAGCCGGAGCGCATCATCATCGGATTGGCCGCTAATGAGTTCTCCGAGCGGCTGAGTCACGATGCGGACGGTTTCGGTCTTGTATCCTCGCCGCGCGAAATCGCCTTCGATGGCGCGCAAGACGGTCAGCGCATCGGCGATCTGCCGGTCGAAGATTGCGGGGTCGAGGCGCACGAATGCCGTGATCGCCCGGACGTTGGGCTTCGTATAAGTTTGCGTGTGACCCGTTGCGGCGAACAAGATCAGTACGAACGCGCCCACAAGGCCTGTTCGACGGTGGTTCACTATCCGCTCTCCCTCTCGTTATTCGCGATCGACTTGGTTATCTTTAATTCGAGGCCGGGGCCCGATCGAGGTATTCGCCGAAGGCTCCAAGCGTGACGTCGAGTGTCGCGCGCGACACATCCAGATGCGTGACGAGCCGTGTCTTTTTTTCTATACGCGCCAGAATTCCACGCCGCGCGAGACGGGCTTCGAGTCCTCCGACGATTTCCGCCGGCATGGCGACGTATACAATATTCGTTTGCGGCGGTTCGACAACCAGACCGAGTGAACGCAAGCCCCGCGCGAGGTACTCGGCATTTACGTGATCGTCCGCAAGACGCTTCACATGATGTTCCAACGCATAGAGGCCGGCCGCCGCCAGAAACCCGGCTTGGCGCATGCCGCCACCCAGTGCTTTGCGCCAGCGGAGCGCAGCTGCAATAAATCCTTTCGAACCCAGCAGCACCGTCCCGGCCGGCGCTCCCAGTCCCTTGGAGAGGCATATCGACACCGAATCGAATCCGGCGACCGCCTCGCGTTCGCTGATGTTGAGCTTGACGATCGCGTTGAACAGCCGCGCACCATCCAGATGCGTGACTAGCCCATGGGCATGAGCCAAAGCCGTAGCCTCGCGCTGATAGACAATGGGCAGCACACGGCCTCCCATGGTGTTTTCCAGCGCCAGTAAACGCGTGCGAGCGAAGTGACAATCCTGTGGCTTGATGGCACCTACGATTCGGTCCAGGCTGATGCTGCCGTCCAGTTCGTTATCGAGCGGTTGCGGTTGAATACTGCCGAGGACCGCCGCACCGCCTTGTTCATACTTGTAGGTGTGCGCCTGCTGCCCCACCAAATACTCGTCACCGCGGCCGCAGTGCGCCATGAGCGCCGCCAAATTGCTTTGGGTTCCCGTGGGAAAGAACAGTGCGCTTTCAAAGCCAAATCGGTCGGCGGCAACCGACTGCAGGCGATTGACGGTTGGATCATCCCCATACACATCATCGCCCACCTCAGCGGCTGCCATCGCTGCACGCATTCCGGGCGATGGCCGGGTAACCGTATCGCTTCGCAGGTCGATGATGACCGGTGGTAAGCCCATTGCGGGAGGATCAAGGTCCTCGATCAAGGTTCGACTCTGTGTGGTATCCATCCGTATAAAAATCCACTCTGATCCGGTAAGGCAGAAATCAAGCGACCGAGCTTACGCGGTGTATGCGAATTTCTCTAGCCGATCCCGATGTTGAGCAACCGAGCTTACTGCCGCTTCAAAGCTTAGAACGAAGTATTGTTTGGATGCCTTTGCTGGGCGCGATAGGGTGACTGCCGGGCACCGCGGACCTTGAACGAATCAGGCTTATGCATCCCCCTGCCGACGTCTCCCTCGTTCTTGGTCTGCGGATGCCCACCACCGAGTTCGGACCCACCGCACCCGACGTGGCGGTCAAGACTTCGGCATCCGCGTACTGCATGATGCAGCGCGGCTTCCGGTTCAATTGTTCACTTTGAAGATCTGCAGCCCCGCCTCGGCGGCCTGGTCGCCTTTGGTGTGGACCACATAAAACCGCTTCAGCGACGGCACATACACGGAAGTCTTGCCGCCCAAAGTATCCACGTGCTGGACCAGCCGGTAGATATCGGGATTGTCCTGTGCGAATACGTCCACGCCATCCGCACCGGAGATGATCAGGCGGCGATGCACCGCGTCGAAGGTCATGTCGTCGGAAATATTCACCGTCTTCAAGGTCGCGACGAGTTTGCCGTTGTTCGAATCGAGCACATAGAGCATGCCGGGATTGCGCGATCCGATAAACAGGCGATGATTGCCTGCATCGATGCCCATCGCGGCATTCGAGGTCAAGCCGGGGAAAGTCCAGGTCTGGATGACCGCCCGGCTGCGAAGGTCGACGACACCGACCGAATTCTTGTCGCGCATATTCACATAGAGACGATTCGCCCGGTGATCGATGCGCATACCCTTCAGCGTCGCTGCATCGACGCGGATCCGGCCGATTACTTCTTTGCGGTCTACCGCGATCAGGCTGATATACGAGAAATCGGCTTTCGCGCTCTTGCCGCCGTTGCCGAGATATAGAATTTTTGAGGCATCGTCGTACACGCCAAAGTCGGGCCCCGGTTCCAGCGCAATTCGCTTGAGAAGATGCAAATCGGCAGCATCAAGGACGTCGCACGACGCGTTCTTAGCATCGGCGACAAACAGCTCGTTCGTGTCGGGCATCAAGGCCAGCATATGCGGACTCTTGACCAGGCCAGTAGCACTCCGTAGATGCTCCCCGGTTTTCAAGTTGAAGATCTCGATCGAGCCATACACTTCGGAAGGAACATACAGCCGGTTTCTATTGAGATCGACCGCGAAGTGATCGAAGTCGCCGCCGGTGATCTCCGGAAGCGGTACGTTCTTGATCAGCTCGAGGGGTTCTTGACCGGCGGCGGCATTGACGCTGACAAACAAGGTCAACAGGGCCGCGGCGTGAATCGCGACCAGTCTGTTTGGGATCTTCATATTGCTCCTGATTCGCGCCAACCCGCAGGTTGGAGTCGTAGACGCGTATTAAGTTTCACGGAATTCCCGCGCTCTCACGGGCGGCGGCGCGCGAGGCGTGACTGACGCGAGCCCGCTCGTATCGTGTAACGAATGGCGCTGGCCGAAATCGCGCGGTAATCGATGCTGCGATTCGGCGGGCGTGGCGCCCTAAGCCTTCGTTCGCTTTTTCGGGGAGCGCTTGCGTTTGGCCGCTGCCACCTTCTTCTTTGCCTTGCGTCGCATCTTCATGAGCGCATCGATCAGATCGTCGACCGCCTCATGCCGTTTCGCTTTGCGCCGCATCCAGACCAGAGCGTCGAGAAGATCGTCAACGGGTTCAGCTTTTTTTGTCATGCGTACAGCTTATGAATGTCTCGAGGGCCCTGCGGGCGTTACATCAGTCGTGGCGAAACCCGCGGAGCATGCGCGGAGTTGCAAGCCACAGGAGGGATGCGCGTCCAGCGCGTAGCGGGCCGTCAAACGACACGCATGCGATCGCATTTTTCTTCATTTCAATAGGTAGAGCCTCGCCATCTTCGATCAGGCAAGCAGTGAGCAGAGCTCCTAGATCCGGTTGATGACCGACGACCGCAACCCGCTTGACGCGAATCTTGGCGAGCAGGGTCAACGCCGCCGGCGCCGGCGCTCCCGGCGCGAGCTCGGGAGCCTCCTCGGCCTGCGGCCAGCCGGCGATGTCGGTCAGTATCTGCGCAGTCTGCTTGGCGCGGACCAGGGGACTGGTCAGAACCCGATCGGGTGCCTTACTGAACTCTTTCAGTCCGGCCGCGGCCTTGCGCGCTCGCCTGATGCCCGCAGGCGACAGGGGCCTCGCGGCGTCGTCGCGCCAGCGCTGGCGGTCGCGCTCAAATGCAATCGCGTGCCGGACGATCAGGAGTTCCATCGTTTCACGGACCGGGATCGGCAACCTTCGGTGCGTCGCTGACGGCGGACTCCTCGAATTTCATCCGCAGTCGCTTCCATCGTCCTCTCACCTTTTTATAGCCCTTTGCAGACAGCTTCCGCGCCCGCACAGCGGTGCTCGCGTAATGCTCGGCAAGCCGCCCCATCAAGAACAAGGTCTCGGGCGGAATACCCCTGGGTGGCGCGGCGGCGAGAGCCTTCAGGCGACGGCTCGCTACGGCGGCATCCTGCTGTACCCCCAGCTTCTCCTGCCAGCGGCGCAACGGGCGGAGCATCTCATCCGCAGGTTTCCCGTAGATGACCGCCACCGCTTCCAACTCGTAGCGCAATTTCTTCACCTGGCCGCGGACCTCGTGATACGCCTCCATCGAGGATTCGGAGGTCAGGAGGTCCGCGCTTTTGCGCACCTTCCGGTATCGTCGGCGGATCATTTTGGGCGCCACGTTCAGGGCCAACTCGGATGAGGACTGCTGCGGTGCCGCAGCAGGTGCTGCAAGCAGCGATGCGAGTTTCTGAAGGTTCTTCTGTACCGAAGCCGAATCGAGGATGCCCAACATCCGGGCGCGAGCCCGGCCGCGCTCCGAGCCGAGATGGCGTGCCAAGGCGTCGATGCCATCCCGTTCCGATCCCGGCAACTCGCGCCCAAACGCGTCCAACTCACTCAAGGCGACGTCCAAGTCGCGAATGTCACCCAGCGCATCCAAGAGTTTCTTGAGGGTGGGCCGAATCCGCATAAGTGATGCGGGCAGAAACGCTCGGAACTGGCGCAGGATGGCGTCCATCCTGCGCCCCGCGACCCGCAAGTCGTGCAGTTCGTTCGGATTATCGCCCAAGCGGGCGCCGGGCTCGTGGAGATGCCAGGCAGACAAGTAGCGGCGGAGGTTCGCCATAGCCACCTCGGCCATGGGCATGGAAGCGTCTATCGCCGTCGGCGCGAATTCGGGCGCCGGCCCCGGCGCCAGGCCTACTGACTTGAGGCCTTGCGAATATTTTGAGTCGGACGCCGGCTCGAGTGCGCAGTCGCTGCGGAGCGTTTTCACCAATGACTGAAGCGGCTCATGGGCCTCAGTGAGGGCTTCCACCTCGACACGCTGCATGCTCGTCTGGGGTTCACCGTGCGGCCGCGAGATGACGGTTTCATCGAGCGCAATCTCGCCGAGTTGCTGCGCCTCGTCTTCTCTGCGGATCGCGAATCGCTGCCTCGAGGTGCGTACTTCGAACAATGGCAGCAAAGCGTGCGCGCCGCTCACCGCGTGTACCCGCGCGCCTACCGGCCCAATCGATTGCTGAATCGATTCGCTCTGCGGGTTCTCCAGCGTTTCGCTCAACTCCCGGCGATCCGCGACTTGCGCGCTGGCGGAATGAAGCGACTTGAGCGTCGCTTCCGCTTTTCCCGACTCAGAGCGGATGCGCAGCGCGAAGCCCGCACGATGGATTCGCCAGTCATCCGTGTCCAAGTAGGTATCGAAGATCTGCAGAGTGGAGCGCGGTTCGAGGACGAGTCCGCCGACCGTGCCATGGTCCGCCAGCCAGCGGCGCACGGAGCCGAGATCTGAGGACGCGAGCTGCCACTCGACTTCGCGTCCATCCTTGTGAGCGGGCGCTTCCTGTTTTGCCGGGGGCATGCTTGATGACATTTATATGACAGTCTAGAGCATCGCCACGGGTTTCCACAAAGCGGTTGGAGCCATGCCGCAGCCGCACACGATCGTTGCCTCCGAGCAACATGCGGCCGATCGGCGCCGGCCGGAGCGCCGGCGACCAAAGCGCCCTGTTGCGTCGAAGCGGCCGTTCCGGGTCTGCGATAAACTCACGCGTCGCTTGCGCAGCGGTATTTGCTGCCGACAACCTGCGCAGCCGGGCGGCGGCGACCCTGGCGTCGCGCCGCTACACTTGATTAACAAACGGCCACACATTGCCAACAACGAGTAACGGTCTGCTCTGCGATCATGGATCGCCACCGGCGTCGATCATGTAAGCGCCGCAGTCGCGTGATGCATGCACCACCATATCCTTAGTGTTCTTCCGATCGTCCTCGGACTCGTGGGCGTGCAAGCCGCGGGCGCGGCAGATGACTGCAAGGGCCCCTCCGCCGATTGCGTAGCCGTCGGGCACTGGAATTTCAGCGTGGCGCTCGGCGCCGGAGCGATGACCAATCCATTGGCCGGCGGCAAGGCCATTCCGCTGGTAGTGGTGCCCCAATTCAGCTACTACGGGAAGCGTTTCTTCATCGATGACTTGGATCTGGGACTCACGCTCGGCGAAACCGATGGAAGCACCTTCAATCTGGTTGCCACTCCCGGCTACGATCGGGTGTTCTTCTATCGCGCCGATCTGCAGAATATTTTCGTGCAAGGTTTTGGCAGCTATGCGATACCCGTGCGCGCCAACGCCGCCACGCCCGGCGCCGTCCAGGTTCCGCCTCGGCCGCGGCACGTCACGTATTTGGCGGGGCCGGAGTGGACCGGCAAATATGGCGGCATCACCGGCCAATTCGACGTGCTGCACGAAATCACGGGCCAAAACCACGGCAACGAAGTACGCGCGGCCGTGGGCGTGCCGCTGCTGGAGGGGAAGGGCACTCTGACCGCCAACATCGGCGTCACCTGGAAAAGCGCTGACATCGTCAACTACTATTACGGCGCCGCCACGATATATAGGGGCGGATCGGCTTTGGATCCCTTCATCAAGCTGGGGTATACACTGCCATTGGCGGGGAAATGGAGATTTTACGCGTTTGCCGAATACGAACGATTGGCAGGCGCCATCGCTGATAGTCCCCTCGTTGCGGAGCGTTACGTTGCGACATCGTTCATCGGCGCGATTTACACGTTTTAGGATGAACTGCGGCGGCTTTGCCGCCGCGTGCGTACTGACTGCTCTCGCCTCGGCGCCGCAGGCGCCTGCCCTCGCGGCAGCCGACGGCGATATCCGGCTGGAATTGAGTCCGCGTATTTGTACGTTGGCCGCCGCCGACAAACAATGCGAGACGCGAGTCTCCGCGAAATGGCGTTCGCCCCGCGAGGAGTCGCTGTGTCTGGTGATCCTGGATCGTCCGGAAGTCAAGCGCTGCTGGGAAAAATACACCGAGGGAACCTATAGTATCGAACTCGTTTTCGCGCAAGATTTGGTGTTCCAATTGAGGGACGTCGACCTTCGAAACGTTCTGGCAACCGAGGCACTGCGTGTCATACGGGAAGCTATTCTCTACCGCCACAAGCGCAGACAGCCTTGGAACATTTTCGATTGACGTCGGGCACCCGAATCACACCTGCCGATGTCCATGCATGCACCCATAGCCGCGTCGATACTCTTGGTCGAAGATGACCTGCGGCTCTCCGAGTTGGTATCCCGCTATCTCGAGAACCATGGCTTTCGCGTCGAGATCGTCGCGCACGGCGATCAGGTGCTGCCCCGCGTGCAGCGCCAGCCGCCCGACCTCATCATCCTGGATCTTGGCTTGCCCGGCCAAGATGGATTGTCGATCTGCAAACAGTTGCGGCCGGCGTTTTCCAATCCGATCCTGATCCTCACCGCGCGCGACAACGATATCGACCACGTATTGGGTTTGGAACTCGGCGCTGATGACTACGTCATCAAACCGGTCGAGCCGCGGGTTCTGGTGGCGAGAATTCAAGCGCTGCTTCGGCGCTGCAGGGCCCAGAACTTCGCAGAACACAAGATCCTGCGCTTCGGCCGATTGCACATCAACACCGCGGCCCGCTCGGTGGCCTTGGACGGGCGCTCGATCGCACTGTCCAGCAATGAATACGATCTGCTCGTCCACCTGGCTACGCACGCGGGCGAAGTCCAATCGCGCGAAGCGCTTTTCCAGCAACTCCATGGGCGCGAATACGACGGCCTCGACCGAATGCTGGACGTTCGCATTTCGCATCTGCGCAGAAAACTCGGCGACGAGGCCGATACGTCGGAGCGGATCAAGACGATCTGGGGTCACGGTTACTTGTTCGTTCCCGACGCGTGGTGAGATGACGCGCCATTTTCTGGGCCTCTATCTGCTCATCGTTCTGACACTGGCGGCGGTGAGCTGGGGCCAGGACCGGTTGTTGCAAATATACGGGACCCAAGGAGCAGCCGAGGATAAGTCCCTGGTGCTCGCCATGTCGATTTTGGAGCACCAGTTGCGGGCCGTCCCGACCGACGATTGGAAGTCGGTGGTGGCTGCTGCCGCCGCAAAGACCGGTGTCGACATGGAGCTGTTCGCGAAGGGGGACATTACCGGCCCGAAGACGTTGGACAAACTGGGGCAGGGAAAAATTGCCAACATGCGCGCGTCGGGGGGAGCGTCGTGGGCCCTGAAGCAACTCGACCCCGCGCACGTGCTGGCGATCGAGTACATCGAGCCTGAGACGCAGCGCGGAGCGCTGGAGTGGACGCTCACGCTGCTGTTTTACGCAGCCATTGCCCTGGTGATGATGATTTGGATCTGGCCGTTGACCCGTGATCTTCGTGCCTTGGAAAAGGCGGCGGCGCAATTCGGCAACAGGAACTGGCGGTTCGACAGCGAAATCAAGCCGCATTCGCAAATTTATCGTCTGGCCACGACATTTCGCGCCATGGCGGCGCGGATCGACGGACTGATTGCCTCTCACAAGGACATGTCGAATGCGGTGTCCCACGAAATCAAGACGCCGCTCGCTCGCATGCAATTCGAAATCGAATTCGCGCAGCAAACCGACAATCAGGCCGACGTGCAGAACGCATTGCGCAACATCAAGAGCGACATCACCGCGATCAACGACTTGGTCACGGCTACGCTGGACTACGCCATTCTGGAAAGAGCGGAAATGGCTCTGAACATCGGCGCGCACAACTTTACGAGCCTCATTCCCGCGATCGTCGATGCGGTCCGCCGCGACATGCCCGAGGAAATTCGGGTGGTCTGCGACGTGCAGAGCGACGCTCACCAAGTGAACTGCGACGTGCACCTGATCGAAGCGGTGCTCAAGAATCTACTTTACAACGCGAGTCGCTATGCGAGGCGCAGCATCCGCGTCACCTTCAGTGCGCGCGAGGGCTTGAATCAATTGCTCGTCGACGACGATGGCCCCGGAATACCGGAACAAGACCGCAAGCGGGCATTCGAATCGTTCGTGCAGCTGGACCGGAGCCGGAACAAGAAGACGGGATTCGGCCTGGGGCTCGCCATCGTCAAGCGCGCGATCGAATGGCATGGCGGCTCAGTGTCCATCTCGGAGTCGCCTCAGGGAGGCGCGCGCTTTTCGGCGACGTGGCCCGCCAACTTATCTAAGTCGCTGCCGTGTGCGCGATCTCGCGTGAAATCACTATAGAGGAGCTGTGGGTGGGCCGGCGGACTGAAGAAATGCCGCCTTGACCCGCTCGGCGCAGAGCGGTGCTTGGCGCAGGCGGATACCCGTCGCATCAAACACGGCATTGGCGATGGCGGCGGCGACCGGGCGCGTCGCCGGCTCACCGGCACCCAGCGGCAAATCATCCGGATGGTCGATCAGAACGATGTCGATTTTTTCCGGTGCGTCTCGCATGTCGAGAATCGGATAGCTCAGCCAGTCGACGCTCGTGACGGTGTGTTCGTCGAAGCGCACCTCCTCGAACAGTGCGCGGCTCGTGGCGTGGAGAATGTTGCCTTCAATCACCCGCCGCAGATTGTCCGGGTTCACGATCAGCCCGCAATCATGCGCGACCGTCCAATGTCGGGGCCAGATGCGTCCGGTGCGCCGGTTCACTTCGACCTCGGCGATCACCGCCACGCGCGTATTCTTGCGTCGCGCGAAGGCGATGCCGCGGCCGGTGAGCACCTCGCCCGGCGGATTGGTGCCGCCGGTGGAATTGGCGACGCCGCCAGGATTGGCGACGCGGGCAGGATCGGCGCCACCGGCGGGGCGGGGCGCCCACTGCGCTTGCCGGGCCGCCGCTTCGATCACGGCAATGCCGCGCTTGTCCTTGAGATATCGCAGGCGGAACGCGACCGGATCGGCGCTCGCGGCGAAGGCCAGCTCGTCGATAAAACTCTCGCTCGCGAAATTCAACTGCGGTCCGAGCGGATCGCGCAAATGCGAGGTGCGCAGGGGCGACGCACGCTCCAGCAGCGCCGGCACAACTTCCCACCCCAGATCGCGATTGGCGAAATCGTAACCTTCTTCCGGCACGTCGAATGCGTGTTTTGTCTTGACCGGCATACCCGTCAGCTGGCCGGTCAAACTCTGGGTAGGATCATCCGGGTGGGAGGCGATGTTCTCGCGCGAGAAGGCCTTGCTCCGGTAGCTCAGGGCAACGACTTGGCCCGATGCGTCGAGTCCGGCGGAGACATGATGCACGGAGGCCGGACCCTTCGGATCCCAAGCGGTGCCATCGGCACGCATGCCTTGCACGCGCACGGGTTTTCCGACGGCTTTCGAGAGATAGGCGGCGTCCAGCGCCGCGTCGCCGCCATCGTTGCGGCCGTAGGAGCCTGGCCCGCGTAGCCAGATGCCATGCACTTTTTCCGGCGGTAGCTTGAGCAATGCAGCTACGCCGTCGCGGACGTAGTGCGGCTTCTGATCGCCGGTCCAAATGGTCGCGTGGTCCGCCTGCACATCCGCGAGCGCGCAGGCCGGCCCCATGCTGGCATGCGACTGGAATGGCCAGTGATAGATTGCGGAAACCACTTTGCCGGCGCGGGCCAACGCGGCCTCGGTATCACCCACCGGCGCCGGGCCGCCTTTGGCCACCGGCGTGGCTGCTTCGATCACCTCGTAAAGGGCGGCTTGTACCGGGAACGCCGCGGCGGGCGAAGACCACTCGACGCGCAAATCCCGCGCCGCCTTGACCGCGTTCCACTCCTTTGTCGCCACGACGCCCAGCAAGCCATCGGTCCAAACGACCTTGACGTCCGGCAGATGCGATAAGGCGGCCTGATCCACTTTGATCGGCACGGCGCCGGCAACGGGTGGGCGGATCATTCGACCGTGCAGCATGCCGGGAACTCTGACATCCGTGTTGTACACCTCTCGTCCAAAGAGCTTGTCGCGGATATCCGCGCGCGGCAACGATTTGCCGACAACGCGGTATCGCGCGTGATTTTTGAGCGGTGCCGTGCCCCCCACCCACAAGTCGTTGCCGATCTTGCCGTTCCATTGCAGTTGAACGTCGAAATATCGGCCGTCAATCAGCTCGCCATAGGAAACCCGGGGCCCGCCTGCACCACGCACGGAGATGACGCCGTCCGTGACGTCGAGTGTCTCAACCGGGCTCGCCAGCTTTTCCGCCGCCATGCCGAGCAAAATACCGCGCGCCTGCGCGGCGGCATTGCGCAAGGACACACTACCGAGTTCGAGCCCCGTGCTGCCGCTCGCACCGCCCTGATTGATCGTCGTCGCCGTGTCGCCCATGACGATGTTGACCTGGTCGAAGCGGACGTCGAGCTCATCGGCGATGATCTGTGCAATCGCCACTTGAATGCCCAAGCCGATATCGACTTTCCCGAAATAGCCGATGACCGAACCGTCGGACTTTACGGCGACCCAGGAATCAAGCTCGGGCGGGGTGAGCGCCGGCTTTGCCGCCGCGCCCGCGTTCGCGGCTCGCGTTCCTGCGACGTCCGTGGCTGCGTCGGCATGCGGTGCTCTGACGAGATAGGCGACAACGAGGGCGCCGCCCGCGAACAGCGCCTCCCGCCGGGTCAGCGTGGTTGGAGAAGGGGAGGGGTTCGTCACGCAGCCCCCGTCAGGCGCTTGACCGCACGCAGGATCGACAGGTGAGATCCGCAACGGCACTTGAGTCCGCCGAAAGCCTCTCGGATCTGCGCATCGGTCGCGTGCGGATGCTTTTTCACCAAGGCCGCGGCGGTCATGACCCAGCCATTGAGGCAGTAGCCGCAAAAGAAGGCCTGCTCATCGATGAAGGCCTGCTGGACGGGGTGCGGCTTATCCGGTGTGCCCAGTCCATTCAGGGTGGTGACCGTCGAGTCTCCGACCCGCGAGACCGGCAGCACGCACGAGGCGGTCGGCGTGCCGTTGACCAGCACCATGCAGGCGCCGCATTGCGCAAGGCCGCAGCCGAAACGCGGATTGTTGAGCTTGAGTTCGTCGCGCAACACGTAGAGCAAGGGCGTGTTCGCATCATCGAGGTCGACGGTGCGGGACTTACCATCGACGTGTAGGGATATTTTTTTAACCATGGGGATGCATCTTCAACGACGGGCCGGCATATCAAGGAATGCGCGCATCACGTGCCAGAACTGCTGCCGGTTCGCTCCCAGGGCAACACTGTGTGCCGCATTCGGCAGGACGACAAACTCTCGATCGGATGTGGACAGTTGTCGAAAAAAAGCGAGCAGGTCGTCTTCGGTCGCGATGCCATCGAATTCTCCGCGGATGATCTGCACCGGCATCGTCAACTTCGTCGGATCGACGAGGGGAAGTTTCGTCGTCATGTCGACGTACGTCCCGGTGGGAACGGTTGATCCCAGAGCCAACTCGGCGTCCGCCATCGCCTCTGCGACTGCCGGATCGGAAGTCCCGGGTTTGTCACGGGTAAAGATGCTGCGAATCATGTTGCGGTCTCGCGGCCTCGTAGCGTGCGTGCGGTAGTACTCGCCATCCTCGGCGCGCTTCGTCAAGGTTTCCGATCCCTTCCCGGTCCAGGTGAACGCGGACAGCACGAGCCGGCGGACGCGTTGCGGCTCTGCCATTGCAAAAGCTCCGGCGCGCAGCGCGCCGCCGGACTCGCCATACAGATGAAAGCTCTGCTGTCCGGTTTCCCTCGAGACAACTGCCGCAGCCGCCCTCAAATCCTCCACGCCATCGGCCACATTCGAATTTCCCGCGCTCTTCGCAGACCGGCCATAGCCTTCAAAGTCCATGGTCCAGACATCGAACCCGTAGTCGGCAAACTTATCCATCAACGAATAGTCATCATGTCCAGGCACGTCGAGATCGAATGTCGGCCGCGATGAAACGGAGGATCCATGCGCGAGAAACAAAACGGGCAGCGCTGATTTGGCAGATTGAGAGGACCCCAGCCGCTTCCGGTAGAGGTACAAGGAGAGGTCTCCCCGCTTCGCCCAATATTCATCGGCATGAACCGCAGGCAACGCGCTTCGTCCCGCAGCCGCAGCCGCAGATGCAGACGTTGACGCTGCCGCAAACGCCGACTCCGCTCCCTGGGTTGGCTCAACGCCTGCGGTGGCGGCGCCCGCAACCATGGCGAGCGCGGATCGTCCGATGAACGCTCGACGGGAGGATCGTGCCGGCGGAAGGGGTGGAAGGGATGTCAATGACGGTCGAGCGCCTCGCGCTGCCACAGTGCCCAGGCGCGCTCCAGTGCCTTGTCGTTACGTTCGGCGGCAAGCACCGCTTCCTCCGGGGATAGGAACGTGGGCTCGCCGAGACGCAGCGCTTCCATCTGCAGTGCTGCATTCAAGGCCGCATAGATGGCGCGATACACGACATGCTTGATCGAGGTGCCGACCATGGTCGCGCCGTGGCCGCGCATCAGTATGACCGGCTTGTCGCCGAGCGCGGCGGCAAGAGCTCTCCCGAGATCGGGCGTTCTCACCAGCATGTCGGTGACGCCGCCGGTTTCGCGGATCTCGAAGACCGGCACGCCGGCACCGAGAAATCCACTCATGTGATAGATCGGCCGCAGCGGAGTCTTGGTGGCGCCGAAGGGGATCAGCTGCGGCGCATGGCAATGCACGACGGCCCTGATCTCGGGCCGCGCCTTATAGATCTCGCCGTGAATGAAGCGCTCGCTGTAATAGCGCTTGCCGATGTCGTGCACCGGCACGCTGTCGAGGTCGAGGGTCACGACGTCGGCCGCAGTCACGAGTCCGGGCGCGAGGTGGCGGGACATCAGATATTTGGTCGGGTCCTTGTTGTCGCGGACACTCAAATGCCCGAAGGCGTCGACGATTTTCTGATGGTAGAGAATCCGATTGCCGGTGACGAGCTCGTCGACGAGCTCGGGGTCGGGCGGTGATAAGGTAATCATCTTGCGTCTTCTCGAAGTGGCGGCGACGACAGCACCCTCGGATCATGATGCGTCGTGCGAGAGATCAGATCAATCATTGCAAAGATGCAAATCGGTCGAGCAGCTGTTTCAACCATGAACGGTGCGCCGCGCAATATCAGACGCGCCATTTGCCGTAGCCCAGCTCGCTTTCGCTGCCGGTGCTTTGAATTCGGCTGGATTGCAGCAAGTTGGCGGATGGCACGCTTTGTGCTCTGTTTTGCAAAGCAGTCGAGCGAGACGGCGCAGGCCTTCGAGCGCGCCAGAAAAATAACGAGGATAGGGAGAAGAATTCATGATGTTCAGGCAGTGTTCAATTGCGTTGATCGGTGCTGGTACGCTCGTGGCGGCTTGCCCGGCGCCGGTTCGGGCCGCCGATGCGCCCACCGAGCAGCCCGCAACGCTCGAGGCAGTCGTCATTACGGGAACCCGCATCAGAGCACCGAATTTGGCCAGCGAAAGTCCCGTCACGGCGGTCAGCGACGAAGAAGTCAAAGATCAGGGCGCCACCAATATCGAGAATGTGCTGAATGAGCTGCCGCAATTTCATACCGGCCAAAGCAACACGACGTCGAACAACTCGACCGGTGTCGCCAATCTGAATTTGCGTGGTTTGGGCCCGACCCGCACGCTGGTCCTGATCGACGGCCGCCGTCTCGGCCCGGGCGATCCCCAAGGCGCGCAGGGTGCCGCGGCCGACGTCAACTTCATTCCGGCCGCGTTGGTCAGCGGCGTGGACGTACTCACCGGCGGCGCCTCCGCGGTCTACGGCTCGGACGCCATCGCCGGGGTCGTGAACTTTCGACTGATCCGTGATTTCGAAGGCGTTCAGCTCACGCAGACCTTCAATGAGGCCCAGCACACGCAGAATGGGACGCTCGATCCGGTGCTGAGAGCCGCGCCCTATCCGATTCCGGTGGCCATCCCCGGCAATCAGTTGGACGGCCTGTCCAGCGATACGACGTTGTTGGTGGGTACCAACACCGCCGACAACCGCGGCAATGTCACCATGTATGTCGAATACCGCACCACCCAACCGGTATTGGATGGAACGCGCGATTACGAGGGCTGCGCCGTCTCGCTCAACAAAGCGCAAACCGGCCTGTTCTGCAACGGTTCTTCCAACAGCCTCTATGGCAATTTCAACACCAACGATGGCCAGCAGCTGGCCCTCAACCCCAACGGGACCGCCACCTTCGTCCCTTTTACCAAGAGTCTAAAATACAGCAACACCCCGAGCCTCTACTTGCAGCGTCAAGATACCCGGGCGTCGCTCGGCGCACTCGGCCATCAGCAGATCAACCCTTCCATCGACGTGTACGGCGAGGTCATGTTCATGCAAGACAAGACCGCGGCCCAAGTGGCCCCGGGCGGGTTGGCGAGCGGACAGGGCCCGACCGGCTTTTTGCAGGTACCCTGCAACAACCAATTTCTGTCGGCGGCTCAGGCGCCCGCGATCTGCCAGGATGCCGCCGGCAACCCGATGCCGATCTATCAGGCCAACGGCCAGCCGAACGTGGCAACCATTTTGATGCCCGGCTTGCGGATCGCCGGATATCCGCGGGTGGATAATCTGGAGCACACCGACTATCGCGCCGTCATCGGAGCGCGCGGCGACATCGCCTCCTCCTCCTGGCGCTACGATGTCTCGGGGACCTACTGGGACTCGCTGCTGTCCGAGAATTTTCTCAACGACGTTTCTTTCACCAAGGTGCAGAACGCGGTCAACGGATGCACGGCGCCTGGAAATCCCGGCTGCGTGCCGCTCAACATCTTTCAGTATGGCGGGATAACCCCCGCCCAGTTCGGCTACATCACCACGCCGGGACTCAAGACCGGCGACTCGCGCGAGACGACCATCGATGCCAACGTGTCGGGCGATTTCGGCGCCATCGGCGGCACCAGTCCCCTGGCCAAGAATCCGGTGGCCGCCGCCGTCGGCGTCGCCTACCGCCGCGATCAGTTGAGCTTTCTCCCGGACTACGAATTGCAGACCAATGATCTGCTCGGCCAGGGTTCCTTTTTCCTGCCGATATCGGGCGGCGAGAACGTGAAGGAGGAATATTTCGAGCTGCGCATGCCCGTGATCGAGGACAAGCCGTTCGTCGAAGCAATCGATCTGGATCTCGCGGGGCGTCATTCGGCGTACCACGTCGACGGCACCAGCAACAGCATTTCCACCAATACGTTCAAGATCGCGGCGGACTACGCGCCGACCAGCGATATCCGCTTCCGCGGCAGCTACAACCGCGCCGCGCGGGCGCCGAATCTCTATGAATTGTTCCTGCCGACCACATTGACCGGAGATACGGGTTATGCCGATCCTTGCGCGGGTCCGACGCCGGTCGCGAGCCTCGCGACTTGCGCCAGGACCGGGGTCACGGCCGCGCAATACGGGAAGATTCCGGTCTGCCCCGCCAATAATTGCGGTGCGCTGTTGGGCGGCAATACTGCGCTGCAGCCGGAAGTGGCCAACACCCTGTCTTTCGGCTTCGTCGTCACGCCGTCCTTCCTGCGCGGATTCAACGCGTCGATCGACTATTGGGATGTAAAGATCAAGAACTACGTCACCAACATATCCGGCGCCGAGATCGTCAACGGCTGCCTGCTGCACGGCAATGACAGCCTGTGCGGCCTGATCCATCGCGGCCCCGGCGTCGGGCAGCTCTTCGGCACCAACGGATATGCCGTCGAGACCAGTACCAATTTCGGCGAACTGCACAATCGCGGGGTCGATGTCGATGTGAATTATCGCAAGTCGCTGGCCGATCTGGGCCTCGCCGATTGGGGCTCGCTCACGTTCAAGCTCACCGGCAGCTATATGCTCGAGCAGTCCGTCGCCACGGTGGTGTCCTATAACTGCGCGGGTCTGTATGGCCCGATCTGCAGCTCGGGCGGGGATCCGGGCCCCAATTTCAAATGGCGCCACAATGCCCGGCTGACCTGGGCGACGCCGTGGGATGTCGATCTATCGCTCAACTGGCGTTATCTGTCGGCGACCAAACTCGACTTCAACAATGCGCAGCCGGCGCTCAATGGCGGCAGCTACGATGCGTACGATGCGGTGATTCCTGCCTATAGTTACCTCGACGTCTCCGTGGCGTGGCGGCTATGGAAAAACTATACGGTGCGGGCCGGGGTGAACAATATCTTGGACAAGGATCCGCCGATCAGCAGCGATCTGGCGATCTACAACCGCAATGGCGGTGCGAACGGCAACATCTATACCGGCACCTATGACTCGCTGGGCCGGATGATTTTCGCGAGTTTCACCGCCAAATTCTAGGGCGAGACGGATTCGAGCGGGGAACTTGTTACCATTGGCCGGGCGGACCTGCTGAAAGACAGGTCCGCCAGCGGGAGCACGGCTGGT
Source organism: Steroidobacteraceae bacterium (assembly GCA_036498345.1). Lineage (GTDB taxonomy): Bacteria > Pseudomonadota > Gammaproteobacteria > Steroidobacterales > Steroidobacteraceae > Bog-1198. The sequence goes on from DASYFQ010000189.1 coordinate 24,050, forward strand.
GCGGCGAACGCCGCGGATGGCCGATGTGGCAGACAAGACAATCAACCTGAGAGACGTGAATCGACATGGCGGGCCGAGCGAGACAAGGGGAGGAAGGAGGGACGAGACTGTCGTCCGTTGCGAATGCGATTTTGCTGATGAAGACGTTTTCGGACGAGCAGAGCGAGCTGGGGATCAGCGCGCTGGCGGACCGGCTGGGACTGGCG
>DASYFQ010000190.1:0-43068 GCA_036498345.1 Steroidobacteraceae bacterium
AGCGCCGGCGTCACACCCACCTTGTGGCAGGCGTCGACGCTGTGTGATTCGCGGATCAACAAGCGCCGAAACGGAATGCGCGGACATAACAGCGCGCCCGCAAAGAAACTGCACTCGAAATCCCGCCACGCATACAGCACATCCTGCGCGCCCATCCCGGCCGTGGACCCGGGCGATTCGCCGTCGCCGGAATGTATCGCGCTGTGCGGGGAAATGGCGCCGTCGCCGTTGTGCAGAATCTTGTGGCCGATGAAGAATGCGAGTTCGAACTTCAACCGCTCCTCTTGATTGCGCAAGCGCTTGTTGATCAGCACGGTCCTGGGTGCATCGAACTGAGATCGAATGAGCGCCCCGCTCGGCTTGCGGCCGTTGCCGTCGAACCACTGCACATCGAGCCCGTGGCGCTTGCAGATCGCCATCACGTCGCTCAGGCCGAGCGGCATCTGTCGCTTGCCGCACTCCTCGGCGGCACGCTCGATGTCGGGAAAATTGTTGTGGCGGGTTTCCTGCCAGACCCGAATCAATAATTGCGCGAATTGACGGCCGGTGGTGCCGGTTTGCGACAGCAGTTCCGGCAGCGCGTTCTGCAGCAGCTCGTGCGAGAACAGAAATGCCGGTTCCAAGGGCATGGCTTCGAGACCGCCGCGTTCGCGCTGCGCCGGAACGGCCTCGACCTCGGTGTTTTCGTCGAGAAACCAACGTGCATCCTTGCTGAAAATGCCCGCCAGCATGTCCAACATGTCGGCCGAGGGCATGCGCTTGCCGGTTTCCACCATGCTGAGATAGGACACCGACGGGGCCCCCGCCGCGTCGATTTGCACGCAGCGGGCCGAAAGTTCATCGAGCGTGAGGCCATTGCGCTTGCGCAGCGACCGAAGCTTGGTCCCCAGGAAATGCCCTTGTCGGATCAAGCCCATTTCAGTCGCTCCGCAGCAAATCCACGGCGTATTCCCATGCGCTTCGCGCAACCCTTAACGGGTATTCCCATGCGCTTCGCGCAACTCGTTAACGGGGTCGCTGCGACCCCGTCCTTTTGTGCTCGCGGCGCGCGCATCCAGTCGCTGGTTGTCATAAGGCACCGGTGTGAAATTCACACTGTCAAATTTCCAATGTGTAAATCCGCCCTTCCCGTACTTTAAGCTCCCTGAATCCCGAGACGCAAGCTCGCCATTTTTTGAGCAAAGGAGAATTGACTTGAGCGATCAAACCAACGACCGCTGGAACGGCGTCCAGCGTCCCTACAGCAGCGCCGATGTGGCGCGTCTGCGCGGCAGCGTGCATATCGAATATTCACTGGCGCGCATGGGCGCGGAAAAATTCTGGCGTCAACTGCATAGCGAGTCCGTGATCGCAGGCTTGGGTTGCATGACCGGAAATCAGGCGATTCAAACCGTGCAAGCCGGCCTCAAAGCCATTTACTGCTCAGGCTGGCAGGTCGCCGGTGATGCGAATACCGCCGGCGAAGTGTATCCGGACCAGAGTCTGTATCCGGTCGACTCGGTGCCGAAGATGGTCGAGCGCATCAACAACGCGCTGCTGCGTACCGACCAAATCCATCACATGGACGGCAAATCCGATACCGACTGGGTGGTTCCCATCATTGCCGATGCCGAAGCTGGTTTCGGCGGCAATCTCAACGCCTTCGAACTGACCAAGGCGTTGATTCGTGCCGGCGCCGCTGCCGTGCACTTCGAAGATCAATTGTCGTCCGCCAAGAAATGCGGACACCTGGGCGGGAAAGTCCTGGTCTCGACCGGCGAAGCCATCAACAAGCTGGTGGCGGCGCGGCTCGCGGCCGATGTGCTCGGCGTACCCACCGTGATCATCGCCCGCACCGACGCCGACGCGGCGGACCTGCTCCTCACCGATCATGATCCGCGCGACGCGCGCTTTCTCACCGGCGAGCGTTCGAGCGAGGGCTTTTTTTACGTCAAGGCCGGCATCGAGCAAGCCATCGATCGGGGGCTCTCCTACGCCCCCTATGCCGATCTTTTGTGGTGCGAGACGTCCAAGCCCGACATGGCCGAAGCGCGGCATTTTGCGGCCGCCATTCACGCCAAATTCCCCGGTAAATTGCTGGCCTACAACTGCTCACCGTCGTTCAACTGGCAGGCCAAGCTCGACGCCGCGGCGATGAAGCGCTGGCGCGAGGAACTGGCGGCGCTCGGCTACCGCTTTCAATTCATCACGCTCGCCGGCTGGCATGCATTGAATCTGTCCATGTTCGAACTCGCCGCTGCTTATCGCGCGGACGGCATGCTCGGCTACTCACAGCTGCAACAACGTGAATTCAGCCAGGAAAGAGCCGGCTATCGCGCTACCAAGCATCAGGCCTTCGTCGGCACCGGCTATTTCGATGCGGTACAAACCGCGATCAGCGCGGGCTCGCATTCCACCGGCGCGATGGCCGGCAGCACCGAGACGGAGCAATTCGCGACGCCGGTAGCACCGGGCCCGCGGCGCGTGGTGGCGTAGAAGGCGGATGCATGAGCGCCGCCGCCGGTTCCGCCGCGACGCAAGACGGCGTTACTGCGAAAGATCATGCTGCGCTGATCGCGGAACAGTTTCGACAGTATAACGAGGAGTTCGGCCGAATCACGCGGCACGCGGCGCTGAACTTCCTCGCGGAGGATTGGCACGCTGCCCAGCTCGATGCGGTGGCCCGCATCGAGCTGTATGAGCAGCGAGTGGCGCGCTGCGTGGCGGCGATCGCAAGCCAGCTGCGGTCGAAACGCACCGAAGTCGCGCTGTGGATCGACATCAAGCGTGCCTACGAGATGATCGTCGCACGGCGGCCGGACAGCGATTTCTACCGCACGTTCTTCAATTCGGTCACCCGCGATCTGTTCGGTACCGTGGGCGTCAACCCGGAAGTCGAATTCTGCGCGACCAGTGTGGGCCGTGCCTCCGGCGCGGTGCCGATCCGGGTTTACCGCGTGGGCGGTTCGTTGCCGACGGCCGTGCGCGAGATCCTCACCGACTTGCCTTTCGGCGCCGCGATCGCCGAAACGGACGCGGCCGTGCACCGCATCAGCGCTGAAATCGGGCGATATTTCCAAACCGGGCGGCCGAGCGGCCCCCCTGAGTCCATCGAATTGATCGAACCCGTGTTCTATCGCGGCGTGCACGCGTTCGCGGTCGGCCGGCTGATCGGCGATGGCTCGATCACACCCTTGGTACTTGCCTTCACGAACTCACCGAAGGGCGTGCAGGTCGATTCCGTCATGCTGTCGCGCGCCGACGTCGGATCGCTGTTCGGCTATGCGCGCTCGTATTTTCACGTGGATCTGCCGGTGGTCAGCGCAGCGATCACTCTGCTGCGCTCTTTCATGCCGCGCAAGTCCATCGATGAGCTGTACACAGTGCTTGGCCGCGCCAAACAGGGCAAGACGGAACGTTATTTCGCGCTGCAAAGGCATCTGGACAAATCCATCGACAGCTTCGTGCACGCCCCGGGAGAGCCCGGCCTGGTGATGATCGTATTCACCCTGCCCTCTCACGATCTGGTCTTCAAGGTGATCCGTGATCGGTTCGGCGCCCCCAAAACCAGCACACGCGAAGACGTCATCGAGCGCTACCAATTCGTGTTCCGGCACGACCGCGCCGGCCGCCTGGTGGACGCCCAGGAGTTCAAACGCCTGCGGCTGCCGCGCGCGCGCTTCATGCCCGCCCTGGCTGACGAGCTATTGAACGAGGCAAGCGAAAGCTGCCGCATCGAAGGCGACGATTTGATCGTCGAACACTGCTACATCGAGCGCCGCTTGCGGCCGCTCAACTTATTTTTGCGCGAGGCCGATCCCGCGGCCGCCGAATCCGCCGTCATCGATTATGGCAACGCCCTGCGCGACCTGGCCGCCAGCAATGTGTTTCCCGGCGACCTGCTGCTGAAGAATTTCGGAGTGACCAGTCACGGCCGGGTCATCTTCTACGATTACGACGAGATCTGCCTGGTTACCGACTGCGTGTTTCGCGACCTGCCCCAAGCCAGCTGCGAGGAAGAGGAAACCAGCGCCGAACCTTGGTTTCACTGTGGGCCGCACGATGTGTTCCCGGAGCAATGGCTGCCGTTCCTGTGCATACCGTCCGCGCTCTGCGGCGTGTTCACGCAGCATCATGCGGATTTGCTGACCGCGGCATGGTGGCGCGGACAACAAGCGGCGTGATCGACGCTGCGCCGCCTACGATCCCCTGGCCCGGCGCGGATCGCTAGCCCAGCGCGGATCACCTGGCTTAGCGCGGATCACCCATCGAGTCGAACAGCGCGGCGGTATCGGCAAGCCGCGCCGCACGCGCCCGCACGTACTGAACGTTCGCGCTCTGATATTGCTGTGCCGCCGTCAGCTTCGCATAGAACGGTGCCGCGCCCAGCCGGTAGCGCGACTCAGTATCGCGGTGCATGGAATCGGCGGCGGTCGCGGCGCGCTGCGTCTGGAAGAGCGTGTTGGCGTCCTCATCGAGCGATACCAGGGTGTCCGCGACGTTCTGGAACGCGGTCAACACGGTTTGTTTGTATTGCGCCACGGCCGCATCGTGAGTGGCTTCGTACTGATGTTTGCGCGCGCGCAGCGCGCCGCCGTGGAACAGCGGCTGCGTCAGCGACGCGCCGACACTCCAAATCGCTCCTGCGGGCGAGGTGAAGGTCGACCAATCGAAACCGCCGCGGCCATATGCTGCCGACAGAGTCAAAGATGGAAACATGGAGGCCGTGGCCGCGCCGGCCTCGTCCGCGGTTGCCCGCACGGCCGCCTCGGCCGCGAGAATGTCGGGACGCTGATGCAGCAGATCGGATGGAACTGCGACCGGCACACGCTCCGGAAGATGCAGCGCGTCCAGGGACAACGGCATGGGGGCCTGATCCGGCGTACGTCCCAACAACACGGCCTGGGCGTGGCGGACTGCACTCGCCTGCGCCCGCAATACCGGCAGCGTTGCTGCCGCGTTGGCGGCATCCTGTTCCGCGGCCAGCATGTCGTCGCGCGATGCGCTGCCAAGCTCATAGCGCGCGGCCGTCTGCCGCGCGCGCTGCTCACCCAGCGCGACCAGTTGTTCGGTTGCGGCGACCTGTTCCTGCAGCGAGGCGGCGTTGATCGTCGCCACGACGATATTGGCCGCGAGCGCGCGCCGAGTCGATTCGAGCTGGTAGGCCTGCTGCTGAACTTGCCGGGCCAAGGCACGGTCGGCGAGCACGGCCGCGCCGAAGAAATCGAAGGTATACGATGTCTGCACTTCCGCGGCGAAGATATTTTCGAGAAAGGTTTGCTGCGGCACAATCGGCAGTCCGAGCGCCCGCTGGCGAGTCGGGCTGAAGCCAACGTCGACGCTCGGCAGCATGGATTGGCCGATCTGCGAACGCAAGCCCTCGCGCGCAGCCCGCAAAGTGTGCTGTGCGGCGGCCAGCGAGGGACTCTTGGCAAGCCCCTCCTCGACCAAGGCATCGAGCGCGTCGGACTGATACATCATCCACCACTTTGAGATAGGACGCGCACCGATCGCCAGCTGCTGCGCAACGCCGTCCGCCGGGGGCAGCTGCGCGGGCTGTGCATCGACCGCATAGTTCGCAGGCGACGGCATTTTGGGCGGCTCGCGGCTCGGACCGAACGCTCCGCACGCCGCGACACTCAACGTCAGGGTCGCCACGCCGAACACCGCCGGCACGGAAAACCTCGCCCGATGTGCGGCAATCCTCGCTCGATTCGCTTTAGTCATCATCGCTCTACCTCCGGCGGAGCTTCGTCGCGACGCACGCGGAACCACAATGCATACAGCGCCGGCAAATAGAACAACGTCAGCACGGTGGCCACCGTAATGCCGCCCATCAGCGCCGTCGCCATGGGACCAAAAAAGTTACTGCGCAACAGCGGAATGAGCGCGAGCACGGCAGCCGCCGCAGTCAGCGTGATGGGACGAAAACGCCGGACCGTCGCTCCGATCACCGCCTCGAATCGGCCGTGTCCTATGTGGATATCCTTCTCGATCTGGTCCACGAGGATTACCGAGTTGCGCATGATGATTCCGAACATCGCAATAGTTCCGAGCATGGCCACGAAACCGAACGGCATGCGGAACAGCAGCAGCGCGGCCACCACCCCGATCAATCCGAGCGGCGCCGTGAGCACCACCATCAATACGCGGCTGAAACTCTGCAGCTGAACCATCAACAGCACCAGCACCGCCACGCCCAGCAGAGGCATCTGCACGTTGATCGACGCCTGTGCCTTCGCGTTCTCCTCCACGGCGCCGCCGATTTCGACTCGATAGCCCACCGGCAGGCGCTGGCGCAACGCGGCAAGCGCTTTGTCGATCTGCGTCGTCACGTCGATTCCTTGCGCGTTGTGCTGCACGTCGGCCTGCACGGTGATCGTCGGCCGCCGGTCGCGCTCCCAAACCACGCCATATTCCAGGCCATAGGTGAAATGGCCGAGCGCGGCGAGCGGCACCGCGGTCCCGCTCTGGGACGGAATCGCCAGACGTTCGATCTGCGACGGATCGATGCGGTCGCGCTGCGGCGCGCGCAAATCGACTCCGATGAGCTTGTCGCGCTCGCGGAACTGCGTGATCGTAAAGCCCGTCAGCGACATCTGCAGATAGTTTTCGATGTCCTGCGACGAGAGATTCAACTGGCGCGCCTTGGTCTGGTCGACTTCGAAGCGCACCGAGCGCTCCGCGGGTTCGTCCCAATCGAATTGCACATTGGTCGTATCCGCATTGCCGCGCATGACGGTGGCCACTTCCTCGGATATCTGCCGGACCGTGCCGATTTCCGGCCCGCTGACGCGGAACTGGATCGGGAAACCGATCGGCGGACCGTTCTCGAGCCTGCTGATGCGGGTGCGCACCGATGAATAGTCCGTGCGCAGAACTTCTGACAGAGCCGTCATCAGCTTTTCACGGTCCTTGACGCTCTTTGCAGTCACGACGAACTGCGCGAAGTTCGGTGCGGTGAGCTGCTGGTCGAGCGTCAAATAGAAGCGCGGCGCCCCCGCTCCGACGAAGTCGACGAAGTGATCGATCTCCGGGTGCTTTGCCAGCACGGATTCGAAGCGCTGGGTCTCGCGCAGAGTCGCGGCAAACGATGCTCCTTCGGGCAGGCGCAAATCGACCAATAGTTCGGGACGATCCGAGCTTGGAAAGAATTGCTGAGGTACGAGCTTGAAGCCCGCCAATCCCACCATGAACAGGGCGAGCGTAACGCCGAGAACCAATCCGCGGTGGTCGACGCACCAGGCAATCCAGCCGCGCAGGCGCCGGTAGAATCGGGTGTCGTAGACATCGTGGTGCTCGGCCGGTGCGGCAGTCGGCGTTTGCCGCGCATCGCTTTGCGCCGCGTCGCTCTGCGCCGCGTCGCGGTGAAACCCGAATGCGCGGCGCGTGGGATGCTCCGACAGGATGTGGTAGCCCAGCAGGGGAATCACGATGACCGCCGCCAACCAGGACAGCAGGAGCGCAATCGCCGACACCTCGAATATCGAGCGCGTGTACTCGCCGGTCGCCGATTTCGCGAGCGCGATCGGCAGGAACCCCGAGATCGTGACCAACGTGCCGGTGAGCATGGGGAACGCCGTGCTGGTGTAGGCGAAGGCCGCCGCATGCAGCCGGTCGAAGCCCTGCTCGAGTTTCACGGCCATGGTTTCGACCGCGATGATGGCGTCGTCGACCAGCAGGCCGAGCGCAAGGATCAGCGTACCGAGCGATACTTTGTGCAGGCCGATATGAAACAAATACATGCACAGCGAAGTCGCGGCCAATACCAGAGGAATCGAAATCACCACCACCATCCCGGTGCGAAAGCCGAGACTGATCAAGCTAACCACCAGCACGATGGCGATCGCTTCGGCGACGGCCTCGACGAAGTCGTCGATCGAACGCCCCACCGCCTGCGGCATGCTCGCCACCTGCACCAGCTTGAGACCCGCGGGCAGCGAGGCACGCAGCCGTTGCGTTTCCACGTCGAGCGCCTTGCCGATTGCGATCACGTCGCCCGACGGCGCCATCGTCACGCCGATCCCGAACACGTTCTGGTGGTCAAAGCGCATGTACTCGCTCGCCGGATCGGTGTAGTCGCGCTTAATGGTGGCGATGTCCGCGAGCCGGATCGTGCGGCCATTCACGCGAATCAGGGTATCGCCCAGTTTGGCGACGTCTTGAAACTGTCCGCTCGGACGCACGTATATTCGATCGTCGTCGGTGGTCACCAACCCCGCGCCGGCTACCGAGTTTTGCGCATTGACCGCGTCCGCGATCTGCTGCGGCGTCAGATTGAGTTTCGCGAGCTGTGCATTGGCGATCTCGACATACACGCGCTGCTCTTGATCTGCGATGAAGTCGACCTTGTTGACGTCGGGCACGCGCAGCAACTCGGTGCGCAGGCGTTCGGCGTAATCATGCAGCTGCGCGGGTGAGAAGCCGTCGCCTTCCAACGCGTAGAGGTTGACGTAGACATCGCCGAATTCGTCGTTGAAGTACGGCCCCTGAACTCCCGAGGGCAGGGTGTACGCGATGTCGCCCACTTTCTTGCGGACTTGGTACCACGTGTCCGGGACCTGCGACGGCGGTGCGGCATCCTTGATGGTGAAGAACAGCGTCGACTCGCCCGGCCGTGAATAGCTGCGCAGAAAGTCGACATCCGGCGTCTCCTGAAGCTTGCGGGCGATCCGATCGGTGACTTCCTCCTGAACCTGGCGCGCGGTCGCACCGGGCCAGAGCGTGCGGACCACCATGACTTTGAAGGTGAACGGTGGATCCTCGGACTGCGCCAACTTGCCATAGGACAACGCGCCGAAAAGCGTCACCAGCGCCAGAATGAAAATCACCAGCGCCTGATGCCGCAGCGTCCAGGCCGACAGATTGAAGCCCTCACTCATTGCCGTCGCCATCGAACAAGGGCCTGACCAGCTTCACATGCTGGCCGGCATACACCGTGTGCACTCCGGCCAGCACCACCTCGTCGCCGTCGCTCAATCCGCCCGTGACGGTGGCGGTGCGCTCGCGATAGCTCGCGACGGCGACGGGCCGCAACTCCAGGGTCGAATCATTCAACCGAATCACCCAGACGGCGGGGTCCCCGCCCCGGTGAAAAATGGCGGTGGCGGGCACCTTGAAGGTGGGCGCGTCGCCCGCATCCGCAGCGGCCGACAGCGTCGCATCGCCGGTCATACCGAAGCGCACCGCGGGTCCGGGCTCCGTCAGCGTGAGCTTGACTCGATAGGTGCGGCTTTGCGGATCAGCCGCAGGCGCCACTTCCCGCACACGCGCCTCGAATCGGCGGCCCGGCAAAGCCGCAAAAGTCACGCGGGCTGTTTGGCCGATGACCATCCTGCCCAGGTCGGCGGCGGCAGCGTCGAGGTAGGCGTCCGTGTCCCCCGTCCAGGCGAGTCCGTAGACTGCTTGTCCCGCCGAGACAACCTGACCGGTATCCGCATCTTCACTCGTGATCACTCCGTCATGGTCGGCAACCAGAGTGTTGTATTGCAGAGTGTTCCGCGCTACCACGAGCTGCGCCGCCGATTGATCACGTCCGGCTAACGCCGCGGCATAGCTATCCTGCGTTTGCTCCAGTTGATTGGCGGCGATCAGATTCTGCGCCAATTGCGCCTGGTCGCGATCGAGCTGCTGCTTCGAAAAAGACAGCCGGTGTTCGGCGGCATCGAGCGCGGCCTGCGCGCTCGATGCTTGCTTCTGGGCATCGAGCGCATCGAGACGGGCGATCACCTGTCCCCTGCGGACCGAGTCGCCGAGCCGCACATTGCGCTCGATCAGCTTGCCGGCCACGCGGAACGACACGGCATTCGAGTAACGCGCGGCCGCTTCGACCGGGTAGCGAATACTCTCGCCGGCGCCGGTACCCCGATAAGAGTGTACGGGCGACGCCACGACGATCGCGGGCGCCGCGTCGGTCGGCACCTGTCGATGGCAGGCACCGAGCGCCAGCATGGCAACGAGCCCTAATGGCAGCGCGCGCAAGGCGGCATGAGCGCGAAAGCGGGCAGCGGGAGGGGGAAAATAGTCACTTGTAAATATACTAGACATGTGTCAACACCCGAGCAAAAAAAGGGTAACTCAGCCGGATAACCGGGAGGCCGTGTCGCGCTGGAGCACGGTGCGTATCAATCCCAAGGCATAATTGCTGAAGTCGGGGATGGCGATTCCGAACCTCGCGAGGTCGCTGCCCTTGGCCATGGCCAGCTGAATGATGCCGTGGGTGAATGCCCACAATGTGGTCGCCAGCAAAACGGGCTCACCGATATCAGGGCGAATGCCGCCATCGCGCAGGCCGGCCTCGATGGCCGCCACAACCGCGGCTATCGCCTCGTCCCCCGCGACCCGGCATGCGCCTTCATGGGACCCTGGATCGACCGAAACCGAATGTGCCTGAAAGCGCGAACAGAAGTCGAAATAATGTGGGAATTCATAGGCATAGCCCATGTACGCTCGACCGATGGCTTCCACCTTGTCAACTCCCAACGCATGGCTGGCGGCGGCCTCGATGAAACGATCGCGCAACAGCCTCATGGCACGCTCACCGACGGCGAATAACAACTCTTCTTTGTCACGGAAATAGACGTAAACCAGGGCACGCGACAGGCGCGCCCGGCGCGCCACCTGGTCTACCGTCAGCGCGTCCCAGCCTTTCTTGGCATACAGCGCTTCGGCGGCATCGAGGATCTCAGCGCGCCGGCGCTCTTTTTCCTCTCCACGACGTTCGGTGATGTAGGACATGCGTTGAACGATAGATAGTTACTGACACCATGTCAACAACTATTCAACCTTCGTCGGGTTGGGTGCAGGACCGTCAAAGGTCCTTCATCAAGATCAGTTTGAAAACCCGATGATCCGAAGCGCTGGTCAGCCCGGCTCCGAAGCCGACTTCGATGTCGAGGCGGCGGGTGTGTATGTCGACCACCGAGAACAACTGGTGCGATTGTCTGGACGCGGGAAGAAAATGCGTGACACTGCCGAAGTCGTCGTATTCCTCGAGCGCCACTTTATAGGTATCGGACACCCTCATCGCCACCCGCGTCGCGGGCACGAATTCGAAACTCGACACCCCGGTGTAGGAATTGTCGACGATGGGATTGAAGATGAAATCGAAACGGCCGACGTGAGTACCGATGATCGGACGGATTTCCGACGAGTAACGCCGTTCATTCCAATGCGCGGTATTGAAGCTGAATTCGAAATTGACGCCGTAGAATACGCCGCGATTGGCCGCGTCCGGGGTGACGAACAAGGTCCTCAGTTTGAACCCGTTGTAAAGAACGCTATTGTCGCGAGTGATCGAATACAGGGGAAAATATAATCCCGCTTCGAGCCACGGAGCGACGCCATATGCCCATTCGGTCACACCGTTGAGTGATTTCTCCGGCGCGATGGCGCCGGAAAAGATCGGCGTGCTGCTGCCGCTCGATATGAAATTATTGTGCCAAGTTAAATTGAAGACGCCCGGCGCGGCAATCTCGGCGTCATACACTTGAATCTCATCCGTCTGTGCCCGAGCGATGCATGCGTATCCCAACGACAGCAGAATTACCGCCAAAACGTTCAGTCGTTGAATGATTCGCATTTCCTCGCGCTCGAATTGTCACGGTTAAAGGCTCCGTATTCTGCCGTGTAAATTTCAAAACCGCTTGTAATAACCGACGGACAAACCGCGCGGTAGAATCTGAACGGAAAACGGCGTGGCCCGCGTCGTGGTCCAGTAGCCGACCGCAGTACCGAGGGCCCAACCTGCGATGACATCGGATTGCCAGTGCGCCTGGCTCTTCATGCGAGCGAACGCGTCGTATACCGGAAGTATTTCGAGGGACCAAATCCAGGGATCCTGCCGCGCGTAATTCGCGATGAACGGCGTCACGAAACTCGCCTGCAGAGTCACTTCGCCGCTCGGAAAACTTTGGTAGTGGCTGCCTTTGAACCATGCATTGGGATTGTTGCCTTGGTTCGGGCGAGCGCGGCCGAACCCATACTTGAGCAACTGCGCGCCGACGCCGGAAATGACCGACGAGTCGACCGTCTGCCACAAAGTATGGCCCAGCTCGTTGTCGTTACCGAACCACAAGCTCCCCGCTACTTCGAAGACCACCACGCTCGTCTCGAGTGCGGTCTGATACTTGCGCGCCCAGATGCCGCTCTGATCGAGGGACATTTCATGGTCGATTCCGAATGGGCCGCCGGCGTCGGCACAGCGCGCAACCAACGCGAGCATCAACAACGGCAATCTCGGACCGAGGATGAATTTCGGGGTTTTCATGCTTCACCACCATTTCACTTTGTACGACAAAGTACACGCGATCGCGGTCGACGTGCAAGTGTCGGATGGCGTACGATATGGACACATCCTCGATCCGCGTGGCATTGAATGAGGGCGCGCTCGCCGTGATTTATTGCCTATGACCTGCGGACTCACGGCGCTCTACCGGTATGCGTGAGCGATCGCCCACTCACTCTCCGCTGGAGGTTCTGCGGGTATTCCTCAAGCTGGGATTAAGCTCATTTGGCGGACCGGTGGCTCACATCGGCTACTTCCGTGAGGAATTCGTCGTGCGCCGCGGCTGGCTCGACGACGCAACCTTCTCGGATCTCGTCGCGCTATGTCAGTTCCTGCCCGGCCCGGCCAGCAGCCAAGTGGGATTTTCCATCGGTCTGATGCGAGCGGGTTACCTGGGAGCGCTTGCGGCCTGGACCGGCTTCACTTTGCCGTCAGCCATCGCCCTACTGCTGGTCGCGTATGGGGCCACGGGGCTGGGCGGGCCCGTCGGGTTGGGGCTGTTGCACGGGCTCAAACTGGTTGCGGTCGCGATCGTGGCACAAGCCATTTGGGGAATGGCGCGTACGCTATGCCCTGACCGGCAGCGGGCGACGATTGCCGGCATCGCCATCCTGGTCGTCCTGTTCAGCGCGTCGTCCAGCGGGCAAATCGCCGCGATTCTTTTCGGCGCCATCGCCGGGCTGTGGCTCTGCCGCGCCCCCTCCCCCGCATCGACCGGCGCCATCGTCGTACCCGTTTCGCGCCAGGCCGGGATTGCATCGCTCGTGATTTTCGCGCTCTTGCTGGTCGGCCTGCCCCTGCTCCGTGAATTCGGATCGTCCCCCGGGATTGCACTCTTCGATGCGTTCTATCGCTCCGGCGCATTGGTATTCGGCGGCGGTCATGTGGTGTTGCCGCTGCTGCGGAGCGCCTTTGTCGCGCCGGGTTGGGTCAGCGACGATGCCTTTCTCGCCGGCTATGGCGCCGCGCAAGCAATCCCCGGTCCGCTTTTCACGTTCGCCGCCTATCTCGGCGCCGTCGCGGAACCGTCGCCGCACGGCGTGATGGGGGCCGCACTGGGACTGATCGGGATCTTTCTTCCGGGCATTTTGATCCTCATCGGCACACTGCCCTTTTGGGAAATATTTCGCGCCCGTCCCGACGCGCAGGCAGCCATGCGCGGCATCAATGCCTCGGTGGTCGGAATCCTCGGCGGTGCCTTCTACGACCCGGTATGGACCAGCTCGGTCAAGACGACAGGAGACTTCGGCGTGGCCATCATCGGCTTCATATTATTGATCACGTGGCGCGCACCGCCGCTGCTGGTCGTTGTCATCGGCGCTGCTGCCGGCGTTGCCCTGGCCCAGGCTCACCGCTAGCCGATTAGCGACTGCCGATGCGTGAGCGAGCGCTACCCGCGCCGCCTGTAGACGAGAGTCGCTTGCGCCGGCACGCCGTCGAGCGGTTTTGCTTCCGGCCTATCGGACCTGAGCGCCAGCTCCCACTCGCCGTCGGGCATACGCAACCGCTGCGGCCTGTCGGAAAAGTTGAACAGGCAGAGCACGTCGTCGTGAACGAACTTCAACGATCCTGCCTTTGCATCGGCCTTCACGATGGCCTTGGCCCGGCCCCGCTTCCCGCGCCGCAGACGAATGAGCTCTCGATACCATTCGTAGATCTCCGCATGCGGCGCCGACGACAATTCGGCCCAATCGAGCTTCGAGCGAGAGAAGGTCTCGAGCTCCTGGGGGTTCGGCACGGCGCCCTGCCAGCGAAAGCTGCTGAATTCCTTGCTCCGCCCCTCTGCGACCAGCCGCCCCAACTCGGCATTCTCATGATCGGTGAAATAGAGAAAAGGAGTCCGCGCACCCCATTCCTCGCCTTGAAACAGCAACGGCACAAACGGCGACAGCACCGTCAACGCCGCGATGGCCTTGAGTTGCGGCACACCCAGCATCATGCTCAGGCGTTCTCCCTGCGCACGATTGCCGATCTGATCGTGATTTTGCGCGCACACGACGATCTGATCCGAGCCGACACCCTGCGGCGGCCGCCCATGCCGGCGCCCGCGATGCGGCGAGTACTGCCCCTGATACACATATCCGTCGCGCAGCGCGGTCGCCACATCCTTCAGGCCGTGAAAATCCGCATAGTAGCCCTCCGTCTCGCCGGTGAAGAACCGGTGTACTGCGTGATGGAAATCGTCGGCCCAGTGTGCGTCCAGACCGTAGCCGCCCCGGGACGCCGGGCGCACCAGGCGCGGATCATTGAGATCGCTCTCGGCGATGAGCACGAAGCTGCGGCCGAGTTTCGTGCCCAGCTCCTCGACCGCGATCGCCAGCTCCTCCAGCACATGGACGGCGTCGAAACTGAAAATGGCGTGGACTGCGTCGAGTCGCAGGCCGTCGAATCCGTAGTCGCGCAACCACATCAAGGCGTTGTCGATGATGAAGCGGCGCACCGGATCGCTGTGCGGCCCGTCGTAGTTGATCGCCGCGCCCCAATTGGTTTTGTAGCGATCGGTAAAATAGGGCCCGTACTGCGCCAGATAGTTTCCATCCGGCCCCAGGTGGTTGTAGACCACATCCAGCAACACACCGATGCCCTGCGCATGACAGGCCTGCACGAAGGAGACGAGTTGCTGCGGAGTACCGTAGGCGGGGAATGGCGCGTATAGATCTACTCCGTCATATCCCCATCCACGCCCGCCCGGAAACGTGGCCAGCGGCATCAGCTCCACGTGCGTGACGCCGAGCTCGACTAAATGCCCGAGTTTGGCCTGGGCGGCCGCATAAGTCCCCTCGGGCGTGAAGGTACCGATGTGCAGTTCGTAGATGACCGCTTCGCGCAGCGGCTTCGGAAGAAAGCCCGGCGCGCTGTGGCCAATGTCCGCAAGGTACGACGCGCCATGGACTCCGTCGGGCTGCCACCTCGATTGCGGATCAGGAATAGGTTCACCGCCGTCGATCGAGTATCGATAGCCGTTCGCCAGAAGGGATTCATCGACCTCGGTATGCCAATGTCCCGGCTCGCCCAGGTCTCCAGGCACGGCCGCGGACTCAGCGGCTTTCAGCGATCCGCGTGTTTCTCCGGATTTGCCCGTTTGCCCGAATCCGCCTGCTTCTGTCGATCCGCCTGCTTCTGTCGATCCGCCCGCTTCTGAGTGCAGCGTGATCCGGCCCTCCGGAGTCACCAGCTCGACTGACTTCGCCGACGGTGCCCATACGCTAATCTTCATCAGGCACCGTCCCGGACCAACAGGGCCACCGGAAACGAATTGAACAGCGCATCCGGTGTGACTTCCCGCTGCAGCACGGCGTCGGTAAAGCAGTTGCGCCAGGCGCCGCCGGGGAGCGGCAGGCGCGTATCGCCCCATTCGCCGCCGAGCGACATGGTGAAGCGCGGCACGACGGCGATGAGATTCTCGCCACGGCGAAACGCGAGCAGCCGCGCCAAATGCGCTCCCTGCGCGATGAGCGGCTGATACTTGCTTTGATCGGAAAAATCCTCCGCGCGTTCGCGGCGAATCGCCAGCACGCGCGCCGTCATCCACAATTTGGGCAGCCCGGAATCCCACTCGGCGGTCACGTCGGCCGCGGACAGCGTGCGCGCGCGCTGCGCAAATGCCGCGCGCAACCCGAAGTCCACCGGCCGCCGATTGTCCGGGTCGACCAGGCTCAGATCCCACAATTCGGTGCCTTGGTAGAAATCCGGAACGCCGGGCGCCACCATCTTGATGAGAGTCTGCGCCAGGCTGTTGATCCGGCCGGGAAGGATCAGCGGGTCGACGAAGCGATCGAGGCTTGCGATGAATTCCGTCGTCTGGAATATTCCGTCGACGAAGCTGCGGATCGATTCCTCGTAGGCAGCGTTGGGTTCATGCCAGGAGGTGTTGATCTTCGCCTCGCGGCAGGCTTTCAGCATGTACTGCCAACAGCGCTCGCGGCTGATGGGCCATGCGCCGATGAGCGTTTGATACAGGAGATATTCCGCATGGCGGTCCGGTGCGTGATTTTTCCATGCGGGAGCATTCAGATTCGACCATTGATGCAAGGCCTCGGCCCACCGTTCGGGGATCTCCGACAAGATCGAAATACGCGTGCGCACATCCTCGCTGCGCTTGTTGTCGTGCGTCGAGGTGGCGAGCAAATTATTCGGCCATCGATCGCTCAGAGAGTGGCAAAACTCGTGGAACTTGCCCGCCGAGATTCCGACCAGCGAGGCCTGCGATCCGACTTCATTGCAGGATACGAGCCGATCGAAGCAGTAAAACGTGGTGTCTTCCACGCCCTTGGCCATGACGGCCGGCGTCAATTGCTGCCAGGTGGCGATAAAATCCGCTTCGGCCTCGTTCAGCCGGGTCTTGGTCAACAGCGCCGCCAGAAAATCGAAGATCGCAGGGTCGATTTCCGGAGAGCCGATTCGCGCGCTTTGAACGGCCTCGGTCAATGTGCGCTTGTCGTCATCGTGCAGTGTGTTGAGCGTTCGATAGGTCCGATAAATGGGCAGCGCGACGATCAGGCGGGCCAGGGCTTCGCGCAGATGCCGCGGACTCAAGTCTCGGGTGCGCCACTCAGTGCGCGCGAGCTCGAGCGCGGCCCCGGTCAGGCGCTCATGATCGGCGCAGAAAGTCGACTCGATGATGGCGCGCTTCTTTTCACGCACCACCCTGGCGAAGTTCACGGAGTGACCGGTGAAATCGAAATACGTGGCCGTTAGGACGTCGGTTCGCTGATCGTCCATCCACAGGCGGTTCACCTTGGCCAGGAACTCGTAACCGACGCTGCCGTCGATCGGCCAATCATCCTTGAGGCGCTCGTCGTTCTCCAAGATTTTCTCGACGTAGATACGCCCCTTCGGCAACAACGCGCGCAGCCGCTTGAAGTATTCGAGCGGTTCCCGCAAGCCGTCCGGATGATCGACCCTCAGGCCGTCGATCTCCTCCGCCGCAATCATCGCCTCGATGCGCGCGTGCGTCGCGGCGAACACGTCCGGCAATTCCGTGCGAATGCCGCTCAAAGTGCCGATGTCGAAGAAACGCCGGTAGTTGCCGAGCTCTCCCGCAAGCTTCCAGCCGTGCAGCGAGTAGAACTGCCGCTCAAGGACCGCATTCATCAGTTCTTTGTCGGCCTGGGTGCGATCTACGGCATCTTTCAGCTGTCCTTGCTCGATCGCCTCGGTGAGCGCCTCTCCTGCGTGCGCCGCATGTCCCGCATACGCCGCCCGATCCTGCGCATCGGGGACTTCGATGGCTTGCAATCGTTCGAGTGCGTCGAAGCAGCGCTTCGCATGCGCCGGCCACGTTGGCGCGGCAGACAGCAGCGTGCCCCACGAGGCGGGCCCCAGCGGCCAGGTGTTATCGTAATGGCGAACGCGCGGACGCCCCTGCGCGACCTCGATCGTCAGCTCTCCCGCGTCGAGAGCCGCCCCATAGGGTCGCGCCAAGGAACACAAATGCACGCGAAAGGGCCGATTCGGTGAGATGCGGAAATCGAAGTAACCGGCAAACTCGCTGAACGGCCCATGCGCCAGCACGTGGTCCCACCAGGGATTGTGCTCCGAAGCCGACATGTGGTTCGGCACGATGTCCAGCAGGATGCGGAGCTCATGCGAGCGCGCGCAATCCACGAAATCGGCCCAGGCGGGTTCGCCGCCCAGGTCTGCGCTGATCCGCGTCGGATCCGTGACATCGTATCCATGCTGACTGCCGGGAACCGCCTGAAGGCAGGGCGAGAGGTATACGTGGCTGATCCCCAAATCGGCCAGATACGGCAGCACCTGCTGCGCCTTCCTCAAGGGGAATCCGGCATGCAGCTGCAGGCGATAGCTCGCGATCCATTTACCGCTCATGACTGAGCACGACCAAGGAGCGCGCGGCGAGGTTCACCAAGCGATTGCGTTTCACCGCCTCCTTTTCCGCCGGCAGCGTGGGGCGCGCCGTATCGAACGCCACTTTCCATCCCGATGGATAGAGCTGGTGAGAAATGCGAAACGACACGGGTTCATGATGGGCATTGAAGAGCAGCAAGAAGTCCGAATCCTCGGCGCATTGTCCCGCGCTGTCTCGAATCTCAGGCGCCGTGCCGTTCATGAACATTCCGAGAGTCCGCATCCAACCGCCGTCCTCCCAATCCTTCGCCACCATCCGCTTCCCGTCCGCCCTGAACCAGACGATATTCTTGTCCGGGTGCTTCGCTTCGGGATCGCCGTCGTAGAACGCATAGCGGTGAAAATTCGGATGCCGTTTTCGGTATTGAACGACGCGCCGCGCGAATTCCAGGAATTCCGTGCGCGGCGCGTCCAAATCCCAGTGGTACCAGGAAATTTCCGAGTCCTGGCAATACGCGTTGTTGTTGCCTTGCTGCGTGCGGCTCAACTCATCGCCGCCCGAAATCATCGGCGACCCTTGAGCGAACATCAGGGAACACCAAAAATTGCGCTTTTGCCGCTCGCGCAGTTCGATGATTCCCGCATCGTCGGTCGGACCCTCGACGCCGCAGTTCCACGAACTATTGTCGTCGCTGCCGTCGCGGTTCTCTTCGCCGTTGGCCTCGTTGTGTTTCTGCTCGTAGCTCACGAGATCCTGCAGCGTGAACCCATCATGCGCCGTGACGAAATTGACGCTCGCCGACGGCGGCCGGCGGGTGGTTTCATAGAGATCTGCACTGCCGGCGAGGCGAGTGGCGATATCCGAGTGCAGACCCATGTCTCCTTTCCAGAACTTACGCACCGTATCCCGATACTTGCCGTTCCACTCCATCCATCCCAACGGAAAGTTGCCGACTTGATATCCACCCTCGCCGAGATCCCACGGTTCGGCAATGAGCTTGACGGGAGCGAGCGTCGGGTCCTGGTAGATGGTGTCGAAGAAGGCGCCCAATTGATCCACATCGTTCAGTTCCCGAGCGAGGGCGGACGCGAGGTCGAAGCGAAACCCGTCCACATGCATTTCGGTAACCCAATAGCGCAGGCTGTCCATGAGCAGTTGCAGGGAATGCGGGTGCACCATGTTCAGCGTGTTGCCGGTGCCCGTGAAGTCCATGTAGTGGCGCGGGTCGCCGGGAACCGTGCGGTAGTAAGCCAGGTTGTCGATGCCGCGGAACGAAAGGGTGGGACCCGCGTGATTGCCTTCGGCGGTGTGGTTGTATACCACGTCCAATATCACTTCGATGCCGGCGTTGTGCAGCGCCCTGACCATTTCCTTGAATTCACGGATCACACCGGAGGGGTCCTCCGGCTTGGATGCGTAGCCCGATTCCAGAGCGAAGAATCCCAGAGTGTTGTATCCCCAGTAGTTGCGCAGTCCCTTGTCCACGAGATGGCGATCGTGCAGAAAATAATGCACCGGCATCAGCTCGACGGCGGTGATGCCGAGGCTTTGAAGGTGCTTCAAGATGGGCGCGGATGCCATCCCCGCATAGGTGCCGCGCAAGTGGCTCGGCACATCCGGGTGTAGACGGCTCATGCCGCGGACATGAGCCTCATAAATGACGGTCTCGTGTGCCGGATGCGAAGGTCGCCGCTCTGCGCTCCAATCGAAGCCGGGATCGATGACCATGCCCAGCGGCGCGAAGGGTGCGCTGTCCCGGTCATCGAATGACAAGTCGCCGTCCGGATCTCCCACTTGATAGCCGAACAGTTCGTCGGCCCACGTCATTTGCCGGCCGATCGCCTTGGCGTAGGGATCGAGCAGCAATTTGTTCGGATTGAAGCGCAGTCCGCTCTCCGGAACGTAGGGTCCGTACACCCGATAACCATATAGCTGGCCGGGGCCCACTCCCGGGACATAAACGTGCCAAGCGCCGCTGGTGCGCTCGCGAATGCGGATGCGCCGTTCATTGTTCCCCGACGGGTCGAACAAACACAGTTCGACCGACTCGGAACTCTCGGAGAACAGGGAAAAATTGACGCCCTGACCATCCCAATTCGCGCCGCGTGGAAAGGGTGACCCCGCGGCCTGATGAGACCGGTCGTAGTTGGTTGGAATCGCTGACACTATCTAAGAAACTCCAGTCCGCGCAAGCGGCCAGGCGAACTGCCTGACCCATTATTGAGGTTGCTGACCCCGCAAACGTAGGCGAAGCTCGGTAGCGCATGTCGGCTGACGGAGACAGCGCTTGTAGGACAACGCGCCTCGCCGGCACGATGCGCTCACTCAGCCCACGGCGTAGTCCGGCCACATCCAGTCGCGGATTTCCGGCATGTCCTGCCCATGGCGGTCGATGTACTGCTTGTGTTCGACCAATTTATCCTGCAGCCGCTGCTTCAGATAGACGCCTGGGCTACCCGTCTGAGGCAAGCGATTGATTGCGTCCATCACCAAGTGGAAACGATCCATGTCGTTCAGCACCGTCATATCGAACGCCGTGGTGATCGTGCCCTCCTCTTTGTATCCGCGTACATGCAGATTCTCGTGATTGTGGCGGCGGTAGGTCAGGCGATGAATCAGCCAGGGATACCCATGGAAGGCGAAGATGACGGGTTTGTCCTTGGTGAACAGCGAGTCGAAATCGCTGTCGTTCAACCCGTGCGGATGCTCCGAACTCGGTTGCAGCTTCATCAAATCGACGATGTTGATCACGCGTACCTTCAACTCCGGCAACTGCTCGCGCAGGATCGACGTGGCCGCCAAAGTCTCGAGCGTAGGCACGTCGCCCGCGCAGGCCATCACCAAGTCCGGCTCGCTGCGCTGATCGTTGCTGGCCCACTGCCAGATGCCGATGCCTTCGCTGCAGTGCTTGACGGCCGCATCCATCGACAGCCATTGCGGGGCCGGATGTTTGCCCGCCACCACCACATTGACGTAATGGCGGCTGCGCAGGCAATGATCCATCACGGACAGCAGACAATTGGCGTCCGGCGGCAGGTACACGCGTACGATCTCCGCCTTCTTGTTGACCACGTGATCGAGGAAGCCGGGATCTTGATGCGTGAATCCATTGTGATCCTGGCGCCACACGTGGGAACTCAACAGATAATTCAACGATGCGATCTTGCGGCGCCACGCCAAGCCGGCCGTGACCTTCAACCATTTGGCATGCTGATTGAACATCGAGTCGACGATGTGAATGAACGCTTCATAGCAATTGAGCAGGCCGTGCCGTCCGGTCAACAGGTACCCCTCGAGCCAACCCTCGCATTGGTGCTCGCTCAGCATCTCCATGACCCGCCCGTCGCGCGCTAGAAATTCGTCGTTGTCGGCGGTCGCGGCCAGCCATTGCCGATTGGTCGCTTCGAACACCGCCTCGAGACCATTCGACATCGTTTCATCCGGGCCATAGATGCGGAAATTGCGCTGGTCGGCATTCAACTTCAGCACGTCGCGCAGAAATCGTCCCAACACGTGTGTATCGCCGATCCCCATGAGGCCGTGCTTGGGTACGTCCACCCCATACTCTGTAAAGTCGGGCATGCGCAGGTCGCGCAGCAGCATGCCGCCGTTGGCATTGGGATTCGCGCCCATGCGGCGCTGGCCGCTCGGCGCCAGCGCCGCCAGCTCCGGCTTCAGTCGGCCTTGCTGGTCGAACAGCTCCTCGGGACGATAACTGCGCAGCCAGCTTTCCAGCTGCCGCAGGTGCTCCGGATTCTTCGCCGGGTCCGACAGGGGCACCTGATGCGATCTGAAGGTGCCTTCATTTGCTTTGCCGTCGATCACCTTGGGTCCGGTCCAGCCTTTGGGCGAAGAGAATACGATCATCGGCCAGCGCGGCCGCTCCGTTATTCCGCCGGAACTGCGCGCGTCCGCCTGAATCCGCCGAATCTGCTCGATCACGGTATCCAACGTCGCGGCCATCGCTTGGTGCATGGGCATCGGCTCATGACCCTCGACGAAGTACGGGGTCCAGCCGCAGCCGCGCAGCAACTGCTCCAGTTCTTCGCGGGAAATGCGCGCCAACAGCGTCGGATTCGCGATCTTGTAGCCGTTCAAATGCAAAATGGGGAGAACCGCGCCGTCGCTCGCCGGATTCAAGAACTTGTTGGAATGCCACGAGGTGGCGAGCGGCCCCGTTTCAGCCTCGCCGTCGCCGATCACGCAGGCCACCACGAGTTCGGGATTGTCGAATACCGCGCCGAATGCATGGCTCAGCGAGTACCCGAGTTCACCGCCCTCGTGGATCGACCCCGGACATTCCGCCGAGGCGTGGCTCGGAATCCCGCCGGGAAACGAGAACTGCGTGAAGAGGCGTTTCAAACCGACCTCGTCCTGACTGACATTGGCATAGATCTCGCTGTAGGTACCCTCGAGATAGGTGCTGCCCACGACGGCCGGGCCGCCATGTCCCGGCCCCGACATGTAGATCATGTCGACATCGTATTTCTTGATGATTCGATTCAAATGCGTGTAGATGAAATTCTGCCCCGGCGTCGTGCCCCAGTGTCCCAGCAACATGCGCTTGACGTGCGCAAGCGCGAGCGGCTCTTTCAGCAGCGGGTTATCGCAGAGATAAATCTGCCCGACGGACAAATAGTTGGCCGCACGCCAGTAGGCATCAATTTTCCGCGCCAGTTCCGCATCGAGCGTCGGCGCCTTGGCCTCGAGTTGCATGTCGTCTCTCCTATGCCGATTCAAATCCCAATAGACGGACGCTCAACGCCGCAATCACGGACTCTTCGTCGGTGCGTATCACGCGCACCATGACCGATGATCCGGTGTCGGTTGAAATGCGCCGGGCGTGCCGGCCGTTGGCCTCGTCGTCGATCTCGATGCCCAAAAAATTCAATCCATCGCAGATGCGTTTGCGCACGGGCGCCGCGTTTTCACCGATGCCGCCGGCGAATACCAACGTATCCACGCCGCCGAGCGCCGCGGCGAACGCACCGATCCATTTCTTTGCCTGGTAGCAAAACAGCGCCAGCGCCTCCGCCGCACGCGGATCGTTCGGTTCGCGCGCCAGCAGGTCGCGAACATCGGCGCTGGTCTCGGAGATTCCGAGCAAGCCCGATTCATGATTGACCAGCGTCTGAAATTGCATCGCGGTCATCGACTCCGTCGAGGCAAGGTAGCTCACGAGTCCGGGATCCAAATCCCCTGATCGTGTTCCCATGGGGAGTCCCGCGGTAGGCGTGAATCCCATGCTGGTATCGATACACCTGCCGTCCCGCACCGCCGCAAGGCTTGCGCCGCTGCCCAAATGCGCGAGGATGACTCGGCCCCGAGCCGCGGCAGGATCGCCGAGACGCACCAATTCCTGCATGAGAAAGGTGTATGACAAGCCATGGAATCCGTAGCGCTGAACACCCTTCGCCGCGTACCGGCGCGGAATCGCCAATTGGGTGGCTACGCGCGGCATGGTGCGGTGAAACGCCGTGTCGAAGCAGACGACTTGCGGCAATTGGCCGTGGCGACGCTGCACTGCCTCGATGAGTTCGATCTCCCGCGGCATGTGCTCGGGATCGAAAGGGACGATGCTCTTGAGTTCCTTCAACAGCGCCGGCGTGACTCGCTCAGGCTCCGTGCGCAGCATGCCGTGCACCACGCGGTGCCCCACCCCGCCGAGCGTCTTGAACGACGCTCGTGATTCCAGCCAATCCAGCAAAAAGTCGATCGCCGCGGCAGGTTCCTTGAACTCGGCCTTGACGTGAGTCGGCTCGGAGCCGCCACCTTCATCGACGCTCAAGCTCGCATCATCGCTGCCGATGCGATCCAGTTTTCCCTGCAGCAGTTTCCTCGGCGGCTGATTCGCCTCGAAGATGGCGAAACGAATGCTCGAGGAACCGCCGTTGATCGTCAGCACATTGGGCATCGGCTACCTTCGCGTCGGTAGGACAAACACCTACATACCTGCGGGCGCCGACTGCACGCACGCAAATGCGAGGGCATACAATAGACCATCAAGCCGCACACATCGCGTATATTCAGACTGAAATATTAATGTCACGGCAGAGATGACACCGCTCGATAAATCTCTAAAGCGCGCTCTCCGGATCAACGGACATGACTACGTCGTCACGCTCACTCCTGATGCGCTCAAAATTACTCAAAAAGGTCATCGTCTCGGCGTCGAGCTGAAGTGGGCCGATCTGATCAGCGGGGAAAGCGCTCTCGCGGTCGCGCTTCGCGCCTCCGTCGGCAAATTTCACGATGAGGTTCCGACCCGCCCTCGAACGCCGGAGCCTTCCGCTCGGCGCGGGGTCACCACGAGGCGTCGGCGGCCAACCGACAAAAGTACCCCGCCGAAACGTTCGCGCTGAGGCCCCTCGGGCCGTTCTCGGAATGCCGGCGCTCGCCTTTTAAGTGGTGCAAGCGGGCGCGTTGCCGACGCCGCAAGCAATTTTCATGCCGACTTTGCCCGCTTGCGGGAGGCTTTGAAAACCGCGCCGCAGGGTCAATGCACGTCGAACGCACACCTCAAAGCACTTTGCTCCATCCCAATGCGGGCGTCAAAAAAATAAATTGAACTTTCCTTCGGCGAGATTTCGGGGTAAGAATTGGGCTTGATAAGTCGACTTCGACGAACGACCAAACATAAAACGGGGATGAACGGATGCCTAACCTCTCACTGCACAGATTTGTCCCGCCTACCGCAGCGGCCCTGCTGACTCTCGCGGCAATGGCTTCTCAAGCGCAGACGGCGGCTCAGGCTGATTTGGAGGCGGTAGTGGTAACCGGCTCGCGAATCGCCCAAGGGGCATCGGCTCAGCAACCGATCTCCATTCTCGATCGTGATCTCATAGAGAAAACCAATCTGCAGAGCATCGGCGAAATTTTGCAGCAATTGACCACCGGCGGCAGCGCGCTCAACGCCAAATTCAATTCTTCCGGCAATTTCGGCTATCCGCCGGACGGCGGCGGCATCGGCGCCGGCTCGGAACAGGTGTCATTGCGTAACCTCGATTCGAAGCGTGTGCTCGTGCTCGTCGACGGCATCCGATGGGTCAATGAGTCGTCAGCCTCCGGCGTCAGCGGCAGTGCGGACCTGAGTACGATTCCCCTGTCGGTCGTCGACCGCATCGAGGTGCTCGAAGACGGTGCCTCGGCCATTTACGGTTCCGACGCCATTGCCGGCGTGGTCAACGTCATTACCCGCAAGAAGTTCAGCGGCGTCGAGGTCAGCGGCTATACCGGTGAATACAGCAAGGGCGGCCGGACCACGGACGTCAGTCTCACGGCCGGCGGCTCCAACGACAAATTTTCCGCGATTTTCGTGGCGAGCTACTACAACCAGGAGGCGATCAGTTCAGCCAAATGGTGGCAGTCGGCGGTCCCCGAGCCGCTTACCGGTCTTGCCGCAGGCAGTTCTGCCACACCCCAGGGCCGCTTCTCATTTTGCGACCCGCGAGTGGCGGTTCCCAATTACGGGTCCTGTACGCCGAGCCAAGGAAATTATTATGACGTGACGCTGAACAACGGCACGACGACGCCGGTGTGGAATCCGGCCGCTCCGACGAGCGGCACATACCATAACTGGGTCGGCGGCCAGGATCGATTCAATTTTGCACCTTACAACGACCTGCTGACGCCTTCGGAACGCAAGTCCATTTTCACGAACGTGACCTATACCATCAACGACGACGTCGAACTGCACGTCAAGGGTCTGTTCAACAATAGGCAGTCCGAAAACAAGGCGGCGCCCGAGCCGATATTCGTCGGACCCTATGCAGGGACCGGCGGGATCGCCGACGGGATTTCGGTTGCGGCAAACAATCCCTACAATCCGTTCGGCATTACGCTCGATTCCGCGAGCAATTTTGGTTGGGTCACTCGACGTCCGGTCGAAGTCGGCCCGCGAGTCTTCGACCAAAACGTCAACACGTATTACCTCGATGTGGGTTTGAACGGAATTCTGCGATTCGGCAATGAATTCAAATGGGACATCAATGCTGCGTACTCGGACAACAAGGCCGAACAGACCTTCAACAACGGCTACAACATCGCGAAAATAAAGCTCGCGCTGGGGGACGTGAACGTCTGTCTCGCCGTTCCCGGTTGCGTGCCGCTCGACTTGTTCGGAGGTCAGGGCCGGCCCATGACACAGGCCATGATCGACTACATACGAGCGGCCCAGCTCGACTCGAGCGACGAGAGGCTGGCGCTCGTCACCGCCAACCTCACCGGCACGATGTTTCACATAGGAGAGCGCAGCGCCGGTTTCGCGGTCGGCGTCGAGCATCGCCGGTACGTGGCCGCGTTCAACCCCGATCCGCTGCGAACTACGGGCGAATCGCAGGATTCACCCGCGTTTCCGGTCGCAGCGAGCTACAAGGTCAACGAGGCCTACAGTGAGTTCAACTTCCCGCTGCTCGCCTCGTTGAGCACCAGCGCGGCCGTGCGATATTCGGACTATTCGACATTCGGCAGCGATACCACGGGGAAACTCGGCTTTCGATGGCAACCCATCGCCGACCTGGCGGCGCGCGGCACGTACTCGACTGGTTTCCGCGCGCCCAATCTCGGCGAACTCTACGGGCTGACGCAGTTCGCTCCCACCATCGTTGACCCTTGCGGCCCGACCAGCGGCCCCGTCGTTACGGGCCCGGCCGTGACGCCATTGCAGAAGGCGTGCGTGGCGCAGGGCGTGCCGGTGGGCTTCGTACAGGCGAACACCCAGATCACCACCTATACCGGCGGAAACGCGTCGCTGCATCCGGAGAAATCCCACAGCTACACGTTGGGCCTGCAGTATCGTGCGAGCTGGGCGGAGAAAGAGAATCTGTTCACCGACAAGCTCGCGTTCGAAACGACCTACTACCACTATAAGATTACCGGCGCCATCCAGGCCGCGGATCTGCAATCGCTGCTGAATGCGTGTCTGGCGGCCGGGGGAACCAATGCCACGCTGTGTGCGCCGTTCACGCGCCAGGCAAGCGGCAATTTGAATCCCCCCAGGAATCTCTTGCAAAACTTTGGTGTGATAGAGACGGGCGGCGTCGATTTGAAAATCGATTGGTCCGGAACGCATACTGCTTGGGGGCGCCCGACGGCGTCGATTCAGACGACCTATGTCACCAGCTACAGGGCAGTCGATGCCGACAACAACGTCTCGCAGCGAGCGGTTGGCGTGGAGGTCAACAACAGCTCGATTCCACGCATACGTTTGAATGCCGAACTGGGATGGAACGTGGGCGACTGGCAAGCAAGTTGGATCGTGCGTTACTTGCATGCCGTCACTGAAGCCTGCTCCAATGCGGTCGTGACGGGCATTCCCGGCTGCGAGTCCAGCACCGATTTCCACACGTTGAAAGCGACCGTCTACAACGACGTTCAGCTGGCGTGGCAAAACGCATTCAGCTTGAGCGGCCTGCGAATTGCGTTGGGCGTCAACAATTTGTTCGGCGTAAACCCGCCGATTTGCTTCACCTGTACGTTGAACGGCTACGATGCAGGGACCTACGACTTGCCCGGCGCTTTCTGGAATGCTCGAGCCTCGTACAAGTTTTGAGGGCTACTCCATCCGGCGGTTCTTGGAGAAGTCGTAGTCGCGGCTCTTGCTGCTGAGGAAGTCCCAGACGATGCGGCCATTGGGCCAGCCCTGGACGAAGACGTCGTGGAGAAAGGCCAAGAGCGCCTCCCACGCCTTTTCGGATTCCGCCTCGCGGTAGCGGCCGGGCATGGTGTCGTTGATGAAGCCGTGAGGCATGTCGGCGACGACGCGCATGCGATAGGCGATGTCGGCGCTCTCGAGCGCGTCGCGCAGCCGGCGCATCTGGTCGACCGACATGGTGTGGTCCTTTTCGGCCAACACGAAGAACATCGGCGATGTCAGGTCCTTGACCATGTCGGGCATCGCCACCGGCTGATCGCTGCTGGTGCCCCAGTCACGCTCGTGGACGGCGCCGTAGAAGATGACACAGGCGCTGATATCCCTGCGCTTGCTCGCCACCACGATCGGATAGCGGCCGCTCTGGCAGACGCCGAACAGCGCGATCTTGCCGGCAATGGCGGCCGGCGCCTGGGTTTTGATGTAAGCGATCCAGTGGTCGAGCTGTCTGACGCTGTCGGCATCGCTCACAACCGCGCGAACATCGCCTCGATTGAGCGCCGCTTTGTCGCCTTCCCAGAGCGAGAACAGATCGGGCGCCAGCACCAGATAGCCGTTCTCGGCCAGGCGGTTCGCGACGTCCAGCGTGTGCTGTACCAGGCCGTAGCGCTCGTGGAAGACGATCAGGCAACCCAAGGGTGCCCTGCCCACAGGCTTGAAGAGGAAGCCCTCGCAATGATTCGGGAGCTTCACGTGTTCTTTGGCAGCCATGGATACGCTCTCGTTCACTGTCCGTTGATATGGAAGGTCGAATTGAACTCGCTCGCATAGTCGGCGTAGCCGGCGGCGTCGTTCGGGTCGCTGTAGATGACGGGATCCTTCGCAGGATCGATGATGCCCTTCTCGCCCGGAACGTCCGGCCGGGTCGGCGTGCGGCCGAATTTCTTCTCGACGAAGGACTGGGCGTCCTTGGAGAGGACCCAGTTTTCGAACAGCTTGGCTGCATTGGCATGCGGGGCGTTCTTGACCACGGCCACGAGCTGCCATTCGGCGACGGTCGGCTTGGCGTTCAGTACCACCAGCGGATAACGATCCTTCTTCGCCGCGAAGGCCTTGTAGCCGAATGTTCCCAGCGAGATCGGGAATTCCCCGGCGATCAACCCATTGAGCGTCGTCGTGTGGCCGTCATTGAACACCGGACCATTGGCGGCGAGACTCTTCATCAGACCCCGGCCGGCGGATTTGGACATGACGTGAAACCACTCGGAATCCGTGGACTCGACCGAGAACTTGCCCTTGTATTCGGGCCTGGTCAGATCCTGGTAGCTGGTCGGCGGTTTCAGGTTCTGCGCAGCCAAGGTCTTGGTGTTGTAGACGATTGGAATGGTTAGAACGAACTCGCCAAACCATTGGTGATTCTTGTCGACCGCTTCGGGGATCAGGTTTTTCGCTTCCGGCGGCTCGTAGGCGGCGAGCGCCCCGGTCGACGCCAATGCGGAGACCTGCCAGGCACTGGCCGAAGTCACGTCGACGCGGAATTTGCCGGCGCGCTGTTCGGTCGAAATGCGGATCGGAATCTGGTTCGCGCGCATCACGACGAAATTCACTTTGATCTTTGGATAGAACCTGTTGAACTCGTCGGCCAGCGCCTTCGCCTCGGCCGGCAGCATGGCGGCATACCAGGTGAGGTTGCCCTCCGCCTCGGCCGCCGATGCGATATCGGCGCGCGCTCGAGCGGACATCAGCAGCGCCAGCCCCAATGACAGCGCACCGGCAACCATGAGTCCTCGAATGATGGTCATCGTTCCTCGCCTTCCACGGAATAAGCCGTCGCCGCAATATTGATCGAGGACTATAGGCCTCTTTCTTCGATCATTTTTTAAATATGGTTAAGGGCACGCGTGCGGAGCGTTTCATTTCTGCAAAGAACAGCGATTGCAGCGCAGGCTTCCGCGCAGCGGTTGACAGCGCAGGCTTCTGCTCTAGACTTCAAGTGCAGCAGCGAACCCGATGCCATGCGTTCCACGGAACGGAAAACTTCCTCGATGCCACTATCATGCCGCTGGAACTGATCCCCGAAAAAACTTGCCTGCTCTTTTTCGACATGCTGAACGGGCATGTCAAGAAGGAAGATCCGGACACGAGGATGCGCTACCGTACCGTCGTGCCGAACGCAGTGGCGCTGCTGAACAAGGCGCGCGAGTTGAACATCATGGTCGCCTATGCCGCCGCCAATCATCGCGCGGATGATTTGACCACGGCGAAGGTTCTGCGCGACACCGACAACAAGATGCGCCCCGTGGCGCCGGACACCGGGCTGCATTTGTTCCATGTGGGCTCCTGGGAAGTGGCGGTGATCGACGAGTTGAAGCCGCTCGCAGCCGACTATCACATCCCGAAATATCGCTGGAGCGCCTTCCACCAGACCTATCTCGATCTGGCGCTGCGCACGCGCAAAATCGACACCATCATCATTTCCGGCGGCTCGACCGATGTCGGCGTGGCCAGCACCGCCTTCTCCGGCCGTGACCTCGACTACAACCTGATCTTCGCCGAGGATGCCTGCTCCTCGCATCAGATGGACAATCACCACCACTTCATGAAGCGGGTCTTCCCGCGCATGGGCCGGGTCCGCTCGACGGCGCAAGTGCTGTCGATGCTCGGCGCCTGAGCGGACACCATCCGGACGTGATCCCTTCCCGATCCGACGCCACGGCAGGCGCGGCCAAGCTCGGCTCGGAATTGCCTGGTCCCGTTCGCAGGCAGCGCGGCCGGCAACGATTGCCGCTGAACGCCAATACGGTCATCCTGGTCGCGGTCGCGGCGATCGTCGCCTATCTCGCACTGGTGCCGCTCGCGACGCTGCTGATCTCGAGCTTCCAAAGCGGCTTCCTGTCGCGCTCCAGCCATTGGACGCTGGGCAATTTCCAGCATTTCCTGTCCAGCCCGATCTTCTACCGCCTGCTCGGGACTTCGATGATCTACGCCCTCTGCACGGCAGTCGCGGCCACCATCGTGGGCGTCGGCCTGGGCTGGCTCTATGCACGCTCCGACATGCCGGCCAAGAAATTCGCCTTCGTCGCGGTCATGGTCCCGTTCGTCATTCCCGGCGTGCTCTATGCCATCGCCTGGATATTGCTGTGTTCACCCAGGATCGGCATCTACAACGTGTTCTTTCAGGCGCTCACCGGCCACACTCTGTTCAACATCTACTCATTGCAGGGCATGGTCCTGGTCGAGGCGCTGCACAACGCGCCGCTGGCCTTCCTGATGTCGATCTCGGTGTTCGGCTCGATCGACGCTTCGCTGGAGGAGGCTGCCTCGATCGCGGGCTACGGCAAGTTCGGCGTGTTCCGGAACATCACCCTCAAGCTTGCCTGGCCCGGTATCTTGGGCGCTCTGCTGCTGATTTTCATCCGCGTGATCTCGAGCTTCGAGGTGGCGCAGTTGATCGGCACGCCCGCGCATATATTCGTGTTCGTCAGCCAGATCTATGCGGCGATCCAAAGCTTTCCGCCCAATTACGGACAGGCCAGCGTGATCGGAGACGTGTTGCTCGTGCTGTGCGTCGGCGGCCTCTACATCTCCAAGCGCACGACCAGGAACCGCAACAAATACGCGACCATCACCGGCAAGAACTTCAAGCCGGCGCCGACGCGCCTGGGCAAATGGCGCTGGCCGTGCGCCGGCATCTTCATGGTGATGTTCTTGGCTACCGCGCTGGGACCGCTCTTCGCGATCCTGTGGTCCTCGCTGCTGCCCGCGTATCAAGTGCCGTCGATGGAGGTCCTGTCGCGGCTGACCTTCGAGAACTACCTCAACGTCTTCCGCTATCCGGATATCGTGCAGGCCGCGGTCAACAGCATCGTCGCGGCGCTGGCGACCGGTGTCATCACCATGATTCTGACGACCTTCGCCGCCTATATCACCGTCAAGTCGCGGGTGCGTGGCCGCTGGCTGCTCGATCTGCTGGTCTTCGTACCGATTGCCATGCCGGGCATCATCATCGGGATCGGCATCCTTTTCTGGTATCTGGTGGCGCCTCTGCCGTTCAGCCTCTACGGCACGCTGACCCTGCTGATCATCGCCTTCGTCACCACGCACATTCCCTACGGCATGCGCTACATGACGACCGGAATGATCCAGATCAAGGATGAGCTGGAGGAAGCCGGGCTGGCCGCCGGCGCCACGTGGTTCACGGTGTTCGGCAAGATCTACCTGCCGCTGCTGATGCCCTCCTTGCTGGCCGGATTCGTCTATACGGTGATCACCGTGTTCCGCGAGGTCTCGACCGCGATCTTCCTCTACTCGCCGGATTCGCAGATCGTGTCGATCGCGGTCTATACGCTGTGGGAAAACGGCGCTTTCCCGATGGCGGCCGCGCTCGGGATGCTCATCGTCTTGCTGGTCCTGGTGCTGTTCGGAACCATCCATTGGATCTCGACGCGGCGCGGCGTCTCCTGGTCGATTTAGGCGAAACGCCATGCTCAAAATCACGAACCTCATCAAAACCTATGCCGGCGGCGACCCCACGAATCCGGTGGTCAGGGGCATCGACATCCAGGTCGATGCCGGTCAGTTGGTCACCTTGCTGGGCCCCAGCGGCTGCGGCAAGACGACGACGCTCAGAATGATCGCAGGTCTCGAACAGCCCAGTTTCGGCACGATCGAGATCGGCGGCACCACGGTCTATTCGTCAGCGGCTAAGATAGAGATCCCGCCCAATCGGCGGCCGATCGCCATGGTGTTTCAGTCCTACGCGATATGGCCGCACATGGACGTGTTCCATAACGTCTCCTTCCCGCTCGAAAGCGGCAAATTCCATCTGAGCCGCGCGGATATCCGCCGGCGCACGGAAGAGGCGTTGACCATGGTCGATCTCGCCGACTACGCCAAGCGTGCGCCCTCGAACCTGTCGGGCGGTCAGCAGCAGCGCGTGGCGCTGGCACGCGCGCTGGTCATGCAGCCGAAGATCCTGCTGCTCGACGAACCCTTGAGCAATCTCGATGTGCGCCTGCGCGACCAGATGCGCGACACGATCAAGGAGCTGCACGAGCGCACGCATCTGACGACCATCTTCGTCACCCACGACCAGAACGAGGCCATGGCGCTCTCCGACCGGATCATCCTGATGAACCAAGGCCGCATCGTCGAATCCGGCGCGCCCGAGGCCGTGTTCCAGCGCCCGCGCCACCCGTTCGCGGCCAATTTCATCGGCAAGTACAACATCCTCGAGGGCACGATCGAACATGTGGCGCCCGATGGCCTGATGACCATCGGCACGGCGCTTGGCACGTTCACCGCCCGCACTGGCGATTCAAGCGCCAAATCGGGCGCGCCCGCCCATGTCTATGTCCGCCCGGGCAGTATCAATCTGGAGCGGCCTGCCGCCGGCGCGCCAGGGCTCGCCGGCCATATCACCGCCGCCGTTTATCAGGGCAGCTATTGGGAGATGCGCGTGACGGCAGCCGACGGCACGACGCTGCTCGTCCACTTGAGCCTCGCCGCCGTCCGCCGCATCGACCCCAGCGCGGGCGCGGCGGTGCTGCTCATGCCCGACCCGGATGAGGTCGTCGTGGTTGCGCGGTCGATCGAATAGACGCGGATCGTGAGCCTGCTGCATCGCCGACCCGGCGCACCACGGCTCGACTCATGGTTCTTGACGCCGGGGCCAGTCCGGCCGTAGCGTCACACCAACGCTCGAAGAGGGAGGGATAAGAGTCAGCGCCAACCCGGCCAAAAACGACAACTCACTTCAAACTTTGGGATGCCACCATGAAGACGAATATCGTGATCAAGCAACTGATCCTGCTCGGCGCGGCCGTGACGCTGCTGAGCGGTCTCGCCGGCGCAGACTCTTTCCCGCGGCTCAAGCCCTTGCCGCCGAAGAAAGACCCGGTTCATGCGGCAGCGGTCGCAACCCCCGCCCTATCGAATGCATCGGCCTCGCCGTGGCAACTATTGAAAAACCAACCACCGGTTCTCGATCCCGTCAATTGCGGCCCCAACAATCCCCTGCTGCTCACCGATGGTACCGTCTTGATTCAAGATGCCGGTTGCCAGGATTGGTGGAAACTGACTCCTGACCAGTTTGGCAGCTACGTGAAGGGCACTTGGACCCAGGTTGCATCGACTCCCGCCGGCTACAGTCCGCTGTATCACTCCTCGGCCGTTCTCGCGGACGGCCGGGTCATCATCGAGGGCGGAGAATATAATTTCTTGAATCCCGTCTGGACCACACAGGGGGCCATCTACGACCCAAGGGCCAATATCTGGAAGTCGGTAGATCCTCCCGCAGGATGGTCTACGATCGGCGATGCCCAAGGCATCGTACTGTTCGACGGCACTTTCATGCAGTCCAATTGCTGCACAAAGCAAGCCGCTCTGCTCGATGTCAAAACTTTAACGTGGACTGCCACCGGTACGGGCAAGTTCGACCCGAATGATGAAGAGGGATGGACACTGCTGCCCAATGGCAAGGTATTGGCGGTGGATGCCTATGTCCCTATCTCGCCCTTTCCGTACGAACCCACAGGCAAAAACTCGGAACTGTACGATCCGGAGAGCGGTTACTGGAGGAGCGCGGGAAGTACGGTGGTTCAACTATGGGACTCTGCGGCGAATTGCGGCGGACTGAAGGTCGCCTCGTTCGAACTGGGCCCCGGTGTGCTACGCCGTGACGGAACGGTCTTTTACACCGGAGCGAACAGTTGCGGCGCAGCCCCGACCGCAATCTACAACTCCTATTTCGGAATTTGGAGTCCGGGTCCGCATTTTCCGGATTCACTGGACATCGCCGATGGTCCTGCGGCGCTCGAACCGAATGGCAAGGTTCTCATGATGGCGAGTCCATTGGTCTTCAAGACTCCGGCGACCTTCTTCGAATGGGACGGGAGAGAGTTGACCGAGATCCCGCCGGCTCCCAACGCATCGAACGACTCGTCCTTCTACGGCAACTTCCTGGTCCTGCCAACCGGCCAGATCATGTTCACTGACTTCTCCTTCGTTTCGGTTTATAACCCTGCGAACAACGTCGAAGAGGGCGAAGAGGCTTGGGCGCCGCGCGTCTTTTTTGCCCCGGACCAGGTGAGACCCGGTCGCTCGTACGTCGTGGGCGGTTTCCTGTTCAACGGCATGTCGCAAGGGTCCGCCTATGGCGATGATATCCAAGGTGCAACCAACTATCCGCTCGTGCGAATCACGAACGATGCAACCGGCCACGTTTTTTACAGCCGGACGCATGACCACAGCAGCATGGGCGTAGGACCTTTTGTCGGTCCCGTATCCACGGAGTTCGATGTGCCGGCCAGCCAGGAAAAAGGTCCCAGCAAACTCGTCGTGGTCGCCAACGGCATCCCCTCGGCTCCCGTGCACATTGTCGTGCGATGAGGGCCTATGCGCGCTTGACGAAGAATTTCTCCATCCGTTGCGCCGCATCCGGCGCCAATCCTTCGTTCTTGAACAACTCGAGCGCATGGGCATCTTGCAAGCTCAATCCGTCGATTTCGATGAGTGCTCGCTTGTTCACCTGGTTGGCGTACCACGAATTGCTCAAGATGTCGGCGGATAGCGCAGCGAGTTCCGCATCGAATTGATCATCGGGAAAACAGAAATTGGCGAGGTGCATGGCGGCCGCCTGTTTCCCCGAGTAACTGCGGCAGGAGAACATCATTTCGCTCGCCTTGGCCGTGCCGATTCGATGGGGCAACCTCAGGCTCAAGCCCCATACCGGCGTCAGGCCCCAGCGTGCATAGACGTCCGAAAACTGCGCCGACTCGGAAGCTACGATGAGATCCGCGGCCAGCGCGAGCTCCAGTGCGCCGGTCGAGCAATGACCCTGCACCGCGGAAATTACCGGCTGCGGCAGATTCGCAATTTTCTGGATGACCTCCGAATGGAAATGAGGTTTCGCGTGCGCCTTGACGTGCTCCAGGACCTCATTCATGTCGTAGCCCGCTGAAAAATGCGCGCCTGCGCCTCGAAGGATGACGAGGCCGATCGCCTTGGTCTCGCGCGCAAGCGCATCGACATGGTCGTCCAGCGCTTCGAACACATCCTTGGTGAGCGCGTTCAACTTGTCCGGGCGGTTGAGCCAGAGAGTGGCCGCCCCGCCGCTATTTTCCCGACGGACCAGATTGTTCATAGCGAGGTTCCTCTTTGCGATTCCACCATCCGCCGCCGAGCGACTGAAACAGGGCCGCCGTGTCGGAATAGCGGCCGGCCTGCGCCTGCACCAAGGCCAATTCCGCCGTACGGTAGGACTGCTCCGCGTTCAGCACCGCCACCAAGCTGATCGTCCCCAACGCTCGTTGGCGTTGCGCCAGATCAAACGTTGCCTTGGCCGCACGGTCCGCTTCGGCGCTTGCCGCCAGCGCGTCGGCGTCCGCCTTCAAGGCGCGTAAGGCATCCGCCACATTCTGGCATGCGAGAATGACGGCGGCGCGATATTGCGCGGCCGCCTCGTCCAGGGCGGCGTCCGCCGCGCGCCGACGGTGCAGCAGCGCTCCGGCGTCGAACAGAGTCTGGGTCAGCGACGCCCCCACATCCCAAAACCCCGTGTACGGAGAGAACAGCTGACTGAGATTGAACGCACTCGAGCCAAGATCGCCGTTGATGGCAAACTGCGGCAACATATTGGCGAGCGCCACGCCGGCTGCAGCCGACGCGGCATGTAGATTTTCCTCAGCCTGGCGAACATCCGGACGCTGTTCGATAAGTTTCGAAGGCAGTGTGACCGGAAGATCCGTGGGCAAGGTCAGTTCGTCGAAACGGAACGATTCTTCCGGCTCGTCCGACGGCAGCCTTCCCAATAGCGCCGTCAGGGCGTCGCGCGATTGCCCGAGTTGTTTTTGCAGGGGCGGCAGAGTCTGCGCCGTTTGGGCCTCCGCCGATTGTTGAGCGAGAACATCCAGATCGCTCGCCGTGCCGAGTCCCCGCTGGTGCTGCACGATCTCGGTCAACTGGTGTTGCAGCAGCAGCAGCCGTTCGGTCGCGGTGATTTGTCCTCGCAGCGAGGCCTCCTGTACCGCCGTCACCACGACATTGCTGCTCAAGGTCAGGTAGGTTGCTTCGAGCTGAAACCGTTGACCTTCGGCTTGCGCCCTGGCAGCTTCGACCGAACGACGCGTAGCGCCGAAAACGTCGGGCAGATAGCTCACGGTGAGCTGGGCCGTATAAAGATCGTAGTAGGGGTTCGATTGCGGCTGACTGGTTGGATTGGCAATGGTACCGAGGGCGTTCTTGGCTCGGGCACCGCTGAAGCTCCCCTGGACATTGGGGAAGAAACTGGTCCGCTGCGCCGAATACAACTCGTGTGCCTGCCGCAATGCAGCTTGGGCGGCACCGACGTTCGGATTGGCCTTGAGCGCCTGCTCCACCAAACGATCCAGCTTGGGCGACTGAAACAGAGTCCACCACTGGCTCGGGATGTCCATGCCGGCGACGAAGTGCTGGACACTGCCGCCCGCGGTCTCGGCCGCCGTGGTTTGACCTTGCACCGGCGCGCTGCCGTAACCCGTCGCGGTGGGCGGCGGGGGGCGCTTGAAATTGGGCCCGACGGCGCACGCCGACAAGCCGGCCAGCACGCTCGCCGACAGGCCTGCGATGAGTGCACCGGCGGCGAGGCGCGAGAACATCACCGCCCCCATCGGGGTTGGCCGTGGCGCTGCTCGGCCCAATGCTCGATGACGTGGTACATCGAGGGCAGAACGAACAGGGTCAGCACCGTGGAGATGGCCAGCCCCCCGACGACCACGGTCGCAATGCCGCGCTGCACGTCGCTGCCGACGCCCGTGTGGATTGCCGCCGGCAGCATGCCCAAAGTCGCGACGGTGGCCGTCATCAGCACCGGGCGCAGGCGTTCGGTCGCGCCCTTCATGATGGCCTCGTGCAGTTCCAATCCGGATTTTCTCATACGATTCAAGTTCGACACCATGATGATGCCGTTTTGCACCGCGACGCCAAAGAGCGCGATGAAGCCGACGCCGCTCGCCACATTGAGATTCTGACCCGTCAGGTGCAGCGAGATCAGTCCGCCCAGAGTCGCGAGCGGCACCACGCCCAGAATCAGCAGAGCCTGGCGGAACGATTTGATCCCCACGGTAAGAAAGATGAGCATCATTCCCATCACCAGGGCCAGGATCACGAGCAGGCGCGCTTCCGCGCGCCGCTGATTCTCGAATTGTCCGCCCCATTCCAGCCGGATCTTGTCGTGGTCGAAATGCACCTGCGCGTCGATCTTGGCCTGAGCTTCGGCAAGATACGAGGTCAGATCACGGTCGCGGTTGTCGATTCGAATCGTGAGATTGCGTTGGCCGTTCTCCCGCGTGACGGTGCTCTCACCCGACCGTACGCGGATGTCGGCAAGCTGGGACAGCGGCACTTGCACCCCGCTCGCGGTATTGACGAAGAGGTTGCCCAGCGCCTCCGGCGAATCGCGGGTCTTCTGAGTGAACCTCACCGTCAGAGGATAATTCCGCTCGCCGACATACACCGTCGACACCGGTGCTTGGCCGACTCCGGTTTGAATCACGTTCTGCACATCGGTCATGTTCACGCCGTAACGGGCGGCCTTTCCGCGATCCAGCTTGATCTCCATTTGCGGGATCGGCGGCTCCTGGAAGATCGAGGCGCTGGAGGTGCCCTGAATGGAATAGAGCACGTCGACGATTTCACGGCCGATGCTGCGCAGCTGATCCAGATCGTCGCCGTAGATCTTGGCCACCAGCGGACTGTGCGCACCGCCGATCATATCGTTGACGCCGTCGATGATCGGCTGACTGATGCCGATCGAATAGCCGGGAAGATCCTTGTTGAGGCCCGCCGCCAGCCGGTTCACGAATTGCTTCTTGGACTCGCCGGCCGGCCAGGTGTCATAGGGCTTGAGTCCCACGGGCGCCTCGATGTGGGACATGGTCCAGGAATCCGTGCCGTCATCATTGCGGCCGGTTTGCGTCACCACGTAGGAAACCTCGGGATACTTCAAGATGGCCCGCCGTAGATCGCTCGCCATGTCGCTGGCCTTGTTCAAGGCGAGTCCCGTCGGCAGCTGCACCTGCAGCCACAGCGCGCCTTCGTCCAGATCCGGCAGGAAATCGCGGCCTACCGTGGCTCCCAAACCGACGACCGCCAGCAACGCAAAAATCACCACACCGTAAATGATTCGTGGTTGATCGAGGCACGAAGCGAGGACTCGATCGTACTGCACCGTCAGGCGTTCCAGCCAACGATTCTGATAAACCCGGCCGGGCTTGCGGAACGCGAGATATGCCAGGCCCGGCACCAGCGCCAGCGCCGTCAACAGCGCGCCGAACAGCGCGTAGCCCATGGTATAGGCCATCGGCGTAAAGAGCTTGGCCTCCGCCCGCTCGAAGGAGAACAGCGGCAGATAGGCGGTGATGATGATCAGACTGGCAAAGAAGATCGGGCGCGTGACTTGCAGAGTGGCGGCCTTGGCCTCGCTTTCGCTCAGCTCTTCGTTGGGCAGCGCTTCGCGCCGGCGCAGCACGGCTTCGGTCACGACGATCGCTCCGTCGACCAGAATGCCGAAATCGATCGCCCCCAGCGACAGGAGATTAGCCGACACGTGGGTGAGATTGAGCAGCGAGAACACCGACACCAGCGCCATCGGGATGCTCACCGCCACGACGAACGCGCTGCGCGGGCTGCCGAGGAAAATAATCAGAATCAGAAAAACCAGCGTGATGCCTTCGAGTATCGTTTGGCCGACCTTGTGGATCGTCGCCCGCACCAGATCTTCGCGGTCGATATAAGGCACGATCCGAACCCCGCTGCTCGCCAGTTTGGCATTGAGTTCCGCGACCTTGGCGTGAATGCCGTGCAAGGTTTGCGAAGGGTTCTGGTATTTCAACATCAGCACGATCCCCTCGATCGTGTCAGGATTCTTGTCCTTGCCGAGGATGCCTTCGCGCTCCTGATGACTGAGCGTGGTCCGGCCAAGATCACGCACCAGCACCGGCGTTCCGCCCACCTGCGTGACGACGATGGACGCAATCTCGCTCAAGTTGTGAATCAGTCCGACCCCGCGGATGACATAGCTCTGGTCGCCGCGAGATACCCTGCCGCCGCCGGCATTGGTATTGTTGCTGTTGATCGCATTGATGACGTCGGTGATGCCGAGGCTATAGTGCTGCAGCTGCTTCGGATCGAGGTCGAGCTGGTACTCGGTGGTGAAGCCGCCGAAATTGGCGTCATCGACGACGCCGGGAACGGACTTCAAGGCGGGAATCACCGTCCAGCGCTGAATCTCCGATAGTTCCTGCAGGTTTTTCGTGTCGGATTCGAGCGTGTAACGATAGATCTCGCCGCCGGGGCCAGCCACCGGATCCAACGAAGGCGCGGCGCCCGCCGGCAGCACCGTCTGATTGATGCGTTCGATCAGGCGCTGCCGCGCCCAATAATCCTCGTAGCCGTCGCGAAACAACACCGTGATCAACGACAGACCGAACGTGCTCGAAGAACGCATGAGCAGGAGCCCCGGGGTACCGTTGATCTGCCGCTCCAGCGGCACCGTGATCAGCTGCTCAACCTCCTCGGCAGCAAGCCCCGGAATCTGAGTGGTGACCTGGGCCGCGACGTCGCCCAATTCGGGGTAAGCTTCGACCGATAGCGTTTCCCAGGCATAGATGCCGTAGGCGGCGAGCAGTACGGCCAAGATGATGACTGCAACGCGCCGGTGCAGGCAAAAGCCGACGAACTGGTCAATCATTGAGGAGGATTCCGCCTTTGACGACCACCTGATCGCCGGCGCGGATTCCGGAACGGATGGCGACCGATGAGCCTTCCTCCAGGACGGTGTCGACGGTACGACGCTCGAAAGTCCACGGCGCGACGGCGACAAAAACGCTGGTTCTGTCGTTATTCATCAGCAACGCCGAACTCGGCAACACGACCTCGGATTGCTCCGGCCCCGTCAGCGTGACCGTCGCAAACATATTGGGTTTGAGCGCATAGTCTTGATTCGCGAACGCGATCCGAATCTTGTTGCGGCGGGAGTCCGGTTCGATCACGTCGGAGACGAACAAGACTTTTCCGGACAGCACCCGATCGGGATAGGCCACGAGACTCACCTCGGCATCCTGATTCTTGGAGACCGCAGCCACGTTCTTTTCGGGGACCAGCGCCGTCACCCACACCGTGCTCAAGTCAGCGATGGTCATGATCGGCTGCGACGCGTCGTTGATCATGTTGCCGGGAGCGACAGCCAGTGCGGTGACGCTGCCGCCCACCGGTGCGGCTATCCGCAGCAGGCGCGGCGATGATTTGTCGCCGACAGTCGCCCCCAGCATTTTCAAGCGCGCCTGCGTTCGGGTGTATTCGGCGGCCGCCTGTGCGTGGTCGCTCCTGGCCTGATCCAAATCCCGGTCGGAGGCGACACCGAGCTTGTTCTGCGCCTCTTGGCGGCCTAAGTTTTTCTCCGTCAACTTGACGGCATCCGCGGCCTTGTCGTCATCCGCATAGGCTTGGCCGAGATCCGGCGAATCGAGCACCGCCAATATTTGACCCCGTGCCACGCGTTCGCCCAGCGCGACTTTGAGCGCAATCACCCGTCCGCTCAATGGCGTCAGCACGGCGGCGGTACGCGCAGGATCGGATTCGACGATTCCGGGCAACACCAGCCTGGCGCCGACCGGTTGCGCCTCCGCCGTCACGACGCTCAACCGATTACGCAACGCCGAACCTTCGGGTATCAGGATCTGATTGCCCCGCCGGATCATTAATTCCGGCCCCTCCGCCCGTTTTTCCGGGCCGCCCAGCAAGCCAAAACCACGAGTGAGGGACATTGCGAGAAACAGCAACCCGAGCCCCAAGCCACCCCAGAGAAAGATCCGGCCCTGCAATGTGGGCCCATGTTCGTTCGGCATGCCGTATCCCCATTTCGCAGACGGTACAAAGACATTCGACTTTGCCGATGCAAGGTGACAACTCGTCGATAATGCCGGCCAATGGCTTCTCGCGCATTCCTCCGCGCCGCGTCAAGCGCGCGTGATCCTATGCCTCTTCCCTTATCCTGTCTAGGGGGATAGGATATCGGCCACCATGGAGTTCAAATAATGCACAAATTCCCCGCGATCGCGACACGGCTGAAACGCGCCCAGGGCCACCTTGCCGCCGTGATCGACATGCTGGAGGCGGGCCGCCCGTGCATGGATCTGGCGCAGCAGCTGCACGCCGTAGAGAAGGCCATCGGCAACGCCAAGAAGGAACTCATCAAGGACCATATTCACCATTGCATGGAGGAGACTTCCGAGGCTTTGCCACGCGAGTTCAGGGACTTGATCAAAGAGTTTCAGGGGGTCACGAAGTATCTCTAGCGGATCGGCGGGAGCCGTTCCCTACGAGGTGACCGCGGCTACATTTGCGAGCGAACCAATGGAAAACCCAATGAACGCAATATCCGATGGACACAGCCATGTCTTTCTCGGGACGGGACATGAGCAGAACGAGCGTAAGACCTGGGCCGTGATCGTCTTGTGCAGCATCATGATGCTCGTCGAGATCGTGGGCGGCAACCTGTTCGGCTCGTTGGCGCTGGTAGCCGATGGCCTGCACATGTCGACACACGCGGGCGCAATGTTGATTGCGGCGTTGGCCTATACCTACGCGCGACGGCATGCTCATGATGCGCGTTTCGTCTTCGGGACCGGAAAGCTCGGCGACCTCGCCGGCTTCACCAGCGCCATCGTGCTCGCGATGATCGCAATTCTCATCGGCTATGAGGCGATCGTACGATTCATGTCGCCGGTTCCGATTCAATTCATGGAGGCAATTCCCATTGCCGTGGTGGGCTTGGTGGTGAACATCGTGAGCGCCTGGCTATTGAGCGGCGGTGAACATCCCGGTCATAGCCATGGTCACGGACACGGACACGGACACGGACACGGACACGGCGAGCACGATCACCCCGAACACGATCACGCCGAACACGAACATGCGATCGAGAGCAGGACAATTGTCACCGCAAAAGGTGCCGTCGAACTATCCATCTTCGAGCAAGACGTGCCTCCGCGGTTTCGGCTGACGCTCGGCGCGCAGCCCGCTGCCGGCAGCGCAGCGCCGCTGGGACTGGAGACACTCAGGCCGGACGGCACGCGCCAGTCATTCAGTTTCGTGAACCGCGGCGGCTACTGGGAATCGACGCAGGAAATCCCGGAACCTCATGCATTCGAGGTGTCGCTGCAACTCGCCGATGGCAGGCACGAAGTGACGTTCGAAGAGCACGCGCATGAGCACCCGGCGCACACCGATCATTCAAGCCG
The DNA here is from genome assembly GCA_036498345.1 of Steroidobacteraceae bacterium. Lineage (GTDB taxonomy): Bacteria > Pseudomonadota > Gammaproteobacteria > Steroidobacterales > Steroidobacteraceae > Bog-1198. The sequence continues at coordinate 42,942 of DASYFQ010000190.1, forward strand.
GGCGCACCGGGATAACAATATCCGCTCCGCCTACATCCACGTACTCGCCGACGCCGCGGTGTCGGTGTTGGCCATTACGGGCCTGGTTCTGGCACGCGCTTTCGGTTGGATGTGGATGGACCCGCTC
>DASYFQ010000191.1:0-10752 GCA_036498345.1 Steroidobacteraceae bacterium
GGCTTCCCCAAATATTTGCGCGCGGCTGCGTCGTACTTGTCGACGCACCATTGCCGGCTGTAGTAGGGACCGGCGCGGGCGGGATTGGTGGCGGCGTAGAGGCCGATCACCGGCAGCCCCACCATGGTGGCCATGTGGGCGGGGCCCGAATCGGGCGATAGCAGCACCGTGCTTTGGGACAGCAACCCCAGGAGTTCGGGCAGCGTGTCCTTGCCGATTTGGTTGACCACGGGTTCGCGCGCGGCGGCGGCTATTCTCGAGCCCGTCTGGGCTTCGATGGCGCTGCGGCCTCCGACCAGCACGACGCGCATGTGATGTGCTTTGGCGGCGTAATCGGCGACGGCGGCATAGCGCTCGGCCGACCAGTTACGCGCCGGGTGGCTGGAGCAGGGGCTGACCAGCAGCGTGGGCCGTTCGTCGGTGATGACGCCGCGAGCATACTCGAGCGCGTCCGAGGGCAGATCGAGATCCCAGTGCGGGGCCGCGGGGTCGATGCCGCAGGCGCGCGCGAATCCCATGAACGAATCCAGCACATGTTCCGCGGTCGCGGGCGCGATGCGCGCATTGGTGAACCACCACTGCAGCTCGCGCGCCCGGCCGCGATCGAAGCCGAGCTTGATCGGGGCGGAAACCAAGCTGCTGACCAGGCTCGCGCGCAAGGATAATTGCATGTTGAGCAGCAGATCGAAGCGCCGCGCGCGCAGGCTGCCGCGCAGCCGCCGCAGTTCCTCGAGGGTTTTGCTTTTATCAAAAATGATAAACTCGATTTCCGGGAGAATCGCGGTCATCAGCTTGGCTTCGAGTTTGCCGATGATCCAGGTGAAGCGGGTTTGCGGCCACGCCGATTGGAAGGCTCGAAGCGCCGCCAAGGCATGGCAGGTATCGCCAATAGCCGACAGACGCAGCAGGCACACATGCCGCAGCGGCGGTTTGAAATGTAGAGTCATCGGAGCTCACGATATTGACGAACGGCGGCCGACGCATTGCCACTGCCACGGGCGCCATGCTGTCTGATCCGGATTGCCTTGGCAATCTGCCGCAGGACGCTCGAGAATCGTTGTTCGACCCGGAATTCTGGCGTCGTCGGGGAGAGCTCTCGGAGGTGACCCGCGGCCGCGGATCGGCGTGGTTCATCGCATCGGGCGCGCGTCAATGGGTGCTGCGGCACTTCCGCCGCGGCGGCTTCATCGCGCGCTGGTCGCGGGATGGCTATGTGTGGACGGGCGAGGATGGGGTGCGGGCGTTCGCCGAATGGCGGCTGCTCGACGTCTTGGCACGGCGCGGCCTGCCCGTGCCGCAACCGGTCGCTGCGCGCTATCAGCGGACGGGCTTGTGTTACCGCTGCGATTTGATCACGCAGCGGATCGTGAACGCGGAACCCCTGAGCGCGGCACTCGCGCGCGGCGCGCTGGCTGAGCCGCTGTGGCGCGCCGTCGGGACGACGCTCGCGCGCCTTCATCGCGCGGGCGTGGATCACGCCGATCTCAACGCGCATAACATATTGCTCGATGTCACGGGCGTCGAGGACGCCGTCTGGGTGATCGACTTCGACCGCGGACGTCTGCGCGCGCAGGGCGTGTGGGCCTCGCGCAACTTGCGACGGCTGCGGCGCTCGCTCGTCAAAATAACCCGCGATTTGCCGTCCGGCAGATTCTCGGATGACGCGTGGGGCTGGTTGATGGCGGGGTACAGAGACGCCTGCCGCGGCGAGGGCGAATGATCCGGCGCCTGTATTCTCTTCTGATTTACTGTGCCGCGCCCTTGGCCTTCGCCGGAGTGTTGTGGCGCGGGGTGCGCGATCACAGTTATTGGCAGGGATTGGGCGAGCGGTTCGGGTGGGGACGGAATAGTGCCACGGGAACTATATGGCTGCATGCCGTCAGCCTGGGAGAAATGTCGGCGGCGGCACCGCTGGTGCGTGCTTTGCGTGCACGGTACCCGGAGAGTCCGCTGGTGCTGACCACGGCGACCCCGACCGGAAGGGCGCGCGCCAGAAGCTCGTTCGGCGACACGGTAGATGTGCGCTATCTGCCTTACGACACGCCGGGTGCGGTCGCGCGATTCTTGGATCGCGTTCAGCCGCGGCTCGCCATCATCATGGAAACCGAGCTCTGGCCCAATCTGTTCCGGGAGTGCGAACGCCGCGGCGTTCCCTTGGTGCTCGCCAGCGCGCGGCTGTCGGCGAAGTCGGTTTCGCGCTACCGGCGCTTAGGCAGCCTGTTTCGCGGAATTTTCTCCGCCAATTCGTTCACCGCGGCTCAGACCGCTCTGGATGCCGAGCGCTTCATTGCAATCGGCGCGCAGAGTGCCAGGACCCGCGTGATCGGCAATATCAAGTTCGACGTGGAATTGGGCGCGGGGGTCATCGATCAAGGGCGCGTGCTGCGCGCATCGTTTGGCGGCGCAAGGCCTACGTGGATAGCGGGCAGCACGCACGCGGGGGAGGAGGAATCAGTGCTGGCGGCCCACGAGCAACTGCGAGCCGATCGGGCGGACGCGCTCTTGCTGCTGGTGCCCCGGCATCCGGATCGATTCGCGAGCGTGGCTGATTTGCTCGCGCGCCGGGGCTTACGCTTCACGCGGCGGAGCAGCGGCATCCTGCCCGACGCCGCCACGCAAGTCGTATTGGTGGACAGCGTGGGCGAACTTGCGGCGCTCTACGCATCGGCCGATGTGGCGTTCGTCGGCGGGAGCCTGGTGCCGGTCGGCGGCCACAATTTGTTGGAACCCGCTGCGCTGGGCGTGCCGGTGCTGACGGGACCCTATCATTCCAACAGCAAGGACATTGCGCGGTTGCTGCTCGAGCAAGGCGCTGCGCTGCAGGTAGACGATGCGCGGGAGCTGGGGGGCACCTTGGTGCGGCTGCTGGCCGATCCTGAGGAGCGCCGGCGAATCGGGGCCATCGGGCGGCATATCGTCGAATCGAATCGCGGCAGCGTCGCGCGATTGCTCGAACTCATTGAACCCTTGTTGCCGGGTCCGCAGCACGCGGGTCCGTCGCCGGCGGCGGCACGTTCTTCAGCAAGCTGTTGATCCTTTCCAAGCTTTGCTGCGACAGAGTACCGGCGGCCTGCTGGAGCTTGAGAACATTCAACATGTAGTCGTAGCGGCTGCGGGAATAGTCGGTCTGCGCCTGAACCCAGAGCTGCCGCGATTGCAGAACGTCCACGGCGGTGCGCGTGCCCGCCTCATAACCGGACTCGGTCGCACGCAGTGACGTGGCGTTCGATTCGACTGCGCGGCGCAGCGCCTTGACTCGCGATATCTCCGACAGTACGCCGAGGTAGGAATCGCGCGCGTCGTGCTCGGTTTGACGCGCCACCCGTTCCACTCTTTCCTTGGCCGCGCGATGCAGGTAGACCGCTTGGCGCACTTGCGAGGACACCATGCCTCCCGCGTAGATGGGAAAGGTCAACTGCAGGCCGATGGTCCGCTGTTGTTGGTCCAAGGTGGTGCCGCCCGCCGGAGTTCCGTCGGTGAACGTATCCACACCATTGGTGGTGAGCTTGTAGCGGCTGCCCACCAGGTCGAGAGAGGGGTAATGGCCGCCGCGCGCGGAGCTGATATTTTCGCGCGCGATATCGGCTGCCAACCGGCTGGACACGAGAGAGAGATTCTGTTGCAGCGCCATGTCGACCCAGCGGTCTTCGTTGATGGGGTCCGGGTTCGCGAGCTCAAAGGGTTCGATGGGGCGGGCCAGCCACTCGAAGGGGTCGCCGGTGATCTCGCGCAGCAGTTCCTGGGTGGAAGCCAGCGAGCGCTTCGCGGCAATGACGGCCGCCGCGCCGCTGTCGTGGGCGGCGCGCGCCTCTTCCACGTCCGTGATGGCGATCAAACCGATTTGAAAGCGCGATTCGGCCTGGTCGAGCTGGCGCTGGATCGAGGTCAGCGCGACCTGCTGTGCCTCGAGGTCATCCTGCGCCGCGAGTACATCGAAGTAACGCTGCGCGACGCGGGTCATCAAATCTTGTTGCGCGGCCTGGTAGTCCGCTTCGGCCTGCGCCACCTGGGCATCCGCGCGCTGAAGAGCGACCCAATTTTCCCAGCGAAACAGGTTTTGCTTGAGGTCGATGCCGTACTTGTGCGTCGTTGTGATGATGCGCCCGTCGAAGGGGTAGGTTTGAAGAATGACCGGGCCGGGCGGACTGCTGAGGGGCTGGGTGATGGTCGATGAACCGGAATCGTGTTCCCGGGATACCGCGGCGCTGCCTGCGAGCTGCGGCAGCAGTGCCGAAAGTGCCTGGGGCTTGGCTTCCAGCGATGCCAGACGATTGGCTTCGGCTTCTCGCAGCTGGGGGTCGTTTTGCAGGGCGCGCTGGTATACCTCAAGAAGATCCGCTGCCGGCGCGGAGGCGGCGCTCACGCATAATGCAAACAGGGTTAGCAATCGCTTCATGGGGCCCCTAATCGCCAATATGGTTATATAGTGTTATATATAACCATATCACCTAAAGAGTCAAGTTACCCTCGCTAGGGGTCAATACTGTGGGATCCGGGGATCCAAGTCCCGAGACCAGGCCAGAATCCCGCCGACCAGGTTGTATACCGAGACGAAACCGTGAGTGGAGAGGAAACGCGCCACTTCGAGGCTGCGGCCGCCCGATCGGCAGATCACCACGGTTTCCTGAGCGGGGTTGAGCTCGCCCAGTCGATCCGCAATCTGGCCCATGGGGATGTGCAAGTGATCGGCGGGCACGGGTGCCAGCGTCGTTTCCCAGTCCTCGCGAACGTCCAGGAGCGTGAGTTCTGCGCCGCCGTCGCGCCTTTCCAGGAATTCCCGGGGGGTCATATCTTTGATCATCAGAACACGAACCTCTGCGCGGCGACGGCATTGATCAGAGGTTCGACCACGGTCTCGAACAAGCTCTCGCGAATCCATTCCTGGTTGTCCACCCGGCGTACCAGAATGGCGTCCATCACGGGGGCCGAGCCGACGATGACGAATAACCGGCCTCCGACGCGCAAGCTGCGTTCGAAGCGCGTATCGTAAACCGGCAGCGAACCGGTGACGGCGACGACGTCGTATTCCTTCAAGGGCGCTGCGCCGAACGCATCCCGGAGCTCGAATTGCACCCGGGCGTTGGGGACCGCGCGGATGTTCGCGGACGCCGCCTCGATGAGTCCGGGGTGAATGTCGATCGAGTGCGTCGACGCGCAAAGTAAACTCAAAGCAGCAGCGAGGTAGCCGGTGCCGCTGCCGACTTCCAGCGCGCTGTCGCCCGCGCCGGGCCCGAGCGCCTGCAAAATGCGCCCCTGAAGCTTGGGAGCCAGCATGGTCTGGCCGAAGCCGATGGGTATGGGGGTATCGGCGAACGCAAGCTCGCGATACTCCGGAGGCACGAAGGCTTCGCGCGGCACCTCGGACAGCGCATCGAGTACGCGCGGGTCGAGAACTTCCCACGTGCGGATCTGCTGATCCACCATTTGCTGGCGAGCGGCCAATGTGTCCATCATTTCTCTACGTATTTTAACCCCGTTGATTATGGTCAATTTCGACAGGCTATGCCATGCCTGTGCGCTATTCTTCCGATCACGATGATTCGCGACGTGCCCGACCCGAGATGGGTTCTAACATCAAGCGTCTTTATGACTCGTCGTTATCGAGGTCCGCGTTGTTCTTGCCTTCCATCGTTCTGTGGTTTTTGACCTCGGCCGTTCTGGCCGTGGGCTTGATCGTGCTCTTCCTGCGCAAACGCCGCCAGGACCGCGCCGTCCACGAGTTCTCGGAACAGGTGGGGCAGCTCATGCGCGAGGCCGGCGCTGCCGGGCGCATCGGTTTCGAGGGCGGCCCCAAGGCGCTGGGCCAGCTGGGCACTGCGGTGAACAAGCTGCTGGAAGACCTCGAACAGCGCGGCGCGCGGCTGCTGGACCGTGAACATCTGTTTCAGCGGCTGGTCGAGACCGTGCACGACGCGGTTCTGATACACCGCGATCGCATTCTGTTCGCCAACTCGCGCTTTCTGGCGCTGCTCAACTTGAGCGCCGTGGATGTGGTCGGCCGGCCCTTGGCCGATTTCGTCGCGCCCGAATATGTCGAGTTGGTCGAGAACAACCTGCGGCGGCGCCTGCTCGGCGAACCCGCGGCAGCGCGCTACGAAGTCGAGCTGGTCGGCGCTCAGGCTCAAGTGACGCGCGTAGAACTCTCGAGCACGGTGATCGACGGCTCCGGCGAGGCGGCGCTGCTGCTCACCGCGCTCGAAATGCTGCCGGAATCCGGACCCGTGGCGGTGCCGTCGCGGCCGCGTGCGATGGTGACGCTCGATGCCATGGGTGAAAGCGTCATCACGGTCGACGCCGAGGGCCGGATCGACTACATCAATCATGCCGCGGAGGTCTTGCTCAGCCAACCGTTCGATCAGGTCATGGGCAAGGCGTTTTCAGAGGTTGCCTCTCTGGTGGATGAGACCGATCGCCGGTCGCTGGGAGATCCCGTGCGCAAGGCATTGACCACCGGGGGCCGGGTGACCATGGGACGGCGGGCCGTGCTGGTTCCGGCCGGCGTGGGGCCGGAACGCTCGGTGGAAATCAGCGTCACGCCGTTGCGTTTCGAGGGCAAGGAGATCCTGGGATTGGTGCTGGTGCTGCACGACACCAGCGAATTGCGCGGCCTCACGCGCCAAATGACCTATCAAGCCAGCCACGACGCGCTGACCGGCCTCGTGAACCGGCGCGAATTCGAGCGCCGGCTGCAGGAAGCCATGGACTCCGCGCAGACCGGGAATGTGGGGCACGCCCTCTGCTACCTCGACCTCGATCGCTTCAAGGCGGTGAATGACACCTGCGGCCATACCGCGGGCGACAATATGCTGCGCGAGGTTGCCGCTCTCATCAAAGAGGCGGTGCGCGATTCGGACACGGTCGGCCGCATCGGCGGCGATGAATTCGCCCTGCTGTTGGTGGGTTGCCCGCTGGAGAAAGCGCGCCAGATCGCCGACGACGTGGTGCGCTCCGTCAACGACTATCGATTCGTCTGGAAGGACAAGATCTTCAATATCGGCGTGAGCATCGGCCTGGTGGAGATCGGCGCCGGCGGCGCTGCCATCGAAGACATCATGAACTCGGCGGATTCCGCCTGTTATGTGGCAAAAAAGCAGGGCGGCCTGCACGTCCACGTGTACTCGGCGCGCGAGGAAGCGAGCGCAAGGCACAGCGGCGAGATTCATTGGCTGCAGCGGCTGCAAGGCGCCTTGCGCGACAACAAATTCGAGCTCTACTACCAGTCCATCGTGCATGCCCGCGCCAACGGCATGCACGGTCCGGCGCTCGAAGTATTCGTGCGCCTCAAGGGCGAGCACGGCCAGCCGGGCGCGCCGACCGCGGAATTCATTCGCGCGGCCGAGCGCTACCGCCTGATGCCGCACATCGACCGTTGGGTCGTGCAGACGGTGCTGTCGGCCCTCGGGCGCGGCGGCATGAAATTGCCGCCGGGCCGCAGCGTCGCGATCAATATCGCCGGGCAGACGCTCGGGGATTCGGAATTCCTGGAATTCGTGGTCGAGTGCTTCGATCATACGGGCGCGGACCCCGGCGACATCTGCTTCGAGGTCACCGAGAGTTCGGTGGTGGCGAATCTGGATCATGCGCAGCGCTTCATCGCGGTGTTGCACGGAATGGGCTGCGAGTTCGCCCTGGATGATTTCGGCAGCGGCCTGAGTTCGTTCTCGACGCTGCGCACCTTGCCCATGGATTACCTCAAAATCGACGGCTCCTTCATCAAAAACCTCGCGGGCGACAGCGTGAATCAGGCCATGGTCGCGGCGATGATCGAATTGTCGCGCAGCCTCAATTTTCGCGTCGTCGCCGAACAAGTCGAGGACCAGCTCTCGCTCGACACGGTGACCGGCATGGGTATCGACTTCGTGCAAGGGTTCGTGATCGGCCGGCCCCAGCCGCTGTCGATGGTGCCCAACGGGGCGTAGGCGGGCTTATAACCCCGGGGCAGGGCCTCATAACAAAATCAATGGCATTTCCTCCATGCTTAGGAGGAAAATCGGGGGCCAGCCAACGAGGTGACCCATGCCTATCTACGAGGACAACACCAAAGCCATCGGCCGCACGCCGCTGGTCCGAATCAATCGTCTGGACGCGAGCAGCGGGGCGACCATTCTCGCCAAGATCGAAGGCCGCAATCCTGCCTACTCGGTGAAGTGCCGAATCGGTGCCGCCATGGTGTGGGACGCCGAGGAGCGCGGCACGTTGAAGCCGGGAATGTCCATCGTCGAAGCCACCAGCGGCAATACGGGCATTGCGCTCGCCTACGCCGCGGCGGCGCGCGGCTATGGGTGCGTTCTGACCATGCCCGAGACCATGACCATGGAGCGGCGCAAGGTGCTGGTCGCCTTCGGCGCCAAGCTCGTGTTGACCCCCGGGCCCCAGGGCATGAAGGGGGCGATCGCCAAGGCCCAGGAATTGGCCGCCGCGGATCCCGACAAATATATGCTGGCGAAGCAATTCGAGAATCCCGCCAATCCGGGCATCCATGAAAGGACCACCGGGCCGGAAATTTGGGACGACACTGAGGGCAAGATCGACGTGTTGGTGAGCGGGGTCGGTACCGGCGGTACGCTGACCGGCGTGTCGCGCTACATCAAAGGTACGCGCGGCAAAAAGATCCTGACGGTTGCCGTGGAACCCACGCATTCGCCGGTCATCACGCAGACCCTGGCGGGTCAGCCGCTCACGCCGGGACCGCACAAGATCCAGGGCATCGGGGCAGGATTCGTCCCGAAGAACCTGGACTTGTCGCAGGTCGATCGCGTCGAGCAGGTGACCAACGAGGAATCCATCGAGATGGCGCGGCGCTTGGCGCGCGAGGAAGGTCTGTTGAGCGGAATCTCCTGCGGCGCTGCGATGGCCGCGGCCCTGCGTCTGGCGCGCGAGCCCGCGCAGAAGGGCAAGACCATCGTCGTGGTACTGCCGGATGCAGGCGAACGATACCTGTCGGGCGCCTTGTTCGAGGGGCTGTTCGAGGGCGTCGAAAAGATGCAGGCGGTCGCCTGAGGGCCCCATGACAGCCGTCGCTCGTCCCCCGTACCACAATGCGGCTCTCGAGGCGCTCACCGGAGAGTTCCTCGGCAGCTACATGGACGATGAGCGCGCGCGCCGGATTTCGCGCCGCTATCTGCCGTCGCGCGAAGCCATCGTCGAGATCTTGGAATCCGTGCTCGATTTGATGTACCCCGGGTATTTCGGCCGCCGCGACTTGACCAGCGACAACCTGGGCGCGCACGTGGCGCATTCCGTGGCGGTGCTCGCACCCAAGCTCGAGCGTGAGATGGAGCATTGCCTGTGCTACGGACGCGAGCGTGAGGCGGAGCGGCCGGAATTCGGCGGCTGCGCTCCGCGCGCGCATGAGTTGGCGGAGATTTTTCTGGGCCGTCTGCCCGTGATCCGCAGCTTGCTGATACGCGACGTGCAGGCGGCGTTCGACGGCGACCCCGCGGCGACGAATCTCGACGAAGTGATCCTCGCCTATCCGGGAGTGCTGGCGGTGAGCGTGTATCGCATCGCGCATGCGTTGTACGATCTGGGGGTGCCGATGATGGCGCGCATCATGACTGAATGGGCGCATTCCAAGACGGGTGCCGACATTCATCCCGGCGCGACCATCGGCGCGGCTTTTTTCATCGATCACGCCACCGGAGTGGTGATCGGCGAGACCACGGTTATCGGCGACGGCGTGAAGTTGTACCAGGGCGTGACCTTGGGCGCGCTGTCGTTTCCGCGGGATGCCAGCGGCCAGATCATCCGCGGCAAGAAGCGCCATCCCACCGTGGAGAGCGGCTCGACGCTCTATGCCAATGCCACGGTGCTCGGCGGACAGACCGTGGTCGGCGCGGACAGCGTCATCGGCGGTTCGGTGTTCCTGACGCGCAGCGTGCCGCCGCATTCGCGCGTGTCGCTCAAGGAGCCGGAATTGCGCGTGGGGACGCGCGTCGGCGCCGCGGAACCGGACGCGATTTACTTCGATATCTAGACACGACGGAGATATCTAGTCGCGACGGAGATATCCAGTCACGACGGGGTCGATGCGACCCCGTCCGTTCGAGTTACTACGATTACATCATTTTGCCGAGTACGGGCACCAGCAGCAGCGCGACGATGTTGATGATTTTGATCAGCGGGTTGATGGCGGGGCCGGCAGTGTCCTTGTAGGGATCGCCGACGGTGTCGCCGGTCACCGCGGCTTTGTGGGCATCGGAGCCCTTGCCGCCGTAATGCCCTTCTTCGATGTACTTCTTGGCGTTGTCCCAGGCGCCGCCGCCCGTGGTCATCGAGATGGCGACGAACAGTCCGGTCACGATCGTGCCGATCAAGAGACCTCCCAGCGCCTGCACGCCGGAGCCTGGACCCATGAGGAAATTCACGATGAACACCAGCACGATGGGCACGAGGATCGGCAGCAGCGACGGAATGATCATTTCCTTGATCGCCGCCTTGGTGAGCATGTCGACGGCGCGCGAATAATCAGGCTTCGCGGTGCCCTCCATGATGCCCTTGATCTCGCGGAACTGGCGCCGCACTTCGTTGACCACCGCGCCCGCGGCGCGTCCCACGGCTTCCATGGCCATGGCGGCGAATAGATACGGCACGAGGCCCCCGATGAACAGCCCGATGATCACCGCAGGGTTCGATAAATCGAAACTGGTGGCGTGACCCAGAACTTCGCTCAGCTTGTGGGTGTAATCGGCAAACAGCACCAAGGCCGCGAGTCCCGCGGAGCCTATGGCGTAGCCCTTGGTCACGGCCTTG
>DASYFQ010000192.1:0-2691 GCA_036498345.1 Steroidobacteraceae bacterium
CATACCGACTATCTGCTCGGTGACTATGCGGCCGCCGAGCGGGCGGAGCGCGCGGCGATCGAGGCGCGCAAGCATTCACCGGACGATGCTGTCAGCGATCAGCGCGATATGGGCGAATTGTCGACCTGGCTCTCCATGGCAGTTGCCCGCCAGGGCCGTCTCGCCGAAGCCGCGCAGTTGATTGCCCCGGTGGTCAAATTCCAACGCGAGATCGCAGCCAAGAACCACGGCGATCAATGGCAGCCCGTGGAATTGGCCGCCGCGCTCTATGCACAGGCACTGGCCGACAAAGGACGGAGCCCGGCGCTGCTGCACGAGGCGGCGGCGAAGATCGACGCCCTGCCGGAGTCAATGCGGGTCCTGCACGACGTACGGCTGTGGCGCGAGCGCATCCGCGCGGCGGAGCAAGGCCCTTAGGTGACTTCCGGGTCATCGCCTCTGTTCCGCTCGAGCGGCCAACGCGGCTACTCGAGCATGATCAGCGCAGATCCGCGCCGCATTTTAGCGCGCAAGCTGGAGCGTGAAATCGAGGTACGGTTCACGCCGGTCGCCTGCACCGTGCAAACCCCCGAAGGGCTGGTGCAAGCGGCGCCCGGGGATGCCATCATCACCGGCACCGCGGGAGAACACTGGCGCGTCTCCCGCGCGCGGTTTCCCGACAGATACCGGCCGGTCCCGCCGACGGCCGCCGGTGAGGCGGGCCGATACGTCAGCCTGCCCAATCGCATCATGGCGGTACCGATGACGCATGCATTCGAGGTGCTGCTCGCCGACGGCGTATCGCGATTGAGCGGGCGTGCCGGAGAGTGGCTGGTCGATTACGGAGACGGCAGCCTCGGCATCGTATCGGAAGCCATTTTCGCCAATACCTACGAGATCACCGACTAACTCGCGCATGGCGCTTCACCAAGTCATTCAGCGGCTGCTACTGATCGGAGCGCAGGTCAAATCGCTGCCGGCGCCGCGCGCCCCGCGGGCGCCGCCGGTGCTGCTGCCGCTCATCGAGGCCATTGCGGGTCCGTACCGGAAATTCGACCTGCGCGCACTCCACTTTGGGCACCGATACCGGAGCGGCTTCTGGGCGATTTATCTGCTGAGCGCCATTGCCGTGCTGTTTGCGGTGATGCCCCTGGCGCTCGGCTGGGATAGCGCGAATCACCTGCTGCATCCCTACGCCGGGCTGTGGGCATTGAGCGAAGTGATCGTGATCGGCACGGTCAGCGCGATTTACTGGCGGGGACACCGGCGCGACTGGCAGGCGGAGTGGCTGCGTGCACGCACCACGGCCGAGTTGAGCTGGTATCTGCCGATGCTCGCGCCGCTGCTGGATTTTGCGGCGCCGGCGACAGAGCCCAATTGGTACTTGCGCGTGTTCGATCCGGGGCAGCACTTGCGTGGCGCCGACGACGTCGCCGCGCTGTGCGCGGACAACGAGCCGCTGGCACGAACGCTTCTCGCGACCGCATGGTCGGATCCGAAATTCATATCCAGCTACGCTGAGTGGACGGTCGACATTCTCGAACAGCAGCGGCACTACCACTACCGCATCGCGAGCAAACAGCATGCGCTGCGGCATCGCGTTCACCTCGTCAACAGCGCGCTATTCGCGTTGACGGCTTTGGGTGCGCTGCTGCATCTCGCCGTTCACACGCTGTGGCTGTCGCTGGTGACGACGTTCTTCCCCGCGCTCGGCGCGTCGTTGCACGGAGCGCTCGCGCAATCCGAAGCCTATCGCCTCGGCACGACGTCCGAGCGCTTGGTGGCCGAGTTGCAGGCGGCGATCGGCCGCATTCGCGCGGCATTCGATGCAGCGGACTCGATCAGCGACGTCGATGCGCTCAAGGCCGCGATCGAGGCGGCCATCGCGCTGATACTCGAGGAGCACCAGGACTGGCATCTGCTCGTCCGGCCGCACAATCTGCCGCTTGCGTGAAGCTACGTGCCGATGGAACGCCTGAGAAAGTCCACGATGATGCCCATGGTCTGCTTGGCGGACCAGGGCAATCCGGATTCGGCATCCCCGAGGAAAGACAGATCGCCGTGTCCTGCCTGGTCGAGCACGTAGCGCGTGCTCGCTGCGCCGGCGGCAGTCAGCGCGTCGTGCAGCATGAGTGTTTGACTCGGCGAAACCAATCTGTCTTGACTGCCGTGAAAGATCAGAAACGGCGGATTCGACGCCTTGGCATAGGCCAGCGGGTTCGCCGAGGTCGTGGCGATCCGAACGTCGAGTACGTGGGACCCGCGCGCGAGCCCGATATATTGAGCGATGGAGTTGTCATTCGAATTATTCGCCTCCCTCGCGTGCGCATCGAAGTCGGCGGCAATCTTCGAGGTGTCGGATGCGCCGAATTTATCGACGACCGCCTGCACGTCGCTGCTCTGCTCGAGGTTGTTGCCGACGTCAAAATCCTTGATGCCGTTGGTGACCCCCGTCATCGCGGCCAGATACCCCCCCGCGGACTCGCCCCACACCGCGACCTTTCCGGGATCGATGCCGTATTTGTCCGCGTTCGCGCGCAAGTAGCGGATCGCTGATTTCACATCGGCAACGCCGTCGCGATAATTCGCTCCGTTGCGCACCGTGCGGTACTGAATACTGGCGACGACGAAGCCCGCCTCGGCCACGTAGGTCCGCAGATTGAGCGCGGCTTCCTTCGGCGCCTGAATGAACCCCCCACCCGTGACATACAC
>DASYFQ010000193.1:0-5898 GCA_036498345.1 Steroidobacteraceae bacterium
CCACATCAGCCTCGGCGTCAACAACGTGACGGATAAGAGGCCCCCGGTCATCGGCTTGGTGAGCAATCCGCTGATCGTGAACGCCAACATGGCGTCGGGCGTATACGACGTGCTGGGCAGATATCTGTTTGCCGCGCTGACGGTCAAGTACTGAGAGGGAGCGCAACGGGGGGCATGATGGGTGATGACCTCGAGCGGTTCGGGCCGCCGGCCGTGCTGAGCCGCCGCAATCTTTTCGAATTTGCCGGCTTGGGTCTTTTGGCCGCCGCGGCGCCGGGCAACAAGCTTCTTGCCTCGCCGCCCGGGGAAGTCGCCGGCGCTCATCTCCACCCGAACTCCGTCATGGACAGGTTGAGCGCATACATGAGCGAGGCTGCCACGCGTGCTTTGCCGGATGAAGTGGTAGAGAGAACGAAGCAACATGTCCTGGACACGCTCGCCGCGATGATCTCGGGCTCCGAGCTGCCTCCCGGGCGCGCAGCCCTGCAGTTCTCCCGAGAATATGGCGGCAAAGAAGTCGCCACCGTCGTGGCCGCGAACTTCCTGTGCGGACCGATCGAAGCGGCGCTGACGAATGGCATGCTCGCACACGCCGACGAAACCGACGATTCGCATTCTCCGTCGCAGTCCCATCCGGGGTGCGCCATCGTTCCGGCGGCGCTTGCGGCCGGGGAGCGCTTCGGAATCGGCGGTGCTCACTTCCTGCGGGCAGTGGCGCTCGGCTACGATATTGGAACGCGATTCACGATGACATTGGGCGGCCAGCGCTTCGAGGTGGAAAGCCATTGGAGCACGCATAGTATCGCTCCTCTTTTCGGCGCCGCTGCCGCCGCAAGTTGCGCGGCCGGCTGCAATGCGCAGCAAATGCGCTGGATGCTGGGCTATACGGCGCATCAATCATCCGGGCTGGGCGCCTGGAATCGCGACATCGAACACGTTCAGAAAGCCTTCCACTTCGGCGGCATGACGGCGCGCAGCGGCGTTACCGCCGCGTTGCTCGTGCAAGCGGGATGGACCGGCGTTGATGACATTCTTACCGGAAAGGACAATTTCTTTGCGGCGTATAACCCGCACGCCGAACCGGCCGGGTTGATCGACCAACTCGGCGAGCGTTACGAAGTGACGCGCACGAACATCAAGAAGTGGCCGGTCGGCTCGCCCATCCAGGCCGCGCTCGATGCGTTACAGAGTCTGCGGGCACAGCACCCCTTCGACGCAACTCAGGTCAGCGAGGTGGCGGTGCGGCTGGGAACAGACGAAGCGGCCATCGTGAACAATCGCGAAATTCCCGACATTTGCCTGCAACACGTCATGGCCGTCGCGCTCCTCGACAAGACGGTGACGTTCGCGTCGGTCCACGACAATGCGCGCTTGACGGACCCCGCGACTCTTCGAGCGCGTGCAAAAGTTCGACTCATTCCGGACCAGGAACTGCAAGCTCTCATGCCTTTGCGCGCGGCCGTTGTGGACGTGAGGCTGGTAGACGGGACGCATTTGAGCCGGCGCATCGATGATGTCCGGGGCACCGCGAATAACCCGATGATCCGCGCAGAGATTGTAGCCAAGGCCAGTGACCTCATCGCTCCTGTCCTCGGTCCGGTAAAGTGCGCCGGCCTGATTGAGCGCATTTTCCAACTCGACGGTGTCCGCGACATTCGCGAGCTTCGGCCGCTGCTGCAGCGCGGTTAAGCAGAGCTGACATCGACGAAGCCGGCGTGACGCGAAAGTCATTGGCCCGCCGCGGCGCATTGCGCTGAAAGTTCCTCTCGTGCATCCTGAGGCCACCCTCAAAGGGGTAGAGGCCAATGAATCGATCGGGTGATCGGATAGCACGGATGAGCTGCCTGCTGGGTGAGGCGCTGCCGGGCGATGCATGGAGCACCATCCATCAGGCTGTCCAAGGCCGTGTCCGGTAATGGCTTCAACCCGGTTGGTGAGAGCGGCCTGAATGCGGGCGATTTCGTCGGTCCCTACGAGCTGATTCGTCTTCTCGGAGCCGGCGGCATGGCGGAGGTTTGGCTCGCTCGGCGGGCGGACGGTGCGTTCAAGCGCGACGTGGCGCTGAAGCTTCCGTTACTGACACGCCGGCGTAATGATCTCGAGCAGCGCTTCGTGCACGAGCGCGACATCCTGGCGAGTCTCGAGCATCCGAACATTGCGCGCTTTTACGACGCGGGGGTGGATACCGAAGGCTTGCCGTACCTGTCGATGGAGTACGTCAAGGGGCAAACATTGATGGGGTGGTGCGATACGCGGGCCCTGCGCGTCGAGGAGCGCTTGGCGTTGTTTCTACAGGTTCTCGACGCGGTGAAGTATGCGCACGAGAGGCACGTCATCCACCGCGACCTCAAACCCTCGAACATTTTCGTCACCGAATCGGGCCATGTGCGATTGCTCGATTTCGGAGTGGCGAAGCTTTTGCAGGAAAACGAGGATCAAACCCAGCTATCGCGCATTTATGGCCAGGCGCTCACGCCCGATTATGCGAGCCCGGAGTTGCTGAGGGGCGATCCCGTCGATCCACGCAGCGACGTGTACTCGCTCGGCATGTTGTTATACGAATTGCTGACCGGCACTCGGCCGTATCGGCTGAGCTCGCAAGGCTCCCTTGCCGGGATGAGACACGCCGTTGCCTCGGCCGATGTGAAAAGGCCGAGCACGCAGCTCACACGGGAAGCGAGCGCGGCGCGCGCCGCGACTCAGGAGCAGCTGTCGCGCAAGTTACGGGGCGACCTGGATGCGCTGGTGCTCAAGGCGTTGGCCAAGGAGCCCTCTGAACGATACGACAGTGCCGCGAGCATGGCGCAGGATCTGCAGCGCTACTTGCAAGGGCGGCTCGTCAAGGCGCGGCTGGCGCCGGTTTCCCATCGAGTCGGGAAGTTTCTCCGAAGAAACAGCGCGACGGCCTGGCTGACCGCGATGTCGATCATCGCCATCTGCGCGGCAGTGGGAGTGGATCGCCTGATCCTGCCGAGGCGTGCCGACGACTCCGCACCGCCGGCTGCGTTCTCCCCGCCGATCCACTCGGTAGCCGTGCTGCCCTTCACCAACCTGAGCGGGGACCCGAAGCAGGACTACTTCTCGGATGGAGTATCCGAGGAACTGATCAACGCACTCTCGCACGTCGAGGCGCTGCAGGTATCCGCGCGCACCTCCTCGTTCTCCTTCAAGGGCAAGAATGCCGATATTGCAGCCATCGCCCGCAAGCTGAACGTCGCTGCAATCCTGGAGGGCAGTATCCGTCGATCCTGGAACACGGTGCGGATCACGGCTCAATTGGTCAATACGGTCAATGGCTATCACATATGGTCGCAGAACTACGACCGGGACCTCCGCGACATCTTGACGTTGCAGACCGACATCGCCACGGCGGTCGCTCAGGAGATGCAAGTAAAGCTGCTCGGCGACGAAGCAGCAAGAATCGAAGAGGGCAGCACGCGCAACCCCGAAGCTCATGACGCTTATCTTCGCGGTATGGAGATCGAAGTCAGGGCGCAAGACCTCGCCTCCAGCCGCCTGGCGCTCGCCGCTTTCGATCAAGCCATTGCTCTCGATCCGAACTTTGCTGCCGCCTATACGCATCGAGTTCGTGCACTGCGTGGGGTGGCAAACTTCACCACCGAACCCGAGGCCGTGCGTGATCTGTATGCGATGGCTCGCGATGCGGCAGAGCGGGCCGTGATGCTGGCCCCCGACTATGCCGACGCACATATGGCGCTCGGTTGGCAGGTATTGGTGCATGGATATCTCGACTTCGGCGCCGCAGATCGAGAAGTCGGTCGCGCCATGGCGCTCGCTCCCGGCAGTGCGTCGGTTCTGGACAGTTATGCCGGCTTCCAGGGCATCGTGGGTCACCATGATGTTGCGTTGGCGGCAATGCGGCACGCAATCAAATTGGACCCCCAAAATCCTCGGTACCGGGAGCACCTGCTACAGAGTCTGACTTGGGCTCGGCGATTCGATGATGTGCAGGTCGCCGTTCAAGATGCCAAGGCACTCCACGCGGAGGGCTACTATGCTGGGATCTACAGCGCGACCGGCTATCTCGCACTCGGCCATCCGGAGCTTGCGTCGAAGATATGCGAATCACCCGCGACGCCCCTTGACGGTGGGGATCGGCACTTTTGTTTGGCACTCGCCTACCGTGAGCTCGGCAAGATCAAGCCGGCCGTAACCGAGCTTGAAAAATTCAAGTCGCTGAACGGAGATCTCAGCGCAGTCAGCTATGCCGCCGTTTATGCCCAGTGGGGCGACCCGGGCGCGGCGCTGCTGTGGCTCGCGACGGGTGAGCGCCTGCGCAGAGCGAGCTTGGTGGGCATCAAGGTCGACTGGATGTTCGATCCCATCCGTAATCAGCCCCAATTCCAAGCGCTCGAGCGCCGATTGAATTTTCCGCCGTGATGGCTCCCGGAAATCCAGACATTACTGGCCAAGCTGAGGTTTCCGGAGTAGCGTGTCTGGCGTTGCAACTGTCGAACTGGAGAAAGCAATCCGCAGCGCCTGCGGCACATCAAGGAGACAGTGATGAGCGAATCGGACGTAAGGAAGACGGCTGAGCTGAAGAAGAAGATTGAAAAGGAGCTCAACCAGCTCATGCAAAGGCTAAAAGCCGGAACGATCGATAGGAAAGAACTGGAGTCCGGACTCAGGAAGGTGAAGGAGGCAGTTAAGGCCATGCCTCCGTTCAAACATTGATGGCGATCCGCAGCGCTTGCGTCCATGCAAGGCGCCATTACCTTAAGAAGCGCCCGTTGCCAGTCGGCATATTGGGACAACGGCGATCTGCGGCTCGTCAATTACCTCACGCGGGGTGAGTACGCCGCCAATCCCATCGTATTGGAGATCATCCGCTTCTTCTTCTCTCCAAGAACGATCCGGGACGCATTGCTCGAATTCGACGCTTATTCCCCGCAGAGCGTAGGGGAGGCGATCCTGAAGCTGATCGACGCTCAGCTGCTCCTGGAATGCGGCTCTCCCGAGGCGGCTCGCGATGATCTGCTCGATTCCCTGTGGAAACCGTGGCTGCCGCACGGCGGATATCACTTTCTGACGAAAGATGCTGCCTACGCGGGAGACGACTGGACTCTGGAGCAAAGGATGCAGGCGATCGCGGTTGCGCCGCAGCCGCTGCCATTCAAGAAGATCGACGGCGCAGAATCGATGTCACTGCCGCTCCATGAACAGGAGTCGGACAGCTTTTTCACGACGCTGAACGCCCGCAGGACCCGGCGAAATTTCTCGCAAGAGCCGGCATCGCTCGAGAGCGTTTCGAAGCTGCTTCAAACGACTTGGGGCGTGCAAGGGTACATCGAGTCGCCGGGATTCGGGTTGCTCGCGCTCAAGACGAGTCCCTCCGGCGGCGCAAGGCATCCCATAGAAGTGTATTTGATGGCACTCAGGGTGCACGGCTTGGATCCCGGGCTCTATCACTATGACGTGAGAGACCATGCGCTCGAGCTGATCTCTTGCGGGGCGACCCCGCAAGTGGCGCGCGATTATTGCGCGGATCAATCCTATGTCGGGGATGCCGCGGCCCTTTTCATCATGACCGGGGTCTTTGCGCGCACCATGTGGAAATACCAGCATCCTCGAGCCTATCGAGTGGTGCTCCTGGACGCGGGCCACCTCGGGCAGACTTTTTGTCTGGCGGCAACCCGCATGGGGCTTGCTCCTTTCAGTACCGCGGCCCTGAAAGACACTCTGATCGAGCGAGACCTCGGGATCGACGGCATATCGGAGTCTGTGCTTTACGTCACCGGCATCGGCATACCGGCGGAACCATGACTGGCGGGATTTCTCCGGATGAGCCAGCTATTTCAACTCACCCAAACGGCGTCGTCCCAGCGCCACTTGTCGCTCGAGCTCGAGGAAAGCGGCATCGCCCGGGACAACGTGCCC
>DASYFQ010000194.1:0-27630 GCA_036498345.1 Steroidobacteraceae bacterium
CTTGAGCTGAGTCTCATTCATGAGCGATTTGCAGCCGCCCAGCAGCTCGGCGTCCCATGTGTTGTGGGAACCGATGCGCTCGCTCACGACGAAGCAGGTGGCGCCGAATCCATATTCCGCAAGAATCGGCGCGGCGTTCAAAGCGTTGTCCGCATAACCGTCGTCAAAGGTGAGCGCGACACATCGCGCGGCGTTCCGCGCCCGGAGCCGTCGAATCCCTTCGGAAAGCGTCACACCGACCAACCCGATGCGCCGCAGCCACCATAGATGCCTGTCGAACTGGAGCGGCGACACGTAGAGCCGCGGCATTTTCATGCCGAACGGCGCGGCCGCGATGTTGTGATAGTTCAAGATGGCGAGCATGAATCGGTCCGACAGACCGACATTCAGGCGTCGGCAGTTTCTTGCCGACTGAGACGTTGCCGGATGGAAAAATCAATCGCGCAGGCGGACGAGCCGGCCGGCTAACGGGGCGAACCGAAACGCCACACGAATCCCGCATTGACGACTCTGGACAACCAAGTTTTCGTGTTCGTTGCCGGTATTCCTCCCGGCTGCTCCGGGTTGATGGCGGTGCAACAATCATTGCTTCGATCGGTGACATTCGCGGCATCGGCCCACAGCGTCAGCTCGCCATACGCAATCGGTACGGTCTGCGAAATACGGAAGTCGGCGCTCAGGTAGTCCCCCCAGCGCGCCGAATTGCGCGCGCCCACGACGAAGTACGCGGGGAGACCGGGTGCACCTTGCACCACGCTCACGGGCGTCCGCGGCCAACCCGAGTGCCACCCGACCAGCAGGGAGGTCGAAAAGTTGTCGCGGCGCCACGCCATGTCCACGCTGATGGCATGCGGCTGGTCCCAACTGCGGGGTACGTCACGCCCGTTCAGATCATCCGTGGTGCGTGACAGAGCATAGGCGGCCGACGCTTCAAAGCCATGGCCGAAGGCGCGACGGGCACTCAGCTCGATACCGGCGGTCTCCGCGCCTCTCGGCGTGACTAGCTGCCGATCTGGGCCGAGTTCCGGCAGCAACACCAGCGCGTCGAGCGAATTATCAAAGTAGGGGCTGACCGAGGTCCAATGATTGCGGTAGACCTCGAGTCGCCAATGCGTCGCGTTCCCGCTGTCGAGCATGACCCCGGCGGTCAAGTGTTCCGCGCGTGTGGCGGGATCCGGCGTGGTCTGGCCTGCTTCGGAGCGCCATTCGCCGACCCGCTGGGCCTGAGTGAATTGACCCCACGAGCCATACAAGTGCCAGTCCGGCGCCGGGTCAAAGCGCAGGTTGAGCCGCGGACTCAATTGCGAGTGCGAGCCGAGGCCCCGATAATCTTGCCGATCCAGGCGCACGCCGGTCTCCACTTCGAGCGCCCGCCACTGCCGCCGATAGGCGGCAAAAAAAGCCTGGGTGGAGGCTCGCAGCGACTGTCGCGACGTCAGTGCCGCGTCGGTGGGCCTCGCAAAGCTCGCGCCAATGGCATCGGTAAAGAGTCCCTGTCGGTCGAAGGCGAGTTCGGCGGTCTCGAGGCCGGCCGTGGCGCCAAAATTCCAGGTGGTTTGCGCCGACTGCGCGTACGACCAGGCCGTACGTAGGTCCACCACGGAGGAGTCGTGGCGCTCCGAGAGTTGTTCGTTCGCGACCCCTGTCAAGCTGAGCGTGCCGCCACGGCTGCGCTCGATATTCGTCACCGATATCGACGTACGTGAATGCAGCGCACCGCTCGGATTCCAGTCCGAAGCGATCCACGTATATAAATCGCGGTCGTGCGCGGCCGCTTGTTCCGGCGTGGGCCCGGTGACCGGGCCCATGCGATCGTCGAGCAAAAGCCAACCGAGTGTCCAGGCGGAATCCGCATCGACCTGCCATCGAATGCGACCGAGCGCGTCAACATAGGACGGCTCGCCCACATCGCTGTTGAGTGGTTTCAATGCAATGTCATTTGCGCTGTGGCGCACCGTGGCCAACCACTCGATGGGCAAGTGTTCCGCGCGTCCGATGCTCGAAAAATCATAGCTCAATAGACTGGCGCCGACCCGCTGTTCGTTTCCGGATTCCACCGACCGTGGGGCCAAATCGAAGACTCCCGCGGAGCGCGTGCCGTACATCGCCGGAAATCCCCCGGTGTAGACATCGATTCGGCCCACTGCCGCGGGATCGAAAGCGCTGATCAGACTTTGAAAGTTCTTGAAGTGGAACGGATCGAGCAATGGAATCCCGTCGAATTGAACCAGCACATCGTCGAGAAAGGCGCCGCGGATATAGGGACGCGAAGAGAGATTCGTGGCAAGCCCCGGCGCTGCTCGAATTGCGCGCAGCGCGTCCTCCTCGGAGCCGGGCGTCTGACGCAAATCGCTTTCGGTGAACGACTTGGGTTCGCCGACCGCGATGCCCTTGAACGCGTACCGGCTCGCGAAGACCGACACCTCGTCGAGGACCGGCTCTTGCGGTGTAGATTGCCGGGATACGGATGCCGTCGGCAACGCGGCTCGCGGCGGGGGTTCACGCGTGACGAGATAGCGTCGAGGTCCCACATCGCGCAGCATCAAGTGATGTGCGGCGAGCGCCTCCATCACCCGCGACAACGGGTCCGATCCTTGCAAGTCGGCGGGAACGCCGAGATCCGGCGGTACGAGATCGGAGCTGTAGATGACGTCGACACCGGTCGCGCCCAAGGCACGGAGCAGATCATTCATCGTCGCCTGTGGCTGAGCCGCTACCGCAGCTCCGCAAGCCAGGAGCGGGATGGCGCTAATCCAGCGCGCGCGCGCGGAACGCACAGCCACCGGTCAGACCGTCATCCGGAACTTGCCCGCGATTCATCTTAACTCGCGAGAGACGCCGGCCTTCAGGCCGGCGAGGGTAGATGAAGCATTTTCCACCCAGACCTGCAGCGTGTGTAACAGCCGCGCCGGCCCCAAAGGCCGGAAAGATCTTGGAATCAGGGGATGGCAGTGCGGTATTTGCGGCGCGATCCATGATCGCGACGTTAATGCAGCTCACAATATCCTCGCGGCGGGACATCGCCGTCTTGCAGAAGGAATCCTTGCCCCTTGGGGGCGAGGAGGATGTCAACGGTCCGAGTTTACCCGGATTGCGTCGCCCCGTATTTCATAACGTAGCGAAGTGGTCGCAAGCACATTCGACAGCGCGTCGAGCGGCTCGTGGTCATGGATCGAACCGTGCAGGATCGTGCGTGCCGCGATATCGCGGGCCTCGGAATCGCCGAACTCGAGGCGCCGACCCAATTCGCGGCTCACCCATTGCAGGAAGTTCAAGAGCGGTTGCCCTTCGATCTCATAGGTGGGCGCAAGGCTTGCGACCCATAACCAATCGCTCCCATAAGTCGGAACCGGCCGCTGCACGACGCCGCCCCCTGCCACCGCGAGCAGTTCCGTACCCGCGTCGGCCAGTATGGCTTTCGAATTGCCGATGGCGCCGGAGATGTCCCTTAGCCGGATGCGCCCCTCGCGGACGCGAATTCGTACGCTGGCATCGTCGCTCAGAACTTCGAACCCCGTGCCGACATGCTCGATCACGCCGGCGTGCGTCCACACGTTCAGCCGTGCCGAAACAGCCGGCGCCGGCGGCAGGTCGACGTAAATCTTCCCGCGTTCGAGACGAATCTCCGTGGCGCTCGAAATGTCGACGGTACTGCCCGCGGCAATCCGCAGGGAACCTCCGGCAGCCACCGAGACCAGCATCGGGCCATGCGCCCGCACCGTGTCGCCCGATCGCAGCGGGTCACCGACGTGCCGCGCGTCGATGCCTCCATCGGATCGGGATATCGACCCGAAGACTGCCTGCTCCCCCGGGTTTTTCGTGAACCATGTCGCCGTGAGCGCGATGATGACGATCGCGGCGCTCAGCGATGCCCATCCCGAACGGCGAATCGTGCGCGAACGACGCTGCAATGCGGTCGACGCCCGCCATTCGTTCTCCACCACGACGCGGATGCGCTCGAGCGCTTGCGAGTCCAGGGCCGCGGTTCGAAGGACGTCCGCCAACGTACGATCGAGCTCTTGGTCCGATCCGGGGTCGCTCGACGAGGGGGGCTGCTCAGTCATGGCCGTCGCCCGCAATGATTTCATCGTCATTGCCCTTGCGCCAGCGCTCGCGGAATGCGTCGCGGGCGCGCGCGAGAAGGGACTGCGCAGCGGTCGACGTGAGTCCCAGCAAATGCGCGATCTCGTCGACGGAAAACCCGTCGCGATATTTGGCCTCGAGAGCCAGTGCGTAGCGTTCCGGCAGCGCACGCAAGGCGCGAAGGACGGCGCCGCGCCGCATTTCCGTATCGATCTGGGCCGCTGGCTCGTGCTGAGCCGGCACGCGCAGATGCGTGTGCCGGCTCGCTGAATTCAGCTCATCCAGACTAGCGTGGTCCGGACGGCGCGCCGCCTTGCGGTACACGTCGGCGAGCTCGTGCCGGCAGATTTCCGTCAGCCAAGTAAACAGCGCAGCCTCGCCGCGATAGCTCGCGAGGTTGCGTATCGCTTTGACCAATGTATTTTGAACGACATCTTCCACGCTGGCCGCATCCAACCCCGAACGGCGCGCAGCGAACGCGGCGAGGCGGGGAGCGCTAGAATGAAAAAACTCATCAAAGGCACGCTGGTCGCCCGCACCCATTCTTGCCACCAAGGCGCGATCCGACTCGTACATCCTTTGGACATCCTACGCACCCGCTGGCGAGGACTAGTAGCTTAGACGTGACGGAAGGCGGATATCAACCGAGCGAATTTTAGGGCCACGCGGCGATTGATTTGCGCATGCCGTGACGTCCAACACATTTCAGAATCGATCGGCGCCTGCCGCTGATGAGGAATGCCCCATGAAATGGATTCTTACGATGCTCGGGGGAGTATGCCTAACGGCTGCGACGGTGTCGGCGTCAGCCGCCGAGCGTTGTTCCATCCACCCGGCGAAGGGAGTGTCCGGCAATCAACTGGCAGCACTCGCACAAGTGCCCCAGGCAGAGGCGGAGAGAACTGCCGTTGCCAAAATCGGCGGCAACGAAAAGGTGTCCGTCGTCGGCGCGGAACTCGAGAGCGAGCATGGCTGCTTGATCTGGTCATTCGATTTGCGCATCGCGGGAAAATCAGGCGTGCAAGAAGTGCACATCGACGCGGGCAACGGCAACGTGCTCTCCGTCGAACACGAAAACTGACCCTGCCCGAATCGCAATGCAGTGAGTCGTTCGGTTCGTCGCCCCACTGCGGGCGAGTCATCGGTGTCGTTGCATTACAACAATAAAAATAGAAATAGCCTGGATCCGGGAGGGGTTAGTGTTGCTCTTTTAGAATGACGTAACTCATTGTAAACAAAAAATATATTACGATCGTCATTCGCTTGTCATATATCTCACGGAAGCTCTCTTTGCACATCTCGACACTTGTTGAGCTGTTTAAGCAACACATCTTCCGGAGAGCTCCCGCGTGCGACACTGCAAGTCTGCGATTGCATTTCTGTTGATTTTCTCGGCCCAATCCCTAGTCACGAGCGCATTCGCGAACGATGCCGTGGATGCGGACAACACTAAGACTTCGGATGCCGATGCCGACACCTCGATCCGCGCCATGTCGGAAATCGTCGTGACCGCTCAGCGCACGACCATCGACCTCGCCCGCGCGGCACAAAAAGAGGCGGAGAACATCGTCAATGTGGTGGCCCATGACGAAATCTTCAAACTGCCGATCGTCAATGCCGGCGACGCCGTGCGCACGATTCCCGGCGTGCAGCTGGAAACCGATACCGGCGAGGGCCGCTTCGTCAATATTCGCGGACTGGATTCGGATCTGTCGAGTACCACGTTCGGCGGCGTTCGCTTGCCCGCTACCGATGTGACCACCAGCCCCTACGGGGGCGGCCGCGCAGTCTCCTTCGATGCGATTCCCGCAGAAATGATCGGCGCGGTCACCGTGACGAAGACCAATCGCCCGGAACAGGAGGCCGAGGCATTGGGCGGCACGATCGAGATTTCTCCGAAGACCGTTCCTTTGAGCGGCAAACCGTATTTTGGAGACGTCAGACTCGGCAACGGCCTCGAGCCATTGCGACACACCCACATCCAGGATTATGCGGCGACAGTCGGCGGCCGTTTCGGCGCCAAGGGCAGCGACTACACGCCCTTCAGCGCCATCGGCGTATTTTCCTATTACAAGGACGCCCGGGGCGTGGACGACCTCGAAGAGGGTTATGTTGATAACCAGTCAGGCGGGATTCCGGACAAAGCTCAAACGTATTGGGAGCAGCGCTACTACAAGCAGCACAAGAAACGTCATGTCTATGGCGCCGAGTTGGGCTACGCGCCCAGCTCCGACCATAAATGGTTCATCCGCTACTATGATTTCGGGGTCGTTCAGGACTACAACCGGAACGCCGTCATCTACCCTTTTAACGGAGCACCGACGGTCAATGCCGATGGAAGTTTCACGGACACGACCGGCGTGGGCTCACCGCCCAGCTATGCCCAGAAATACTACCGCAGCACCACGGAAACGTTCGACACGCGGCTCGCCCAAATCGGCGGCAACAACGACCTGGACTGGCTGAAGCTCGATTACTGGGTCGCGCACACCCAGGGGCTGTATAACAAACCGTTCGACTATAAGCCGATCTGGCAACTGTCGGCGCCCACGACATTCACCTATAACAACTCCAATTCGGTCTTCCCGAGCATCGCCTATACCGGCGGCGCAAATCCTAACGACTATAATTCGTACACGCTCAGCGCGTTCAGCAACAGCACGCAGAAAAGCGTCACTCGCGATTGGCAGGGGAAACTCAACGCCGCCATTCCCACGCATTGGACCGGTTATCCAACCGAGGAATTGAAGTTCGGGCTGGGCGCCCGTCTGCGCGAATATGACCAGAACACGACGACTTACAACGCCACGTCCGTACCTGCGCTTCCGCTGGTTCCGGCGTTCACGGGCGGGGGCGTCGGCTACTACGATGGTCACTATAATATGGGGCCCTTGATCGGGACGGGCTATTTCAACAACGCATTTGCCAACGGCGCGGGCGCGGGCTTTGCGAACAATCCTCAGTCGGATTTGGCCCAGGGTGCGCTGGCCAGCTACAACGTCAAAGAAGACGTTTACGCCGGCTACGGCCAGTACCAATTCGGTTTCGGCAAGCTCGGTCTCTTTACCGGTGTGCGCGTCGAACATACCAAAGAGGTGTTCGGCGCGTTTACGGTGAACCAGCTAACTAACGCGATTGCACCGATTTCCAGCGGGCATTCTTATACCGATGTCCTGCCGTCGCTGCAGACCCGCTACGAATTCACGCCCTCGATCATCGGGCGCGCCATCTATTCGAGCACCATCGGCCGGCCCGGCTACAACCAGTTGAGTCCGGCGCTCAACATCAACATTCCCGCAAATTTGGTGTCGCTGGGCAACCCTAATCTCAATCCCACACACTCCCATAACATCGATCTGTCGATCGAGGATTATTTGCCTCACGCAGGAATCCTCTCGGCAGGCGTGTTTTACAAGGACCTCAAGGACTACATCGTGCCGTTACGGACGAACCAGACTTTCCCCAACACGGGGATTTTCGCGGGCCTCACACCAGGACTACCGATTCCGGTACTTACGTTTGAGAACGGCTCGGCGGCACGCGTGCTGGGGGTTGAAGCCAATGCAGAGCGCCGATTCGATGAGCTGCCCGGGTTCTGGAGCGGGTTTGGCGCATCGGCCAACTGGACCGGTGTAAATTCGCGCATCCAAATCCGTCCCGGCAACTATACGGCGCTGCCCTCCACGGCGAGGAACACCGCGAATGCGGCACTGTTCTACGAGCAGGCGGGACTCAACGTTCGTCTCGGAGTGAACTACATCTCGCGCAGCATCTTCGCTATCGGTGCCAGCCCTGCACTGGATACCTATTCCGAATCGCGGACCTCGGTGGACTTCGGCTCGAGCTATTTCATCCTCGAGAACGTCAAGCTGTATGTCGACGGCAAGAACCTTACCAACACGCCGCTGAAATACACGGAAGGCCTGTCGACCCGGCCGATCCAGCGCGAGACCTATGGACAGACGTGGCAATTCGGCGTGGAGGCAACCTTTTAAGCGGCGTCCGCCGCATCGCCCGCATCTGGGTCATAGCCCAGATTCGGTGCGAGCCACCGTTCCGCCTCGGCGAGGGTCCACCCCTTGCGCTGCGCGTAGCTCGCCACTTGATCGCGGTCGATCTGACCCACCCCGAAATAACGGGCCTGGGGATGCGAGAAATAAAATCCGCTGACGGCGGCTGTCGGAAACATCGCAAAGGATTCGGTCAATCGGATACCGGCGTTGCGTTCCGGATCGAGCAGCTGCCAGAGAGTCGCCTTTTCCGTGTGCTCGGGACAGGCCGGATAACCCGGGGCGGGACGAATCCCCTGGTATTGCTCGTTGAGCAAACCGGCGCCGTCCAGGCGTTCGTGCGGGGCGTAGCCCCACAGGTCGCGCCGGACCCGCTCATGCATACGCTCGGCCAGCGCCTCCGCCAGGCGATCGGCCAGCGCTTTGAGCATGATGCTGCTGTAGTCGTCATGTTCGGCCTCGAAGCGCGCCACGTGTTCATCGATGCCGATTCCGGCGGTCACGGCGAATGCTCCCAGGTAATCGGCGCGGCCGCTGCCGAGCGGCGCGACGAAATCCGCCAGGCACGATTGAGCCTGATTCTGCGGCTTGGATTTTTGCTGCCGCAGATGATGCAGACGAACCTTGACGGTGTGGCGGGTATCGTCGGTAAACACCACGATGTCATCATCGCCGCTGCCGTTGACCGGGAAGAATCCCACCACGGCGCGGGCCCGCAGCCATTTCTCCTCCACCAATCGACTCAGCATGCTGGTCGCGTCCGCATAGAGGCTCCGGGCCGCTTCGCCGATCACCGCATCCTGGAGAATGTCGGGGAATTTACCCGCAAATTCCCACGCATGGAAGAACGGCATCCAATCGATATAGGGCAGCAACTCATCGAGCGGATAGTCATCGAAGGACCGTACCCCGAGGAAACTCGGTACGGGCGGCGCGTAGGCGGACCAGTCGACTTTGAGTTTCTTCGCCCGCGCCTGCGGCAACGATAATTGCGGCGTTTTCGCGCCCTTGTTGCGATGCTGCTCGCGGCGCCGCTCATGCTCCGTCTTGATGCCCGCAATATAGGCGTCGCGGGTGCTCTTGGTCGCCAGCTGCTGGCATACGCCGACCGAGCGCGACGCGTCTTTCACATGGATCACGGCGCCTTGGTACTGCGGATCGATCTTCACCGCCGTATGCGCGGGCGAGGTGGTGGCGCCCCCGATCAGCAGCGGTTGCTTGTAGCCCAGGCGCTGCATTTCTTTGGCAACATGCACCATTTCATCGAGCGACGGCGTAATCAAGCCAGACAACCCGATGAGCGTCGCGCCTTCGCGAGTGGCGGCCTCCAGGATTCTATCGCAGGAGACCATCACGCCCAGGTCGACCACCTCGAAATTGTTACACTGCAGGACCACGCCGACGATGTTCTTGCCGATGTCGTGAACGTCGCCTTTGACGGTGGCGATCACCACCTTGCCGTTGGAGCGGCTGGTTCCGTCCTTCTCCTTCTCGATGTACGGAATCAGCACCGAGACCGCTTTCTTCATGACCCGCGCGGATTTGACCACTTGCGGCAAGAACATCTTGCCGGCACCGAACAGGTCGCCTACCACGTTCATCCCGTCCATCAATGGCCCTTCGATCACATCGAGAGGCCGCTTGGCCCCGAGCCGCGCCTCTTCGGTGTCTTCGAGAACGAACTCGTCGAGACCCTTCACCAGAGCGTGTTGCAGGCGCTGTTCCACCGGGAGCTTGCGCCACTCGAGATCATCGCCGCGCCTGCCGGCGCCCGCGCCGCCCTTGAACGCCTCGGCGACCTCCAGGAGCCGCTCGGTGGCATCGGCGCGGCGCGCGAGGATCACGTCCTCGCAGCGCTCGCGCAGGTCGGCGGGTATGTCCTCGTAGATCGCGAGCTGCCCCGCGTTGACGATGCCCATGGTCAAGCCGGCACGAATCGCGTGGTACAGAAAAACCGAGTGCATGGCTTCACGCACGGGGTCGTTGCCGCGAAACGAAAACGACACGTTGCTGACGCCGCCGCTGACATGCACCGCGGGCATGCGCTGCTTGATGGCGGCCGTGGCTTCGATGAAATCGAGGCTGTAGCGATTGTGTTCCTCGATTCCGGTCGCCACGGCGAAGATGTTCGGATCGAAAATGATGTCCTCGGGCGCAAATCCGATGCGCTCCGTCAGCAGCGCGTAGGCTCGTTCGCAAATCGCCACCTTACGCTCGATCGTGTCCGCTTGACCCTTCTCGTCGAAGGCCATGACGACCACGGCGGCGCCATAGCGAACGCACAAGCGGGCATGCGCCAGGAATGCTTCCTCGCCCTCCTTCAGGCTGATCGAATTGACGATCGCCTTACCCTGCACGCACTTCAGGCCCGCCTCGATCACCGACCATTTGGACGAGTCGATCATCACGGGGACGCGCGCGATATCCGGTTCGCCGGCGATCAGACTCAAGAATTTGGCCATGGCCGCCGGAGAATCGAGCATGCCCTCGTCCATGTTCACGTCGATGATCTGCGCACCGTTGGCCACCTGTTGGCGGGCGATATCGACTGCCGCGGCATAGTCGCCCGCTTCGATGAGCTTGCGGAACTTGGCAGAGCCCGTCACGTTGGTGCGCTCGCCGACATTGACGAACAAGCTGTTCGCGTCGATCTGGAGCGGCTCGAGTCCGCTCAGGCGGCAGGCTCGCGCGGTGCTCGGCACCACGCGCGGCGGCTGGTCCGCGACGGCGCGAACTATGGCCCGAATATGCTCCGGCGTGGTGCCGCAGCAGCCGCCCACCATATTGACGAATCCGCTGGCCGCGAACTCGCCGAGAATCTCGGCGGTGTGCTCAGGCGTTTCGTCATATTCGCCGAACGCATTCGGCAACCCCGCATTCGGGTAGGCGCACACATAGGTATCCGCGATTCGCGCCAGTTCCTCGATATACGGCCGCAATTGTTTTCCGCCGAGCGCGCAATTGAGTCCGACCACGGCGGGCCGCGCGTGCCGTATGGAATTCCAAAAGGCCTCGGTGGTCTGGCCCGACAAGGTCCTGCCGGACGCGTCGCTGATCGTGCCCGAGACGATGATGGGCAGATCCGTTGCAAGCTCGTCCAGGACACCGCGCACGGCGAACAGCGCCGCCTTGGCGTTCAAGGTATCGAACACCGTCTCGATCAGGATGGCATCGACGCCGCCTTCGATGAGGGCGCGCGTCGCTTGCGAGTAACCGGCAACCAGCTCATCGAAGCTGATATTGCGAAATCCCGGGTCGTTGACATCGGGAGACAGCGAGGCGGTGCGGCTGGTCGGCCCGAGCGCTCCGGCCACGAAGCGCTGCCTGCCGGTCTCCGCAGCCACCTCGTCCGCTACCCGGCGCGCGAGGTGCGCGGCCGCCTGGTTGAGCTCGCCGACCAATGACTGCATTCCGTAATCCGCCTGCGACACGGCGTTGGAATTGAAAGTATTGGTGGAAATCACATCCGAGCCCGCGAGCAGATAGTCGCGATGAATGCCGGCGATCACGGCGGGTTGTGTGATCGTCAGCAAGTCGTTATTGCCGCGCAAATCGCTGCGCCAGGCCGCGAAGCGCTCGCCCCGAAATTGCTCTTCGCTCAAGGCGTGCCGCTGAATCATCGTGCCCATGGCGCCGTCGAGAATCACCAAGCGTTCCGGCAGAAGCGCCATGAACGCTCGCGCGCGCACGCCTTGCGGTCGCACCGTCACGTCAGGCCACCCGCGCTTCGACCGAGCGAGGGCGCAGACCGAGCGCATGGCAGATGGCATAGGTCAGTTCGGCGCGGTTCAAAGTGTAGAAGTGGAACTCGTCGACCCCGTGCTCGCGCAAGCGTTGCACCTGCTCGATCGCCACATTCGCGGCAATCATGCGGCGCGTCTCCGGATCGTCATCCAATCCGTCGAAGCGCTGCCGCAGCCAGGCCGGCACGGATGCGCCGCAACGCTCGGCGAAGCGCAACAATTGAGGAAAGCGAGTGATCGGCAATATGCCCGGCACCAGGTTCGCCTGGATGCCGGCGGCCGCGCACCGATCGCGATAGCGCAGAAATACATCCGTTTCGAAGAAAAACTGCGTTATCGCGCGGCTCGCGCCCGCATCCACCTTGCGTTTCAAGTTCTCCAAATCGGCATCGACCCCGCCGGATTCGGGGTGCCCTTCCGGATACGCCGCCACCGAGAGGTCGAATTTTCCGGCGCCGGTGAGTCCCGCGACCAAATCGGAGGCGTAGGCAAAGCCCTCGGCGTGGGGACTATAGCGTCCGTCCGGCGATAGCTGGGCCGCAGGAACATCGCCGCGCAATGCGACCAAATGCCGGACCCCCTGCTGCCAATACTCCCGCGCGATGCGCAGCACCTCGGCGCGCGATGCGCCCACGCAAGTCAGGTGAGGCGCCACCCTGAGATTCGTTTCGCGCAGGATTCGGAGCACGCAGTCATGAGTCCGGGTACGTGTCGAGCCATCCGCACCATACGTCACTGACACAAAATTCGGTTGCAAGGGGGCGAGCCGCTGGACCGATTCCCACAGCTGCTGCCCCATGGGCTCATCGCTGGGGGGGAAAAACTCGAACGACACGACCACGGGATTCGACATTGCAGCTCCAACCGGATGCCCTCGACTGACAGCATGCAAGAGCCTAGGCTATGATCCAAGCTCATTATTCTCATACCAAGGATGAAAGCGGCTCATGTCATCGACGGCTTTGGAACTACGGCACCTGGAGACCCTGTTGGCGCTGGCCGAGTGCGGCAGCCTGTCCAAGGCGGCGGCACGCCTGTTCCTGACCCAATCCGCGCTGTCGCATCAGCTCAAGGCGCTCGAAAGCCACTACGGAGCGGCACTCGTCGAAAAAAACGTTCGGCCGCTGCGATTTACCGCCATTGGTCAACGCCTGCTGGCGCTGGCCCGCATCGTGCTGCCCAAGGTGGCCGAAGCGGGCCGGGATGTTGCCCGTTTGGCGCAAGGTCATGCCGGGCCCTTACGCGTGGCGGTGCAATGCCACAACTGCTTCGACTGGCTGATGCCGGCCATGGACGCTTATCGGTCACTGTGGCCCGAAGTCGAACTCGACATCATTTCCGGCTTCGTGGTCGATCCGCTGCCGCTTCTCGATCGCGGAGAGGCTGAACTCGCCATCATCCACGATCAGCAGGAAGCGCAACCTAACGTGGTCTTCAGCCCGCTGTTTCGCTATGAAAGCGTCGCCCTGATGAGTCCGCGGCATCGGTTGGCCGCCAAGCCCTGGCTCGAGGCGTCAGATTTCGCCAACGAAACCCTGATCACCTATCCCGTGCCGGACGAAATGCTCGACGTGATGAAGCACTGCTTGACGCCGGCCGCGATCAACCCCAAACGGCGCACGGCCGAATTGACCGTGGCCATCCTTCAACTGGTCGCGAGCGGTCGGGGCATCGCCGCGCTGCCGTCATGGACGGTGGGCAACTACATCGAGCGCGGCTATGTAGTTTCCCGGCCTATCGGTGCAAGCGGTTTGCGCTGCGAGCTCTACGCCGCGACCAGCCGCGCCGGCGCCGACGCTGCCTACATAAGAGAGTTCATCACCTTGACCCGCGCCCAGAGCCTGACCGAACTGGCGGGGGTATCGGCGCTGTAGGTCTCGACGTTTGGCCGTTCGACTCCGCCGCGTAGTCATGGCAAGCGCCATTTCCATTCGATGCCGAAACAGGAGAGACAGCGGCAGGCCGGCAAAAGAACAAATGCGCGGGCAGCACATTGAGGGGCTCGAACTGGTGGCGGACGGAGCGGAAGATGCGCCGCAGATCCTGCAGAACACGGGTCGAAAACTGATAGACCAGAAACAATCCGTGCGGCTCCAGCACACTATGAGTCTTGCGCAAGATGCGTTCGCGCAGCGGTGCGGAGATGGTGCTGAAAGGGATCCCTGAAATGACGTAGTTTGCCTTTTCATGGCCGTGCTGCCGGAGGATCTCAACGACCGACTCGGCTGAGCCTTCGACCACGTGAAGGCGCTCATCCTCGCTCGACGAGCGCAGAAAACCCACGAATTCCGGATTGGTTTCTATCGCAATGAGGCTCGCGTCCGGACGCATGCGCCGCAGGATTTCCGCCGTGATACTGCCGACACCCGGGCCATATTCCACGATCACGCGCGCCTGCGCCCAGTCGATCGGCTCAAGCAGTTGCTTGATCAAGAATCGAGAGCTAGGAATGATCGAGCCCAGCATCCGGGGATGGCGAAAAAAATTGCGCGCGAACAGCAAAGCGGGTCCGCTTCGCGGCGTGCTCGAGATTCGCTGCTTGGTCGACACGGCATGCCCGGTACGGCTGTTACTCATTTGCGACACCTCTCGTCATTCATGCGTTGATCCCCGGGGTAACGGCTCACAGATTACTGCTCGGTGGGCGTAGCAAACGGAATTTCCGGCTCTTGCAACAGCGCGGCGGCGAGTCTCTTCTTGCAAGATTACGCCTACACCGGCCGCGATGGCTCAATCATGTTCCTCTTTCGTCGTGGCGTCAGACAATGCCTACACGAGATTATAGATACCGGTAATGGTGCGTAGAGGCCCTTCGCTCCTTATCATCGTCGCTCATAAGGCAAATCATTTCCAACGCGTTTACAGGAACACCATGGATATTAAACTCCCCGCGGCGGTAACCGCCTACCTGGCCGCCGACAAAGCCCACGACTTGGACAAGATCTGCCAGTGCTTCACCAACGATGCGCTAGTGCATGACGAAAGCCGCCAGTATCAAGGCCGCGACTCCATACGGTCGTGGAAAGAACAGACCGTCGCCAGATACCAATATACCTTGGAGCCCATCGACGCCGCAGTAACTGAAAGAAACGTGAAGCTGCATGCCCGCCTGACGGGTGACTTCCCCGGCAGCCCCGCCGAGCTTCATTACACGTTCGTGCTGGCCAACGGCAAGATTCAATCGTTGGCCATTCATTGAAAGGTTGATTTGGCGGAGCGCTGAAGGCGGGACTAGATACGCGCGTTCTATACGTGCCGCTGGCTCGATTCGAGCGCCGGGCGAATGTCGATGACTTTCGCCGTGCGCAGCCAGTCTTGATTGGCGGCGAGGTGAGTATCACGCAGCTTCAGGTAGTACTGTAAGTGCGGATGAGTCTTCGCGTACCAAAAAAAGAGTCTGGGCTTCGGCGGTAAGTGTTCAGTCATGTGCATCGCAACATTCACAGAGCGTGCTGCAGATTACTATCGGGAACGCGGGGCTGATGTCGGTCAATGATGGTAAATCACGTAGGACAATCAGTGGCTCGCCCATGAGCCTCATAGCCGATGCCTGAGGCGCGCTTCCAGCCGCCGTGGGCCGATGGCAAATAAGAGTTTTCCGCGGCGATAGGCTTTGCGCTGCAGCTTGGCGCGTCGCCGCCCCAGTTGCTGGAGCAGCGCATCCACCTCTGCATCCACCGCCAACTTGCGATGCTGAATTATCTTGTCGTGCAACAATGCCAGATCGTGATCGTCGCCGAGATCATGAGCCAGTCGATTCGATGTCTCGTAGGTTTTGCGCAGACCCTTATGCATCAACGGCAACAGGGCCTTCAGCTGACTGGCGAAGTATTGCACTTGCTTGCGCCACTCGTGCAAACCATCCCGGCTGCGCTGCTGTCCCGCCGCCGTCATTGCACGGCGACCGGTTCGATAGACGCGCTTCACGGCTTTCGCGACATCCGCCCGGGTCAGGTGCGCCGGCGGCAACATACGCATTCGCCGCGCCACCCGCTGACCAGCTGGGCGCTCGACGATAGCGCCTTGCGATTCAATTGCTCGCGTCGCTCGCGACCTTCCCTCCGCAGAGCCGCGCGGATCGGGCCGCAAAACGTTCTGCCGGCGCTCTCTCGAGGACACAGCTCATCGAGGGTCCGCACCAGCACCGCGGCGTCGCGCACCGGCATCAATGGACGCGCCGCGTCGCGGAGCCGGGCGTTGTCCACTCGATACGCATCGTTGCCCAGGGACTTGCGCAGCAACCGCAACAGCGCGCGACAATGCTTCAATCGCTTGCGGATGTCGTGAATGCGCGGGTCCGAAAGGTTCCCGCTTCTCAATGCCCGGACGGCTCGAGCGAGATCTTGCGCCAATTCCTGCCGCACCACGTCCATCGCCGCCTCCGTTTGGGCAATGGGCCCGCGATCGACCTAGTGCACGGGCATGTCGCGAGTTCGCGCATCGCGAGTTAGCGCATCGTGAGTACGCGCACCCTTGCGCGCCGCTTCCGAAGTGCGCGCCCGTTTCGGTGTGGCCGCGCGCCGCGGCGGTGCCCCGTGACCCAGGGCATAGGCGCGCGCGGCACTCTTGCGCGTCTTCTCGGATGTTTTGCCTTTTGCCGGCGGGGGCAAATCGACTCCGGCCCGGCGGGCCTCCGATAAGCCGATGGCGATCGCCTGCTTGGTCGAGCGGGCGCCGCGCTTGCCTTCGCGGAAGCGATCCATCTGCTCGCGAATGAATTCGCCCGCTTGGGTACTCGGAGCCTTGCCCTCTCGCCGGTCCCGTCGCGCTCGTTCCAGTGTCTGCTTCGCCGGCATATATCCTCCTGCCTAAGGTGGAATGATAAAACCATTCGCCTCGGGCAGCAGATTGGCGCCATCGTCCGTATTTTCGCAACGAGAATGCACTGAGTTCGGGTACCGGACATTTCCTACACTTATCGGGTACAGTTGGAAAATGACGACTCCAACGGCGACCACGACCGAGCAATGCGACGTGGCGGTGATCGGCGGCGGCCCCGCCGGCAGTACCGCCGCGGCGTTGCTGGCGCGGCGCGGCCACCGAGTGATTGCGCTGGAGAAAGCGCATCACCCGCGTTTTCATATCGGCGAATCGCTGCTGCCGATGAATCTGCCCTTGTTCGAACGGCTGGGCGTGCTGGACAAGGTGCGCGCCCTCGGCGTGTTCAAGCCGGGCGCGGATTTCGAGGCGGACAACGAGCGCGGCTACAACACCTACCAATTCGCCCGCGCGATCGGCGGCAGCCCGCCGCACGCATACCAGGTGTGGCGGCAGGACTTCGACAAGATGCTCTACGAGCACGCACGCGACTGCGGTGCGGACGCTCGCGAGGGGCACGAAGTGATCGCGGTGGAGCAGACGGGTCCGCGGGAATCGCTGCTCGACGTGCGTGCCGACAACGGCCGCAGCTATCGCATTCAATCACGTTACGTGGTCGATGCCAGCGGCCGCGACGCACTCATCTCCACCAAACGCAGACTGCGGCGCAAGAACGATCAACATCAGAGTGCGGCCATTTTCGGCCACTTCCGCGGTGCCGAACGGCGCCCGGGCGAGGACGCTGGCAACATCAGCATCTACAGCTTCGAGCATGGCTGGATGTGGATGATACCGCTGCCCGACGGCGTCATGAGCGTGGGCGCGGTATGCCGGCCGGATTACCTCAAGCAGCGCAAAGGACGGACTCTGGAGTTCCTGCTCGACACGCTCAAGCGCAGTCCGGCGCTATGGCGACGCCTCGAGCAGGCCGCACTGATCGACGATGAGGTACGCGTCACCGGCAACTATTCCTACGACTCGACGCTGATGGGCGGCCCTGGCTGGGTGCTGGTCGGCGATGCCTTCGCGTTTCTCGACCCGGTCTTTTCTTCCGGCGTGTACCTGGCAATGAGCGGCGCGGAGCAGGCGGTCCAGGTGGTGGATACCGCGTTGCGCGACCCGGCTCGCGAGGCGGGGCTGTTGCGCAAGCTGGAAAAGCGTCAGCGCGCCGGCATGGCCCGTTTCTCGTTCTTCATCTATCGCTTCAATGGTCCGGTGATGCAGCAGATGTTCCGCCAGCCGCGCAATACATGGCAGCTCGAACAGGGCGTGATCTCGATGCTCGCCGGCGATCTATTCGATACGCCCAAGGTGCTGTGGCGTCTGAAGCTATTCAAGCTGGTATATGCCATCGTCGGCTTGCGCAACTACCGGCGCTGGCGCGCCGAGCACAAGTATCGGTTGGCGCAGGCCCGCTCGCAATTCACCGGCGGCAACACACCGCTGGATAGGACCTAGCAGGACACGGCCATCGGCTTGCTTTTCAGCTTGGTTGGCCGCAACGTAGGCAAACGCTCGTTGACCGACCACCCTGGGGGCAACCATGAGAATCGACCGCCGATTGATCTCGAGCCTTGGCGTCGCTGCAATCATGAGTACGGCCGCGTTCGCGACGTACGCCGACGAGACCTGCAATTCGCCCTACATGTCCGGGCTGATCAAGGGCCAGGAGGATTTCGTGCATGTGTGGACGCTCGGCGTGCCGGGCGTGGGCGATGGCTCGGACAAGCTCGTCACCATCGATGCAAATCCCGCCTCGAAAACCTACGGGAAGGTGATTCACAAGATTTCCGTCGGCGGCCGCGGTGAAGCGCACCACATGGGGTTTACCGACGACCGCAAGTATCTTTGGGCCGGCGGTCTCGACGACAGCAAGATTTACGTCTTCGACGTCGGCACCCTTCCCTCGCATCCGAAACTCGTCAAGACGATCGACGATCTGGCGCCAAAAACCGGCTACGCGGGACCGCACACATTTTACGCACTGCCGGGCCGCATGCTGATCGGCAATTTGTCGAACTCGGCGGACAAGGGCGGCGTGACCGGCATGGCGGTCTACAACAACAAGGGTGATTTCGTCGCCAAGTACGCCATGCCCACCTCCGTGATCAAGCAAATCAAGGGCGACGGCTATGGCTACGACATCGCGGTGAATCCCGCGAAGAATGCCCTGTTGACCTCGAGTTTCACCGGCTGGAACAACTACATGCGCGATCTCGGCGAGGTGGTAAAGGACCCCGAGGCGATGAAGCATTTCGGCAATACCATGGTGATGTGGAATTTGAAAACCATGCAGCCGGAGAAAATTCTCGCCGTGCCGGGCGCGCCATTGGAGATTCGGTGGGCGCTGCCGGAGGGGCAGAATTGGGCGATCACGGCCGCGGCGCTGACCTCGAAACTGTGGCTGGTCAAGCGCGATGCCGATGGGGATTGGCAGGCGAAGGACGTCGCAACCATCGGCAACCCGGCGAAGATTCCTTTGCCGGTGGATATTTCGATCACCGCCGATGCAAAGGGGCTGTGGGTGAACACCTTCATGGACGGCACCACACATTATTTCGACCTCACTGATCCCGAGCATCCGCGTCAAACCTACACCAAGCACACCGGCAGTCAGGTGAACATGGTGTCGCAGAGCTGGGACGGCCGCCGTGTTTACGTCACCTCGAGCTTGCTGTCCAAGTGGGATAAGAAGGGCAAGGACAACGAGCAGTTCCTGCGCGCATTCCATTGGGACGGGCATGAACTCACACCCGCGTTCGAGGTCGACTTCAGCAAGGAACAGCTCGGCCGTCCCCACCACATGAAGTTCACTGCGAATGCGCAGCGTATGGCGTCGCTCGTGGACGCATCCGTACGCTGATGCGCCGTCTCGGCGCGCTGAGGCGCCGTCTCGGCGCGGTCACCGGCGCCGGATGGACGGTGCTGTTGCTCGCGGGCATCGGCGGCATGGCGAGCGGCACTGAAGACCCCGGCAAAGCAGCGGCGCCGCGCATGGAATTCGTGCCGCCGCCGCCGGGCAGCTATGAGCTGCAGAGGATCCAGCCGGTCGCGGACGCCCAATTCATCGAGAGTACGGGCTCGACCGTCAGCCTCTCCGCGCTGACTCGCGGCAAGATCACTCTGCTGACATTCTTCTATACCTACTGCGTCGATCCCTTGGGTTGCCCGTTCGCACACACGACGCTCGCCGATTTGCGCGATCGCGTGACGGGCGACCGCGCGCTCGCGGGACGCGTGCGGTTCGTCAGCGTGAGCCTCGATCCGACCCACGACACGCCCGCGGCCATCGCGAGCTATGGCCGGGAATTCACCGCCGATCCTGCATTCGAATGGCGTTTCTTGACGGCGCGCCGCGTGCCGGAGCTGCTGCCCGTGCTCGATGACTTCGGCCAGGACGTGAGCGTGGACAGGGATGAGAATGGCCGCGCGACGCGCACCTTGCATCACATGCTGAAGATGTTTTTGATCGACGCGCAGGGCGAGGTACGGGAGATTTACTCGCTGGCCTTCTTACAGCCGCAGGTGATGTTCAACGACATCAAAACTCTGGCGCTGGAAGCCGGCTGATCGCGGTCGCGCTCGCGAGGCGCACGCCCC
Organism: Steroidobacteraceae bacterium; assembly: GCA_036498345.1. GTDB lineage: Bacteria > Pseudomonadota > Gammaproteobacteria > Steroidobacterales > Steroidobacteraceae > Bog-1198. The sequence continues at coordinate 20,255 of DASYFQ010000194.1, forward strand.
TGCGCAGCTACAGCAGATCGCGCCTTATCCGATTGTCCCATTGCCGCTCGAACACCACCTTGTCGCCTTCGAGCGCATGAATCGATTCCTTGATCCTGAATTCCTCGGCCGTGGATGAAAGCTCGAGAGTCGACCGCAAGGTCGTATCCCACTCGTTGCGCTTCAGACGGCTGAACCATTCCAGCTTCCAAATGCAGCTGTTGGGATCTCCCTCCTTGATGGACATATGCCAATCGCTGCCTCCGGACATGGTCGTGCCGATATCCGCGAGGGTTTCGGGAGGGTCGCGTAACCGCTTATGCAACATGACTCGGCCCCCGGCGTCGGGACCGGTCTGCGTGACGGCATGGTTGTGCAGCTCGGCGCGATTTGCCTCCACCCTCTTGGCGACGCGGCCGCGCAGAGCGGCAATCGGCATGGTCTCGGGCGCACCGTCGTGCGGTCGGACAGGCAGCGACAGGCGCGAAGCGCCGGCCGTGATCTCCAGGGTCACGGGCCGCGGCGAAGGCCACAGCAGCGGCCAGATCGATTCGGTAATGGCGACGCGCAGGCGATTGCCTTTCTTGAACCGATGTGCCGTGAAATAGCACGGCACTTCTACGTCGTAATGACGGCCGGGCTCGAGGGCGGTCGGATTCTCGTGGCCGTCCCGATGCGTGAGATTGAGTACGCCGTAGCTCACCGACCAGGATTTTCCCTCCGGCGTGACCTCGTTGATGCGAACGACGAGTTTGGCAACCGCTTCGCTGGATGATACCCGGATCGCGGCGACCGGCCGGCCCAAAATTTCCAGGTCATCGGGCAAAGGAGCGGAATCGAAGGTCAGCGACCGCTTATCGTCGGGTGTCTGATCCGGCGGAAGATCGATATCCAGGTTCCACGGAAACCATTCGCGTTTCGTCAAGCCGACCGTCTCCTGCGATCGACAGGTACGCACGGTTTCCGCGCCTTGCTTGTCGGCGAGGCCATCCGAGTTGAGGAACAGCGTTCGTGGCTGAATGTGCGGCGAGGGCCACGAGGCCTCGCTCACCCAACGACCCGGGACGTCGCGCGGCCATACCTCGGCGGCTGTGCGCTCCTCCAGGAAAACCCGCAGCATGGGCTCGTCCATGATCCCGGTATCGATGCCGAGCAGCCACTGAGTCCACCACCGGACCTCCTCCGTGACCCAATCGAGGCCCGGACCCGCGTCCGCGAGCTGCGGATACTTGTGTCCCCAGGGTCCCATGATCCCTTTGCGCGGCCCGCGCAGATTGCCGAGCAGACGCGGCAAAAAATCGCGGTATGAGTCGATCTGACCGTCGACGGCATAAACGGGGATTTTGATGCGGGAATAATCGACGGCGACGGAACCATGCTGCCAGAAGGCATCGTAGCGCTGATGCGAGAGCCATTCGGCGAGAATCGGCGGCGTCGCCTTCAGGCGGCTCAGCCACATTTCCCGCCAGCGGTCGCCGACGATCGCGGGATCCGGCGGCCCGACCAGGACGGTCTTGAACTCCGCGCCCCAATCGTAATTGTCCAGCGTGAGCGCGCCGCCGACATAGTGCGCGTCATCCGTATATCGATTGTCCGAGGCACATTGCGGAATGATGGCTTTCAACGCGGGCGGCGCGAGCGCAGCCGCCTGTAAGGAACTGAAACCACCCCACGAGATTCCGCGCATACCGATCGATCCATTGGACCAGGACTGACGCGCCAGCCATGCGATGACCTCGAGCGCGTCATCCTGCTCCTGCTGCAAATACTCGCCGAGCAGCACGCCGTCGGAATCACCGGAGCCGCGGATGTCCACGCGCACGAACGCAAACCCGTAGGGTACGAAGAGTTCGGCCCAGCCCGTATCTCTTTGGCGTTCGCTGTCGCGCTTGCGGTAGGGGAGGTATTCCCAGACGACGGGCACGGGCGAATCCTCCGCACCGTCGGGAATCCACATTCGGGCCGCCAGGCGCGTGCCGTCCTTGAGCGTGATCCATTCGTTTTCGATGTGGCGGAACGGACGCTTTTCCGGCATTTTCCAGTCCTGCCCGGCCCTCGTGGATGAGAACGCCGGGGGCCCGATCACCGCGGCGCTCGCGAGCGCCGCGCCCGAACTCAACAGAAAATCACGCCTCGACACCCACCCGCTGACGTCGAATTTACGCATTATGGGCCTACAGCAGGTCGCGCTTGATGGTGCTGATCTTTTCCCGCTTGAATATCTCCTCGTCGCCTTTGCTCGCCCGCAGTACCTCCTTCAAGTGGAACTCTTCCGGCGTGGAGGTCAGTTCAAAGGCGGCGCTCACCGTGCAATTCCAATCGCCGCGTTTCCATTCGGTCATATTTTCCTGCTTCCACACGCTGCTGTTCGGCTGGCCTTCTTTCATGACGACCGTTTCGCTCGATTGCTCCTGCACCGTGGTCCCGATCTCCTCGAGGTACGTCGAGTGCAGGGGGCGCTCCAAATACCCCATGGATCCGGGGCCCATCTCCATATGCATGTAGGGGCTCGATCCCGGCGAGTGCGTGACCGGAATCGGAAACGGCGCCTCGAGCGCCGGTGCGGAGCGCACCGGCAGAATCACGCTGGAGGCGCTCGAGTTGATCGTCAGCGTGGCCACCTGCGGCGAAGGCCACACCAGCGGCCATAGGCTTTCGGAAATGGCGGCCCGAATGCGGCTGCCCTTCTTGAAGCGGTGCGCAATCATGTAGAGCGGCACTTCGACATCGTAGAATTCCCCGGGCTTCAAGGCCGTGGGATGTTCATGCGAGTGTCGGTGCGTGAGGTTCAAGATGCCGTAACTGACCAGCCACGATTTTCCGTCGGGCAATACTTCGGTCAGCCGTACCGCCAGTTTCGCCACGGGGACGTTCGCGCTGACCTGAATCTTCGCGATCGGGTTGCCGAGGATCTCCCGATCGGAATCGAGCGGGGTTGAATCGAACACCAATGATTTCTCATCGTCCGAGCTCTGATCGTCGGGACGGCTCGGCATCCACTGCGGTTTGGACAGTCCGACGATCTTGTCGCCGACGTAGATCGCGGACTCGTGTGCGACCGGCGTCGGCGAGAGGACACCGGCGCCCAAGTACAGCACCAGCGGCTGACGATCGGGCGCCGGCCAAACCGCCTCCGCCACCCACCGCCCGGGAATCTCGGCGGGATAAACCTCCGACACGGTGCGGTACGGCATGAACGCTCGGAACATGGGCTCATTCATGATTCCCGTGTCCTCGCCCCGGAGCCAGTGATGCCACCACCGGACTTCTTCATAGGCCCAATCGAGTGCCAGGGGCGCGGGAAGATTGGGCATGAGATGCCCCCATGGACCGATCAATCCCTTGCGGGGCACCTTGAGGCCGGCGAGCAGGCTGCCGACGGCATCCGAGTAGGGATCGAGCCAACCGCCGACGACGTACACGGGACAGGTGATGCGACCGTAGTCCGACGCGACCGATCCGCGCTGCCAATATTCATCGTAGCGCTGATGCGACGTCCACCTTTCCAAGATGGCCGGCGTCGCGTCCAGGCGATGACGCCACTTCTTCTCCCAATCCGACCCTGCGATTTGCGGATCCGGAGGACCGCCCATGTCGACCTTGAAATAGGTGCCCCACTTGAAGTTCTCGGTGGCCAGCGCGCCGCCGATGTAGTGCGCGTCCCCGAGATATCGGTTGTCGACGCATCCCATCGTCATGATGGCCTTGAGAGCCGGGGGCCTCCTGGCCGCGACCTGCAATGAATTGATGCCGCCCCAGGAGATGCCGCGCATTCCCACCGAGCCGTTGGACCAGGGCTGCTTGGCAAGCCACGCCACGCATTCGACGCCGTCATCGAGTTCCGCGGGCGAATATTCGTCGGTGATGACCCCGTCCGAATCGCCGGTACCGCGGACGTCGACGCGGGCAAAGGCGATGCCATAGGGGGCGAGGTTCTGCGCCGTCGCGTTGTCGCGCGGCCGCACCCCGTCGCGTTTACGATAAGGAAGATATTCCCAAACCACCGGCACGGGCCGCTGTTCCGCGCCTTCGGGAATCCACAGCCGAACACCCAAGCGCGTACCGTCGGGAAGCGGTATCCAGGTATTTTCGATGGTCTTGAACGGACGCTTTTCGGGGAGTTTCCATGTGTGTTCGCCTGTCGCGGGGCCCGCTCCCGCCGGCCCCGATCCGATCGCACCCGCCAGCACCGCGCCCGAGGTCACCAAGAAGTCGCGCCTGGATATCGTGCGCATCCGAAACCTAGCGGGTTCCGTCGCTGAATTTATACGACATGCGAATTCCGAGGATGCGCGGACGGTTCACCGTGGTGAGCGTCACGTAGCTGTTCGAACTGATGAAAAGTTGCGCACGGGTATCGGTGAGGTTCTGGCCGTAGAACTCCACCTCCCAGGCGTTCTTCGCGACGCCCGCGGCAGCGTCGTAGGTGGTATAGGGCGCGAGCTCATAATCGGGCGGCGCCAAGGCGCCTTGTGTGATCACATCGGCGTAGGAGTGGGCCGTATGCTGGGCCGCCGCCTGCAAGTGAAAAGTGTAGTCGTTGAAAGGAACCTCGTAGCGCGCCCGAATATTGCCTTGAAACGGCGGCGCATTCGCCAAGGGACTGCCGACCCCCCGGGTGGGAAAGAGAGAAATGACGCCTGTGGTCCCGGCGAGCGATGGCGCGTTGATTTGCTGGCTGCGGTTCCAGGCAAAGGATGAGTTTAGCGTCAATTGATCGGTGACTCGGAAAACGACATCGCCCTCGATGCCGCGGACCCGGTAGTTGGGCCCGTTCACGGTGAAGCCGCCGTTTCCGTACAAGGCAGGATCGTAGATCTGCAGCTGGACGTTCGACCATTCTTCATCGTAAATCGCCCCGTTGAATTGCAGGCGATTGAACCACTGCGTCTTCCAGCCGAGTTCGTAGTTCTTGAGATTGTCGCTGTCGTAGAAGCGAGGAACCGTGAACTTGCCGTAGAGCGGCGACGTCTTCGGCAGCAGGCCCGCACCCTGGTTGAAGCCGCCCGGCCTGAAGCCTTCGGAATACGTCCCGTACAGCAGTACGCCGTCCATGGGTTTCCAGCTCAAGTTGACCTTGCTTTTGTGTCCCGAATTGGCTTGGGTTATATCGAAAGGTTTGAAAATGCCGGCCGGCGGCGCGCATGGATCGACATTGCGGCAGCCGTATGCGGAATCCGATTGCCCGCGATCGAAGTTGTCGAAATGGTAAAAGCGCGTTCCGACGGTCAATGTCAGCGACTTGGGTACGAGGTCGAAGGCCAACTCTCCGAATGCCGCCTTCTGTTTATAGCCACGGGTGATGTCGCTGAAAAACGCGGTGCCGGCGGGTCGAATGCCGGGATCGAACGCCGGCACCCCCGGTACGGGACCGATCGGGGCAAATCCCGCCTCCGGGTCGCCATAGAGGAAATTTTGCGAGGTCTGGATTCGATAATCTTCCCAAAAGATGCCGCCAATCGCCCGCAAGCGCGCCTCATCGGGCGTGCTCACGCGCAGCTCATGGCTCTGATGGGTGTTTCTTTCCACGTTGTGCCAGGTGGCACTCGGTGAATAGCAGGTCGCAGTCGTGCCCGGTGTGAATTGGGGTCCATTGCACTGGTAGTAAGCGGCGAATGGGCCGCGCGAGTACGCAGTGTAATCACTGACCTCATCCACATTGCGAACGAGATAGCCGCCGGTATAGACCAGTTTGAGCGCGCCAATTCGGCCATTGACGGTCCAGGCCGTGTCCTCGAACTTGTCCTTATCGGTGGAGGGATTGTACTGCTGTACATTGAGGTCGCCCAACGCCGGGTTGTAGGCAAAGACTCCATCCGCCTCCATGGTCTGGTAGCTTTGCTGCAGCGTCGCGTTCCAGTCGTCGTTGAATCGATACAGGGCCGACAATCGTGCGCCCTGGTAGTGGACCGGATTCGATGCGCGGCTGAGGAGGTTGTTGTTGTTGAGGCTTGGGCTGCCCGCAGGCACGACGCCGTTGAAGTAATAGGCAATCCCCGCGTCGCTCGACGATCGGGTGAACGTTCCCGGAATATTGTGAATGTATCCGCCGCGAGAATCGTCATAGATCACGGCGCGCAGCGCGAGGGTATCGGGAATCACCGGCACGTTGAGCACCGCCTGCACGGAAGCGCTGGGATCCCCATGAGCCGTCGTGGAATAGCTGGCGCTGGCACCGCCCTCTGTCACGTCGAGCTTCGGCTTATTGGTAATGTAACGGACCGCGCCCGCCTGCGCGCCGGCACCGTACAAAGTGCCCTGCGGACCCTCCAGGACCTCGATGCGCTCGAGATCCGCGGCGTAAATGTCGAGGTTGCGGCCCGGGAGCTGCGCGGACTGATCGTCGAGATAAACCGCCACGTTCGGAAAGGCGCCCGTTCCGCCCGCGACCTGGTTGCCTTGGTGCGTGGTTGAAAGCCCCCGCATATAGACTTCGCTCTGCCCGGGGCCAGCCCCTGCCGTGCTGACGTTCGGCAGATACTTGACGAAATCGTCGAGGGTCTGAACGTTGAGCTGTCTCAGCGTATTGCCGGTCAGAGCGGTGATGGCGATCGGCACCGCCTGCAGGTTCTCGGTTCGGCGCGTCGCGGTCACGACGACCTCCTCGAGCTGATTCCCGGAAGCCTGCGCCGATTCGTCGTGCGGCCCAGCCTGTTCGCCGTCGGCGGAACTCGACGGCGGCGCGGTGCCCGCAGGTGTTTTACTCAAGCGGAGGCTGACGATGTGCCCGTCATCCGATGCGACGGCAATACCGGTTCCTTCCAGCAGCTGCTTCAGCGCAACCCGCGCGTCGAGAGCGCCGTGAACCGTGTGAGTCTTGATGCCCCTGAGCTTGTCCGCAGGGGCCAGGATTTGCAGATTTGCCTGACGCGCAAATTCAGGAATCGCGGTCACCGCATCCTGCTCGGGGACATCGAATTGGGCCGTCTGCGCCAGCCCGGGTGTCATCGCGGTCAAGCCGAGTACTACTGCAATGGCCTCGGCGAGCTTGTTGCCGCGCCGTATCGAATTGGTGCATCCCATTAATTCATTCTCTCCGGAACTATGTTCAGCGACGCCGCGGGTACGTGCAGCGCTACCCTGTCTTTATTAAGAGCAGTTCGCGGCCCGATTCCGCCGCTTGGAGCAAGAATTATTTTTCAGCAGCGGGCAAGGGCTCGAGAATGATGCGGTCGCCCTCGTTGCGAACGCGCGCATCGAACATCGCGGCGGCGGCCTCCGCGAAAGCGACCGGGTCGGCGGTGCTCACATTCCCAACCAGCGTTTGGGCCGCGAGACGAGAGTCGGTAATGACCACGGAGCGGCTATTGTAGCGGTTGATTTCCGCGGCGGCCTCGCCCAGCGTTCGGCCGCCGAGGTCGACAACCCCCGATTTCCAGTCGATCGCCCGTTCAATT
>DASYFQ010000195.1:0-28970 GCA_036498345.1 Steroidobacteraceae bacterium
CCCATCCGAGTACCCCCGTTAGTGCTCGCGGCCGAACCGGCCGTATATCTTTGATCGGACAAACATGCTTTCCACTTCCAACGTCGCCATCCAGTTTGGCGCCAAGCCGCTCTTCGAGCAGGTCACGGTCAAGTTCTCCGACGGCAATCGCTATGGGCTCATCGGCGCCAACGGTTCCGGCAAATCAACGCTCATGAAGGTGTTGGGCGGGGATCTCGAGCCGAGCGCCGGCGACGTCATGCTGCAAGCCGGAATGCGGCTCGGCAAGTTGAATCAAAACCAATTCGGCTACGAGGACGAGCGCGTGCTCGATGTGGTCATGCGCGGCCACACGGAATTGTGGGAGGCGATGAAGGAACGCGACCGTATCTACGCCGATCCCAACGCCACCGACGACGACTACATGAAAGCCGCCGAACTCGAGGGTGTGTTCGCCGAATACGGCGGCTACGATGCCGAGGCGCGCGCGGGCAGCATCCTCACCGATGCCGGTATCCACGAATCCCGGCACAACGGGCCGATGCGCGAAGTGCCCCCGGGCCTCAAGCTGCGCGTGCTGCTGGCACAGGCGCTGTTCTCGAGACCGGATGTGCTGCTGCTGGACGAACCGACCAACAATCTCGACATCAACTCGATACGCTGGCTGGAGAGCGCGCTCAACAACTATGACGCCACCATGGTGATCATCAGTCACGATCGGCATTTCTTGAACCAAGTGTGCACTCACGTCGCGGATCTGGACTTTCAGCAGCTGAAGATCTATCCCGGCAACTACGACGACTTCATGTTGGCTTCGGTTCAAGCGCGGGCGCGGGTCGAGGCGGCGAACGCCAAAGCCAAGGACAGGATTTCCGATCTGCAGGAGTTCGTGCGGCGCTTTTCCGCCAACGCGTCCAAGGCGCGGCAGGCGACCTCGCGCAAGAAGCAGCTCGAAAAGATCAAGATCGAGGAGATTCGTCCGTCGTCGCGGCAGAATCCTTACATTCGATTCGAGCAGGGCAAGAAACTCTATCGGTCGGCCGTATCGGTGGAGAAACTGTGTTTCACCTATCCGGAATCGAACGAGCAAGTGCTCAACAATGTCACCTTCAACATCGAAGGCGGCGAACGCGTCGCCATCATCGGGCCGAACGGCGCCGGCAAGACGACGCTGATGCGCTGCCTCGCCGGCGAATTGCGGCCCACCCAAGGGCGCATCGTGTGGGTCGAAAACGCTCAACCGGGTTACATGCCTCAGGACCCCCAAGCGGAATTCGACGACAAGACGGATTTGTTTTCCTGGATGTCGCAATACACGGGCAAGGCCGATGACGACCAGATCGTTCGCGCGACTCTCGGCCGCCTGTTATTTTCGGGAGAGGAAACCAAGAAATCGGTGAAGGTCCTTTCCGGCGGCGAGAAGGGGCGCATGATTTACGGCAAGCTGATGCTGACCAAACCCAACGTACTCCTGATGGACGAGCCCACCAACCATATGGACATGGAAACCATCGAGTCCCTGCAGATCGGCCTCGAGCATTATCCCGGTACGATCATTTTCGTGTCCCACGATCGCGAGTTCGTGGGGGGACTTGCCACTCGCATCATCGAGCTGCGCCCGGGCGGAATCATTACCGATTTCCGCGGGACGTACGATGAGTACCTCAAGGGACAGGGCATCGAGGTATAGCTTGTGAAGCGGGCCGCGCGCGCCTGCGGATTGCTTCACGGGCCGCGGCCTACCGCGAGGTTGCGGCCCTCAAGCCTGCTTCACTCGCCCGCGGCGGAAATCGGCAATGATTTCGCGTGCGGCGTTGTGGCCGGGTGCGCCGGTCACGCCGCCGCCGGGGTGCGTGCCCGATCCGCACATGTACAACCCTTTCAACGGTCCGCGATAGTCGCCGTGTCCCAACATCGGTCTCGCCGAGAACATTTGATCCAAGCTCAGGGCGCCATGGAAAATATCGCCGCCGATCAGGCCGAAGGTACGCTCGAGATCGAGGGGACTCATGATCTGTCGCCCGAGCACCGAGGCCTTGAAATTCGGCGCATGACTGTTGACCAGATCGATCATGACATCGGCGACATGTTCACGATGCTGGTCCCAGGACTCCCCATTGGGCAGCACCGGCGCGACGTGCTGGCAGAACAGGCTGGCCACGTGCTGTCCCGGGGGCGCCAGGCTGTCGTCCAGAGTCGAGGGAATCAGCATCTCGACGATGGGGCGCTTCGACCATCCGCCGGCCTTGGCGTCGAGATACGCTTGGTCCATGTAGGCGAGGCTCGGTGCCATGATGATGCCGGACGTGTGATGCTCGGCGAGGGAGCGGCCCGGCAGGACCGTGAAGTCGGGCAACTCCGAAAGCGCGACATTCATGCGGAATGTGCCGGACCCGCAGCGCCAGTGGCTGATGCGCTCGCGGAAATCTTGCGGCAGGGCCGCGGGATCGATGAGCGACCCGTACAACAGTTTCGGATTCAAGTTCGATACGACGCCGCGCGCTCGGATCGCTTCGCCATTGTCGGTGACCACGCCTACGGCGCGTCCGGCTTCCACCAGCACCTCGCGCACCGGGCTTGCGACTCGAATCTCCACCCCGCGCTCGGCCGCCGCCTTGGCCATTGCCTGGGTGATCGCACCCATGCCGCCGATCGCATGTCCCCACGCGCCCTTCTTGCCGTTGACCTCGCCGAACACGTGATGCAACAGGACGTAGCCGGAGCCGGCCGCGTAAGGACTCGCGTAATTGCCGACGATGCCGTCGAAACCGTACGCCGCCTTGATGGGCGCGCTCTCGAACCAGCCGTCCAGATAGTCCCCGGCGGATTTGACGAACAGATCCAGCAACTCACGGCGCATGGACATATCGAGCTTGGCGATACGTTTGCCCAGGCGCGCGCTGCGCAGTAGTTCGGGCATCGCCGTGAGCCAACTGCCGGCGGTGACATTCGGCGGCGTCTCGAGGACCATGTCGCGCAGTACATCGGCAATCACTTCGAGGCGCTCGCCGTATGGCGCGAGCCGGGCGGCATCCCGCGCCGAGAATTTCGCCACTTCTTGTTCGCTCTTGCCGGCGCCGATCTTGAGGTATCGGGTCTCGTCGAGCGGCAGAAAGTTGGCGAGCTTGCGCTCGACGATGCGCAACCCGTGGCGCGGCAAGTCCAAGTCCCGGATGACCTTCGGATTGAGCAGGGATACGGTGTACGCCGCCACGGAATTGCGAAAGCCCGGATGAAATTCCTCGGTCACGGCAGCACCGCCGACCACGCCGCGCCTTTCGAGCACCGTCACTTTGAGGCCGGCCGCCGCCAGATACGCCGCGCAGACGAGCCCGTTGTGTCCGCCGCCGACGATGACGACATCGCGCGGCTTTGAATCAACCATGGTTCTTTCTCAGATCGCCGCGGACGTGCCAGCCGGCGCCGGGGGCACGCTCGAGGCGGCTCTCCGGAATGAGTTCACGAATACGGCGCGCGAAGCTCCGCAGCGCCACCTCGGTACGTCCCAGAGGACCCGGCGTAAAACTGCGCGATCCCATGCCGGTCTGCACGCGTTCGATGAGCGCCTTGTCCTCGATGCTCACCCGGCGATTGATGCGCCAATTGAGATAGCGAGCCGCGCGCATCTCGCGCCGGTCATCGGGGTGCGCATAGGCAATCTCGCGGATCAGAGTTTCCGTGGGCGAGATCGGTATCATTTGCATGAAATCGATCTGATCCGGATAAATATCGAATGCCACGTTCGGCCACAGCTTGAAGTAGGTCCACAGTCTTTGCCGATCGGCGGGTAAGTGGGGCGAATTCGGCAGCACCGACTGGTACAAGCGCTCCGACAGCTGCGAGGAGGGAACATCGCGGAGGTACCCCCACATTTTGTCCACCCAGGACTCCGCCTCCACGCCGTAGCTCTGGCCGAATAAGCGCGTGAGGCCCGGGTGTGCCACCGTGATGTGCATGGCATCGGAATAATTGTCCGTCACGTTCTTCCAATTCACATGACGCGTGCGCAAGGTAACGCGCCCGATCGGCCGTAGTTCCTCGAGGCGGTAGGCCGCCAGTTCGGTCTCATACGGCGCGAGCATCTGGGCGACGCTCGGCAAACCTGGTTTCAGGCGCACGAACACGAAGCCTTTGTAGATTTCGGTTTCGACCGGCTTGAGCCCGTACTGATCGAGGGCAAAATCCGCGAATTCCTTGCGGTGCGGCACCGCGGTGAGACGGCCGCCCAGATCATAGGTCCAGGCGTGATACGGACACACGATCCTTCCGGAACAATGACCCGAACCGCCGTCCACCAGCCGGGCGGCTCGATGACGGCACACATTGAAGAATGCCTTCACGCGGTGGTCCTGGCCGCGTACCGCGACCAAGGGCTCACCCAGGAAATCCAGGGTGTGGTAATCGCCGGGATTGGGTATGTCGCTGAGGTGGCACATCACTTGCCAAGACGTGGCAAATACGCGCTCCTTCTCGGCTTCCAGGAAATCCGCATCCCGATAGATCCACCCGGGGAGACTGAATCCCTCGAGGTTGCCGGGAATCTGCGCGGATGAGCCGGCATGCGACGAGCGCTCAGCTTCCATATACCAGTGCCCTTTTCCAGTCTTGTTGAACGATAGTATAACAAGGGCCGCTCTTGCCCACTAGTCGGCCGCCGGGCCGGAACGCCCGAAGCGGCAGGAACGATGGCCCCGTAGGGGCGAGCGGCGTAGCGCCGAGTAAAGCGCACCCGCAAGGAGCGGCGCCGTAGAGCATCCCTACGCCTTGCGGCGTTTCGGCGCTGACTCGGCCTTTTTGGCGCGAGGGGTCACCAGGAGCCGTGGAAAGGCGCCGTTGCACAGAGCATTGACCCAGTCCTCGCACAGAGCGATCGCCTCGCGAGGCTTGAAAACCGTCGGGCTCAAGCTCAATTCCACCCAGAATCCGTCGAGGAGTGCCGACAGCGCGATCGCGGCCGGGCGTAGTCTGAAAGGCGGCGCCGCGCCGGAGTTCACCAGCTGGCCAAGCAGCGACTCCAGCACGGAGCGGTACTTGGCGTAGGTGCTGAAGTGCACGGCGCGTATTTCGGCCGAGTGTGCCACCATGCTCCAAAACACCAGCCACACATTGAACAATTGCGGATCGAGGATCTCCGGCGCGAATGAAGCACGGAAAAAATTGCTCAATCGGTCGCGCGGCGACACCGCGTGGTTTTCCGCCTGGCGGCGGATCGAGTCCAGCAAAGACAGAGCCAGGGTTTCGTACGTTTCCGCGATGAGACCCGATTTGCTCGGAAAATGATGGTTGATCAAGCCGATAGAGACGCCGGCGGCGGCGCTGATGCGGCGCACCGACACGCCTTCATGGCCAAACTGCTTGAGACAGCTCAAAGTCGCATCCACCAGCGCTTCACGGCGCACCGTGGGAGTCGCGCGGTGAAATTTCGGTACATGCCGCCTGGGTGCCATTTGCTTCCTTTTTTGGGGGATTATACCGAAGCGCGGCCGAATGGGCCGTCGGCCGCGGAGTAGGTTCGGTAAGCCGCTACGACGGCCGGTCGCCGACAAAGGCTCCGATTCGCTCGGTCACGTAGCGCCGGATGTCCAGGTTCCAGTCTTCCATGGGCGCATAGTAGCCCTGTGTGTGGACGCGCGACCGAATCCCGGCCTGCACACCCTCGCATACCGCCCAATCCTGCCGGTTCACCAAATCCCAGAAATCCACCGCATCCCCGGGATCAAAGCCGGGCTTCGCCATTTCGTGGCTCTCGAACAAGAAATGGCAGGTGATATCGGTGCGTTCGGCGCCGCGGGGCCGCAGGATGAACGCCGCCACATGATCGCAGGCCACGCTCAAGAACAAATTCGGATACACCAGTTCGCCCTTGTGCCGCACCTGTTCGTCTGCGTCGAGACCGGGAAAGGCGCGCCGCACGGTGGTCCCGCTGTGCGTGAAGGTATAGGCCCCCTCACGGTGCGGGATCCCGCGGTTCCAATCCAGATTGGCACCGCCGGCTTCGCGAAATGAAGGCACCACCGCGCATAGCTCCGGGTGAACTCCGCTGCAGTGGTAGCACTCGTTGTAGTTCTCACAGAGGACTTTCCAATTCGCCGCAATTTCGTAACGAATTGTCGCGCCTACCTGCAAGTCGCGGAGCGGATAGCGCTGCAGTCGATCCGGAATGCCGCCCAACTGGGCAGCCAGCGGTTCGGCCTCGGCCGGGGTCAAATTCAAGAAGACGAACCCGCCCCAGGTATCCACGCCGACCGGATACAGATGGAAGTCCTGCTTCTTGAAGCCGCTGGCGGCGTTCAAGTGCGGGGCGGCGACCAACGCGCCATTGAAGTCATAGGACCACTGATGGTAAGGGCATACGATCATGCGTCCGCCGGTGATGCCGCCGGGGAGGGTCACCCGCATGGCCTGCGTTTCCTCGGGGGTTCTGCAAAGACGCGATCCGCGATGCCGGCACACATTATAGAAAGCCCGCAATTGACCTTCACGATGGCGTACCAGCAAGACGCTCTCACCGAGCACGTCCAGAACCAAGTAATCGCCGGGATTCGGCAGCTCCTGTTCGCGGCACGCCGCAATCCACTCGCGGCAGAAGATGCGTTCCTTTTCGGTTCGAAATACCTCTGCGCTGCGGTACCAGCTGGAGGGCAGAGTGGGTTCCAATTGCGCGGCGCTCATATCGGAAAATCCCGTGCGTAGGGTGCGGCCCCCGGTACCGTATCGAATTCGCGCGCATAGCGATGGCCGCTGTGAACCGCATGCACGATCGCTCCCGGCGCCAGCGCATCGCCAATGCGCGTGACCGCGGCGATACCCGCCTTCTCGAGATCGGATTCCCTGGCAATCAGCGCCTGGTACAGGTCGTCCCGCGGCACCCGGGTCCCCACGATGACCAGCGAACGGCACGCCAGGCGCTTCTCGGTGCCGCTGTACACATCCGCGATCGTGACGGCGTCGCCATCGAAGCCGGTCACTCGCTGCAACGTGTGAATCGGCACGCCCGCCGTGACGAGCGCACGATGCACCAGCGGCAGCTCGTTGGTCATGAATGTCCAGGCCGACGCGTTGCCCGCGGTGGTCACATAGGTCACGGCGCCGGGCGATTGCGCGAGTTGCAGAGCGACCGCTCCGGCCAGGTAGTAGTTGTCGAAGTCGAACACGACGGTGGGTCCTTGCGGCACGGCGCCGGCGGCAAGGTCATCGGGCGTATAGACCGACGGTCCATCGAGTTCGCCGACCGGAAACTCCAAGGTCGAAAACAGCATCTTGGTCCAGCGCGCGCCGGTCGCAATGACGACGTGACGGTGTTCCAGTCCCAGAATATCGTCCGCTCCCAGCGCGCTCCGGGGGTAGAGATTGACGTTTGGCCTGCCGCGCAGCTGCCCCAAGCGCCAATCGGTCACGCGGCCCCAGGTCTTGAGCCCCGGCAGTCCGGTTTCAAAACGCAGGCGGCCCCCGAATTCGTCGGCCGAATCTGCGATAGTGACCGTATAGCCGCGCCGGGCGAGCGTCGTGGCGCATTCGAGTCCCGCCGGACCGCCGCCGACGATCAAGATGGATGAGTCGCCGGCCGGCGGCGCGAATCGCTCAGGATGCCAATCCCGGCGCCATTCCTCGCCGGCGGTCGGATTCTGGGTGCAGCGCACCGGTACGCCGTCGTGCCAGCTCGAGATGCAGATGTTGCAACCGATGCATTCGCGGATCTCGTGCTCGCGGCCCTCATTGATCTTGTTCGGGAGAAACGGGTCCGCGATGGAAGGCCTGGCGCCGCCGATCAAATCGAGGATGCCGCGCCTTACCTGCGAGACCATCACATCCGGAGAAGTGAACCGCCCCACGCCCACCACCGGCCGCTTGGTCAATTGCTTGACGAAATCGATGATCGGCTCGTGGCTGCCCTCAGGGGAAAATCTCGAGGGCGCGCAATCGGTCGGGCTGGAATCCATTTTGACGTCCCAGAGATCCGGGACATCGGCGAGCAGCGTCACCACTTCGTGAGCCTCCGAGGCGGCATTCCGGCCCGGTCTGCCGCGCAGTTCTTCCATGCTGATGCGCAGCGCGACGGCGCATTTGTCCCCGACGGCGTCGCGTGTGACGCTGAGCAGTTCACGCACCAGGCGCACCCTATTCTCGATCGAACCGCCGTAGGCGTCGGTGCGGTGGTTGTATTCGGGCAGGAGGAACTCATACGGCAGATAGCCCATACCGGCGTAGACGTAAACGATGTCGAACCCCGCCTGCATCGCGCGGCGCGCACCGGCCGCCTGCCAGCGGAGCAGATCCTGGATGTCGGTGTTATCCATGGCTCGCGGACGCAGGTTGCCCATGAACCCCAGATGAGTCGACAGCCAGGGCATCCCCGACGGCGACAGCGGCGCTATTCGGCTCGTGCGGTTCAGAGTGCACGCGCCGCCATGCCACAGCTCGACGCCGGCCAATGCTCCGTGCCGATGAACGGCGTCGGTCATCAGCGCATGGGAACGGATGTCCTTATCGTCCCACAGGAGGGCGAACGGCAGTGGGGAGTCATCCGAGCTCTGATGTATCGACACGGCGCCGGTGCATACCACGCCCCAGCCGCCTTCTGCCTTGGTCTCGCGGAAGCTTGCGCGAACCTGCGGCAGCGAATTGGTCATGCCGCTCGCGTGCGGCACTTGATAGAAGCGGTTCGGCGCCGTGACGGGTCCGATGCGCACCGGCTCGAACAAAACATCGAAGCGCGGATTGCGGGCCATGGCGGATCCCCTGATTTTGAGAGGCTGCCGAATTGCGGGTACGAGGCTGCCGATTGCCGGCAGAGTAATTGATCGATCGTACAGTAGCAACTCGCGCCAAAAAAGCCGCGCCGCGGGCTCGGGACGCGAGCCTGCGGGGGGCGCCCCGGGGAAAGCCGGCGAACTTAGGCTGTGCGGAACGCCTGAAATTCGAGACCGAGCGCGCTCGCCACGGCCTCATGCGTCAACTGACCGGCATGAACATTGAGGCCGCGGGCCAAGCCCGGATCATTGGCGATGGCCTGCCGCCAGCCGTGATCGGCCAGCGCCCTCACGTACGGCAGCGTGGCGTTGGTCAGTGCAAACGTGGACGTGCGCGGCACGGCGCCGGGCATATTGGTGACGCAATAGTGAATCACGCCGTCGAGAACGTAAGTGGGTTCCGCGTGAGTGGTGGGCCGGCTGGTTTCGAAGCAACCCCCTTGATCGATGGCGATATCGACCAACACCGCGCCGGGTTTCATCGTCTTGACCATTGCTCGTGTGACGAGCTTCGGCGCGGCGGCTCCGGCGATGAGCACGGCGCCGATGACGAGATCGGCGTCGCGCACCAGTTCTTCGATCGCATGAGCGGTCGAGTACATGGTTTTCAGCTGATTGCCGAAGATGGACGACAGCTCTCGCAGTCTTTTGACCGAACGGTCGACCACGGTGACGTCCGCGCGCAAACCAACCGCCATTTCCGCCGCGTGCGTGCCCGAAACGCCGCCGCCCAGCACCACGACCTTGGCGGGAGCCACGCCGGGGACGCCGCCCAACAGCACTCCGAAGCCGCCATTGGCCTTCTGCAGGCTATTGGCGCCCACCTGCACCGACATGCGTCCCGCGACTTCGCTCATCGGAGTGAGCAACGGCAGCGAGCCGTCGGGCGCGGTGACGGTCTCGTACGCGATCGCGGTGGTTCCCGAGGCGAGCAGTGCCTGCGCTTGTTCACGGTCCGCAGCGAGATGCAGATACGTGAACAGGGTTTGTCCGCTGCGTAGCTGCCTGCATTCCGCGAGTTGCGGTTCCTTGACCTTCACCACGAGATCGGAGGTCGCAAAAATGTCCTCGGCGCGCTTCGCGATGATGGCGCCCGCCGATTGATAGTGCGAGTCCTCGAAACCGATACCCGCGCCGGCGCCGCTCTGCACGAGTACCTGATGGCCGGAATCGACGAGTTCACGAACGCCCGCAGGCACCAAACCGACCCGATACTCGTGAATTTTGATCTCTTTGGGGACGCCGATTTTCATTAGATGGCTCCGCTGGCCGGCTGTTGAGGGGACTTGCGCTAGGGTACGCAAGCGCAAAACCAGAAAATTGCAAAACCTGGTCCAAGGACGCGAGTTAATGGCAGAATATGGAGATAGTTGCCGATCTCAAGCAAGAAACTGCCGCTAGCGCCCAAAGGCCATCATGAAACTGGATCGCTACGATCGCGCCATCGTCCGAGCCCTGCAGCTCGATGGCCGAATCACCAACAGCCAACTGGCCGAAAGCGTCAACCTGTCCGAATCGGCAAGCCTCCGGCGGGTGCGCGCCCTCGAGGAATCGGGGTTCATCGAGGGCTACACCGCTCTCATCAATCAGCAGAAGGCGGGCTGTCCCGTGAACGTGTTCGTCAACATCACGTTGGAACGTCAGGAACAGGCGCATCTCCACGCGTTCGAGGAAGCGGCCCGCAAAGTTCCCGAGGTCATGGAGTGCTACCTCATGTCGGGCGAATACGACTACCTGCTGCGGGTCGTGCTGGCCGACACCGCCGACTTCGAGCGGCTGCACAGCCAGCATCTGACGCGATTGCCCAATGTCGCGCGGGTGCATTCCAGCTTCGCGTTACGCACGGTGCAAAAGTCACGGGAGTTGCCGGTTCGCGACTCGCCCGCTCGCTAGATCATCGCGCGCAGTTCCCGCACGAGCAATCGCTGCCAGAGCCACTCTTGGCGCGTTTGCGGTTTCCCCAGCCCCATGCGGTCCAAGTACGGTTTCAAGTTCGCCGGCGTGCCGCGCACCAGAACTGCGCCCGCCACGGCCTTCAGCCGCGGCCAAGTGCGCGCGCTCTCGTCCTTGAGCCGCGCCAGCGCCTTCATGAGGACGATTTCCTCGCTCGTGAAGTCGGTGCCGAATGGAAACTCCGAATAGAGGCCGCGGGCGCGCGCCAGCACGAATCGTTCATCGAGCGCACGCGGTGTGTTGTTCCTATGCATGGCCGGGATTTGGTAATCGCTCGCCAGCTTTCCGGCGGCCTGAGCCTCGCGTTTCAGGCCATCTTGAAAGCGCGAGTCTGCAACGTTCAACAACGCCCCGATCACCTCTCGATCCGTGCGGCCGCGCAAATCGGCGATGCCGTATTCGGTCACCACGATATCGCGCAAGTGCCGCGGGACGGTCGTGTGTCCGTAGTTCCACAGGATGTTCGACGTGAGCGCGCCGTTTTTCTCGCGGGTGCTGTGCAGCGCCAGGATGGAACGCGCGTCGGGCAGGGAATGCGCCATCGCCACGAAATTGTATTGGCCGCCGACGCCGCTGACCACTTGGCCGTCGGCCAGCCCGTCCGACACAGCCGCTCCGAGCAAAGTCACCATCATGGTCGAATTGATGAATCGAGCGTGCCGGCGCTGCGCGATCTTGAGCGCAGGGTCGGGGCCATCGAGCTGGTTGACGAAAGCGACACCACCCATGGAAAACTGACGCCGTTCCGACTCCGGCAGATTGCGTAATGCCGCGTAGAAACCGCGCGGTCCCAAAAAAAATCCGCCGTGCAGGAGAATTCCGCCGGTCAACTGGCGCCCGCAGAGCGTCAGGAGTTGAGCGCGGGCGGCCGGAGAGTCGAGACGCGCC
Organism: Steroidobacteraceae bacterium; assembly: GCA_036498345.1. GTDB lineage: Bacteria > Pseudomonadota > Gammaproteobacteria > Steroidobacterales > Steroidobacteraceae > Bog-1198. Next base: position 11,571 of record DASYFQ010000195.1, read on the forward strand.
GCCGCGCTCGAGCCCTCGGAATTCTCGATCCGTCCGTCCGCGTACCGGCAATCCCGCTGGAATACACCGAGCCCCTGAAGCTGCGCGAACTCGGCATCGTCGAGCGGGCTGCCGAAACCCGCGGTCGCGAGCGCAGCCAGGAACCGCTCGTCGATACGCTCGCTGATCGATCCGGCGTTCAACAGCGCTTGAATCCGCGCGTCGCCATAGACGCGCCGCCGCAGAATGCCCGCGCGATACAAATCCAAAAACCCATCGACGAACATCTCGGTGCAGGCGTACAACCCCGACTCGAACGGCGCGTCGCCGCCGAGCGCCGCGAGTGATTCGCCGAAACGCTCGTCGGCCTTCAGCCCCCGCAGCATGTCGCGAAATTCCGCGTTCTGCTGCTGGCGCAGCTGTAGTCCGTAGACCACGGCATCGCCGAGCTCGCCGATTCCCAACTGCAGCGTCCCGCCGTCGCGCACCAGCCGCGCGCCGTACAAGCCTATCGCGTAGTCGGCGGTCCGCAGGTGCGGATTGGGAGGCGCGAACAGCTCATAGTCATATCGGGGATGCTCGACCAGAAAATCGAAGGTCTCGGCGGCGACCGCGGCGGGCCCGAACATGAAGGGCATGTGCCGATTGACCTCGCCGATCACCACGATCTCACGTCCCTGCCGACGCTGCGGCGCCAGCAGTTCGAGCAAATCAACCGTCACATCCGGATTCGATCCCAAGCTGAATTCCGCGCGCCCGTCGGTAGTGCGCTTCGCCACCAGCTGCGCGATCACGTTCACGCCGCGCGCGGCGACGTCGCGCGCCACGTGCGTGTAGTTGCTGCTGACATAGTGATGCTGCGAATGCGCGACATGAAGCAGCGCTCCCGGATCGAGAAAAAACTCGACGATTTCCACGTTCTCGGGGAGGCGCTTGTCGTGCAAATCCCGCACATAGTCGAGCGGTACCTCATTGCCGAAGAGCCGCTCCACCAAGGGCTGCAAAAATCGGCGTTCGAGGTCACCGTGCCACTGCGGCGCGCGCAAACTCAACGCAGTGAATATCTTGAGCGTGATCGCGGGATCGCGCCGCGCCCGGCGATAAAATTCGTTGGCGATCGGGTTGGGTTTGCCTATGCCCAAGGGCAGGGCAAGAACGATGTGCGGCCCGACTCGGGCCAGCGTGCTTTCAACGCACTCGGCGACATCGTCGAATGTGCGCGGCATGGCGTCAGGTTTTGGGCTTCAGCACCAGCGAGAAGCTGATTTTCACGGCGTCGGCCACCCACTCGGTACTCTTCCAGTCGCCTTGCCCGGCGCCGAAATCCAGCCGCTTGAGCTTGGCGCTCCCGTCGAGCTTCGCGCCCGCGCCTGCCTGAGTGAACTGGAAATCGATCGGTACGTCCTTCGTCACGCCGCGCAGGGTCAGGGCGCCGACAGCCGTGTAGCCCGCGGCGGTCTTGGTGAAGCTGCGCGTGACGTAATGCGCCGTCGGATAGTGGGCGACGTCGAAAATGTCGGGCCCGCGTATGGTCGTGTCGCGATCCTTGTCCATCGAATCGACGGATTTCAAATCGATCTGCACATCGAAGCGCGAGCTCGCGAGAGCGTCCGGCGCGAACTCGATGTCCCCGCTGAACTTGTGGAATGCGCCTTTGAATTCCGCGCCCGCCTGCACGCCGGTGAATTCCAGACGGCTTTGCTGCGGATCGGCGGAGTAGCCGGCCACGGGACCCGCGCCGCTCACCGCGGCCGACAGAGACAGGGAAGCGAGCCAGGCCATCGAGGTCATGAGGCGTCTCGTCACGATCGTTTCTCCGATTTGGTGAAAGGCAGCATGCGCAACAACACATTGTCCTTGTCCCAGAAGTGATGCTTGAGCGCCGCGAGAATGTGCAGTACCGCGATTACAAAAAGGACGTTGCTCAGAGTGTCGTGCGTGGACCGCAAAAAATCGAACGCAGCTTCGTTCTTGCCGATGAGATTGGGCCAGGTGAACCACCCGAACCAACTGACCGAATAGTTCTTGGCGGACGACATCAGCCATCCGGTCATCGGCATCGCAAACAGCAGCACGTAGAACGCGATATGGGTCGCCCGCGCGAGCTTGCGCTCCAGGGACGACATATGGTCGGGCAACGCGGGGGGCGGATTCTTCCATCGCCATAACAGACGCAATATCGCCAGCATCAGCACAGTCATGCCGAAGCTCTTGTGCCGGGCGAGCAGCGCCAGCTTATGCGCGCCGATTGGCAGATCCGCGGCCAGGTTGGCAAGCACGAATTGGGTCACGATCAACGCGGCGATCAGCCAATGAAATACTTTCGCGACCGCGCTGTAGCGCGTGGGTGAACTTTGAATTGGCATACGTCCGGCTCCGCGTGCAGACTCCACCCGGCATAGTCTAACAAGACGGCGGAGCGCTGCTCGTGTTCAAAAAATTGAGTTTCGGTGTGCTGGCGCTGCTGTTGACCGCATGCGGGGCACTCAAGGGCCGGCACGCCGCCCCGCCGGGTCCCGAAGCCGTTCCGCGGCCGGGTTTGCCGCCCGGCAGAGTTTATCGTGTCGATGAACACCAATCCGAGCTGCGAATTCTCGTGTACCGGGCCGGCCCACTGGCGCGCTTCGGACACAACCACGTCATCGTCAATCACGCCGTCCGCGGCATGGTCAGCCTGGCGGATCAGGCCGGCGAGTCCGTGTTCTGGCTGAATGTACCCGTCGCAGGCTTCGTGGTTGACGACCCTCAGGCGCGCCGCGACGAGGGAGCGGATTTCGCCGGCGACATTCCCGACGACGCCAAGTCCGGAACCTTGCACAATATGCTGAGTGCGGCTCTGCTCGACGCCGACGCGTTTCCGATGATCACCGTCAACAGCGTCGCCGCGCCGGCGGCTCGGGAAGGCGCGCGCGACGGCGCGTCGACCGCTACCGTGGCAATCAGCGTCGCGGGGCATGAATCGAAAGTGGACGTGCCCCTGACGCTGCGCGTCGATTCCCGCCGCTTGTCGGCGACGGGAACGCTCGAACTGCGCCAATCCGCTCTTGGGCTCACTCCGTACAGCCTGATGCTGGGCGCGTTGCAAGTACAGGATGCGATCACGATCAAGTTCGACATCGTCGCGGTGCCGGAGTAGCACGCCGTTGCCGCGAGCCTTCACTCGCGGCAGCACTTCGTTCGCGGCGATCCTTCAGGACAGCAGAATCGGCGTCCCCTCGGGGGCGACCAATATCGCGGCCGGCAATTGCCGCAATGGCGGCGGTATTTCCCCGGTCGGCGAGACGCCGATCTCGGCAAGGCGCGCCACAGTCCCTCCCACATCCTCGACCTGGAAGCGCAGGGTCGGGCGTCGCAAATGCGCGGGGTCATACAGCCCCACGTCGATGTAGTCGCTGGTGCAGGATATGCGCGGCAGCGGGTCATCCCGCTCGTCCATGCCGACGAACCCGAATCGTTCCCAGTACGCTTTCGAGACTTCGAGGTTCGGAGCCGGCAGGGCGATTTCCAGAAAATAGCCGCATCGCGACGTCTCGGTGCCGATTCGCTTGCTCGGCGAGAAAGTGCGCGCCTCGATGAGTCTCACCAGCTGGCCGGCGGGATCGAACCAGCCGACTTCGTTGAACACGTCATTGCCGAGACGGAGGAATTCGAATTCCAGGCCGAGCTCTTCGAAGCTTTGCAAATGTTTGAGCAAGTCGGGCTTGACGAAGGTCATCGAGGGCGCCGGAATCGCTCCTTGATGCAATCCGAGGCAGATCCTGCCGTCCGTCACGACCGCGTAAGGATGCGGCCAGGCTTCACCGACTTGCGCCTGGGAGAATCCGAGCCTGGTGTAGAAATCCAAGGAAGCCTGGATATCCGTCGTCGCGAGCGAGAACTCGAGGAATCGTCCGAGCACCGGTGTCTCTAACTCACTCCGCCGATGCACACGTACTTCATCTCGGTGTAATCGAGGATTCCGTATTTCGAGCCTTCGCGCCCGATTCCCGATTCCTTGACGCCGCCGAAAGGCGCCACCTCGGTGGAAATGATGCCGGTGTTCAGGCCGACGATACCGTATTCGATCGCCTCGGAGACCCGCCAACTTCGCGCCAGGTCGCGCGTATACAGGTACGCAGCCAAGCCGAATTCGGTGTCGTTGGCCATGGCGATGGCCTCGGCTTCCGTTTGAAATTTGAACAGCGGCGCCACCGGGCCGAACGTTTCTTCGCGGGCAACCAGCATCTTGGGCGTCACCTGAGTGAGGATGGTGGGCTCGAAGAACGTTCCCCCCAGCGCATGCCGTTTCCCGCCCAACTGGATGGTCGCGCCCTTCGCCACCGCATCCGCGATATGTTCCTCGATTTTGGCCACTGCTTTGGCATCGATCAGAGGCCCTTGGTCGGTGACGCCGGCCAACCCGTCGCCCACGCGCAATTTTCCAACGGCTTCACCAAGCTTCTTCGCAAACTCGTCGTACACACCGGCCTGCACCAACAAACGGTTCGCGCAAACACAGGTCTGTCCGGTGTTTCGATACTTGCTGGCGATGGCGCCCTGAACCGCCGCATCCAAATCGGCATCGTCGAAGACGATGAACGGTGCATTGCCGCCGAGTTCCAGCGATATCTTTTTCACCGTGCCGGCGCACTGCGCCATCAGCTTCTTGCCGACTTCGGTGGAGCCGGTGAAAGTCAGCTTGCGCACGGTGGGGTTCGACGTCATCTCGCCGCCGATGGCGGCGGCGGACCCCGTGATCACGTTGAACACGCCCTTCGGGATCCCGGCTCGATCGCTCAACTCCGCCAGCGCCAACGCGGAATACGGGGTCTGGGTCGCCGGTTTGCACACCAGGGTACACCCGGCAGCCAGCGCGGGGCCGGCCTTGCGCGTAATCATGGCGGCCGGAAAGTTCCAGGGTGTGATGGCCGCGACCACGCCCACGGGTTGACGCAGCACGAGAATGCGTTTGTCGGTTTGATGTCCGGGGATGACATCGCCGTACATGCGCTTGGCCTCCTCCGCAAACCATTCGATGAAGGAAGCGGCGTATGCGATTTCTCCTTTGGACTCGGCCAGCGGCTTGCCCTGCTCCGCGGTCATGAGCGTGGCGAGATCCTCTTGATGCACGAGCATGAGATCAAACCAGCGCCGCAGCGCGACGGCACGCTCCTTGGCGGTGCGGGCCGCCCATGCCGGCAAGGCTGCGGCGGCGGACCCAATCGCGCGTCGACACTCCGCGGCGCCCATGTTCGGTATGAGCCCGAGCTTTTCGGTAGTGGCGGGGTTGTGCACGTTCAACGTACCGCCGTTATCCGCGGGCGTCCAGGCGCCGTCAATGAAACACAGTTGGCGCAGCAAAAGAGGATCTTTGAGTTTCATATCCGCTCCACGCGGTCGAACAGGGTGGGCGCAAAGCATAGCGCGTTCATCAATGGGGTCAACGCTCGATAATGGCCGTGACGCCCATGCCGCCGGCGGTGCAGATGGAGATCAGTCCGCGCTTGGCCCGGTGTTCATCGAGAATTTTCGCGAGCGTGGCGACGATGCGCGTGCCGGTCGCGGCGAACGGGTGGCCGATCGCGAGGCTGCCTCCCTTCACGTTGAGCTTGGAGCGGTCGATGGTGCCGAGCGCGTCCGGCAGCCTCAGCCGGTCGCGGCAGAAAGCGGGATCGGCCCAGGCTTTGAGCGTGCACAGCACCTGCCCCGCGAACGCCTCGTGGATCTCGTAGAAATCGAAGTCCTGGAGTGCGAGCTGCGCGTCACTCAACATTCGGGGCACGGCGTAGGCCGGCGCCATGAGCAAGCCCTCCTTCTTGTCGATGTAATCCACCGCGGCCACTTTGCCGTAGCTCAAGTAAGCCAGAACCGGCAAGTCGCGCTGGCGCGCCCAGGCTTCCGATGCGAGCAGTACCGCCGACGCACCATCCGTCATTGGGGTCGAATTCCCCGCAGTCAAGGTGCCGGCTCCTGACATGTCGAACACCGGCTTCAGCTTGGCCAGTTTTTCCAGCGTCGTGTCGAGGCGAATGTTGTTGTCTTGGCCGACGCCGAGATAGTCGCGCACCAACTCGCGGTAAAACCCCGACGCATAAGCCGCGGCCGCCTTTTGATGACTCTCGAGCGCGAGCAGGTCCTGCTCGGCGCGCGTGACTCCCCAGGTCTTCACCATGAGTTCGGTGCTCTCGCCCATCGATAAGCCGGTGCGCGGTTCTGCGGTACCCGGCAGCACCGGCCGAAGGTCCTTTGGACGCAGGCCGAACCAGGGAGCTACGCGTTGACTCAAAGTCCTGGCGCGATAACTTCGCAGCAACCGCTGCTGAAAGGTCCTGGGGTAGACCACGGGCGGATCACTCACGGTGTCGACTCCCGCCGCAATCGCACAATCGATCTGGCCGAGCGCAATCTTGTTGCCGAGCAGGATCGCGGCCTCCAAGCTGGTACCGCAGGCGCGCTGCAAATCGAGCCCCGGCGTATCCGCGGAAAGTCCGGATCCGAACACCGATTCGCGCGTCAAATTCCATTGACTCGAGTGCTTCATGACCGCGCCCGCAGCCACGTCGTCCAGGCGCTCGCCCTTCAGCCCGTAGCGGTCGACCACGCTGCGCAGCGAGGTGGTCAGCATCTCCTGATTGCCTACTTCAGCATAGGCGCCGTTACCGCGCACAAACGGAATGCGCACGCCGCCGATGATGGCGACGCGTCGCGCACTTGCTCCGACCAACATAAGGCTCTCCCGTATACTGGAACCCAAGCTTCGGAATTATGAACCTACCCGCCGGCTTATAATCGATTCATGACCCGATTTTCTCACTCCCTCGCGCTCGGACTCGCGCTTTTGGGCCTCGCCGCCTGCGGCCCGGCGCCCGCGCCGGCCCCCTCCCAAGCGGCGAACCCGGTGGCGCCTCACGACGATTTGAGGCGAATCGTCGATCGATATTGGGACGAACATGCGGCCGCCGGCAGTCCGCTGTCGCCGCAAGCCATGGCGGATTCCTTGGGCCTGGAGCGCCGCTTCCTCGCCGAATTACTCGCCATTCCGCGTGCGCGCCTGGACGCGGACGCGGGATTGACCTACGACATTTTCAAGCGGCAGCGCGAGCTGGACATCGAGGGTTTTACCTATCCAAGCGAACTCTTGCCGGTGAATCCGTTCGATGCAATGCCGCTGCAATTCGCGCGCGCGGCCGCAAACACCGGGCAGCATCCGCTCAAGACAGCCAGAGACTATGAGAATTGGCTGCTGCGGATCGACGGCTATGTAGGCTGGTCGAGGCAGGCGATCGCGAATATGCGCGAGGGAATGCGGCGCGGGTACACCTCGCCGCGGGTACTGATGGAGCGGGTGCTGCCGCTGCTGCAGAGTTTCGGCGAAGATACATCCGCCAACGTCTTCTATATACCGCTGCGGAGCATGCCTCTCGGCATCAAGGAACCCGAGCGCACGCGCTTGACCGCCAGCGTCACCGGCGCGGTCAAGAACAAGCTGCTGCCCGCGTATCGCGAGCTGCATGATTTCATCAAAAGCGAATATCTGCCCCGGGCGAGGGTCAGCATCGCGTTGTCGGCGCTGCCGCTCGGCCCGTCCTGGTACGCAGCCCGGGTCAAACGCGCGACCGGGAGTCAATTGACGCCGAACCAAATTCATGGAATCGGCACGGCGGAGGTCGAACGTATTCGGGCGCGCATGCTCGCGCTGCCCGCGGGCGTACCCCCCCTGCCCAAGGGCGACCTGTTGAGCGCGTACCAGGAACTGAAGGTCCAGACGCTTGCGGCCATGCCGACTCTATTCTCCGCCGTGCCGCGCGCGGATTTCGAGATTCGAGCGATGGGCGGCTTGGGCGAGCCGGCGGCCTTCCTCCTCTACCAACCCGCGGTGCCGGACGATGGGACGCCCGCGATCCTGTATGTGAACACCGAGCCGAGCGGGGCGCGGGCCGCCGATGTGGAGATCGCGGGTTTTCTCCAAGAAGCCCTGCCGGGACGGCACTATCAATCGGCACTCCAGCAGGAGCGAGACGACTTGCCCAAATTCCGGCGATTCGGCAGCGAACCGGGCTTCGTCGACGGCTGGGCTCTGTATGCGGCGTCATTGGGCGACGAATTGGGGTTGTACCGTGACGACGAGGCCAGAAGGGGCGCACTTGCGGGCCAATTGAAATGCGATGTCGCCTTGGTCGCGGACACGGGGATCCATGCGAAGGGCTGGACTCGCGCCCAAGCGGCCGACTATCTTCGTGCGCAGTTGGGCGTAGATCCGGCCGATGCCGGGCTGATGACCGACCGCCTCGTGGCGCTGCCCGGAGACGCATTGGCCTGCAAGATGGGTGAACTCAAATTCCAGGCGCTGCTCACCCAAGCGCGACAGGCGCTGGGCGCGCGCTTCGATATCCGCGAATTTCATACCGAGCTACTCAAGGACGGCGCGATGCCTCTCGATATTCTCGAAGCGAAAATGCAACGATGGATGCAGGCTCGACGCTGATGCGAAGCGTTCAAACCAACCGCCAGGCGGCGATATCCATCGAACACTTGGCCGTGGCCGCAGTCAGAATATCGAGTGCGTCCTCTATTCCCCATCATTGTGCTGTCGTTAGCCGCCTATGTGGCGCCCGCCGCCGACCTTGCGCAGGAATCCGCTCAGCATGGCGACCTGGACATCGCCGTGTCGCTCGACGCCGCAGAGCAGAGCGGCAGCGCGAAAGCGTCGGTGAGAATTCATGCACACCGCGACGTGGTCTGGTCGCTGATCACGAGCTGCGAGGAAGAGTTGAAACTGGTTCCGGGGCTGGTGAGCTGTGAAGTGCTCGAGACGGCGCCCGACCGGTCCTGGCAGCGGATTCGGCACGTCATGAACTATTCCTGGTACGTCCCCCGCCTGACTGTTGAAGTTCGTGCGACCTACGACCAACCATCGCGCGTGTCCATCGAACGCCTCGGGGGGGACCTGCGTACCCTGCGCGGCTCGTGGGTATTGCAGAGCGACGGGGACGACACCATCGCGCACTACGCGGTCGATTTGGCGCCGGGCTTTTGGGTTCCGCACTGGATCGAGCGCGCGGCCCTGCGGCGCGATCTGCCGAAAATGCTGCGTGCATTGCGCGCTCGCGCTGAATTCGCCCAGCAGCATAAACCGGGGTAGTCGCATGTTGAGCCGATGGGTCCTCATTGCATGGGCCGGGTCGGCACTGGGGCTGGCGGCTTGCGATCGCGAACCGGAAGCGCCGCCGATGCGGGTCAAGCAAGTATTCCACCTGAATCCTTACGAAAAAGACTTCGGCTATTCCCAGGCCGTGCTGGTCGACAAAACGCTGTATATTTCCGGCTCGGTGGCCGCGGATCAGAACGGGCGGCTGGTGGCATCGGGCGATATGGCCGGGCAAATGCGCGCGGCTTACTCCAATATACGCCGCACCCTGACCGCGCACGGGGCTGGCTTCGACGAGGTCGTCAAGGAGACGATCTATACGACCAACATGGACGCCTTGCTGAAAGCCTCCGACTTGCGGTTCGAGTATTACGACAAAGAGCGGCTGCCGACGACCTCATGGGTACAGGTGCAGCGTTTGGTGGATCCGGGATTCCTCGTTGAAATCGAGGTGGTCGCCGAGCTGCCGTAGATCGACGATCGAGGATCGAGGTATTGCGTAACGTGGTTGATAAGAAATTCGAGCGCCGCCTCGCAGGGCTCATCAATTCCGGTGAACGAGGCGTGCTGCGCGGCGGCCGCAAGGGCGTCGAAAAGGAATCGTTGCGCGTCTCGCCCGGCGGCGACATCGTGCAAACACGGCATCCCGCCGCCCTGGGCGCGCCGCTCACCAACGAAAACATCACGACGGACTTTTCCGAATCGCTGATCGAGCTGGTTACTCCGCCGTTCGGCGAGACATGGGAATTGCTGCAGTACTTGTGCGACATCCACCAATTCGTGTATCGCCATTTGGACGATGAATTGCTGTGGGCCACGAGCATGCCGTGCGCTCTCGAGGGCGATGCGAGCATTCCGCTCGCGCAATTCGGCACGTCGAACGTCGGCCGGCTGAAGACCATCTATCGGCATGGCCTGGGAGTGCGCTACGGGCGCATCATGCAGGCGATTTCCGGCGTACATTTCAACTATTCTTTTTCCCCGCGCCTGTGGGGCGTCCTCGAGGACATCAATGGATCGCGGCAGCCGCAGCAGAGCTTCATATCCGCTCAATACTTCGGCGTGCTGCGCAACTACCGGCGCTACGGCTGGCTCGTCCTGTACCTGTTCGGCACGTCGCCCGCGGTATCGAAGAGTTTCTTTGCGGGACGCGAAACCACCCTGGGGCAGCTCGATGCCGATACGTTCTACGAACCGTTCGGCACCTCTCTGCGCATGAGCGACATCGGCTATCGCAACAAGAACCAAGCGACGGTGAACGTGTCGGTCAACAGCCTCGATGAGTACATTCGCGACCTGTCGAGGGCGATCCACACCCCCTATCCGCCGTACGAGAAGATCGGCGTCAAGGTCGACGGTGAATATCGACAACTCAACGCCAACATTCTGCAGATCGAAAACGAATATTACAGCTTCATTCGGCCGAAACGCGTGGCTCGCTCCGGCGAGCGCCCGACCAAGGCGTTGCAACGGGGCGGAGTCGAATACGTCGAAGTGCGCGCGCTGGATGTGAGCGCGTTCGATCCGGTCGGCGTCAATCAGAACAAGCTGCGCTTCCTGGAAGCTTTCCTCGCCCTATGCCTGTTGCGCGAGAGCGCCCCGATCGGGGAAAGCGAACAGGCGGGCCTGGATGCCAATCACCTCTTGGTTGCCCGGCGCGGCCGCGAGCCCAATCTCATGCTGAAGCGCGACGGGCGTGATTTTCCCATGCTGGATTGGGCACGCGAGTTGCTCGACGCGATGCAGGGGCTATGCGAATTGCTCGATCACGGCGAGCCGGCGCGGCCGTATACGTCCGCCCTCGAACAACAGCGCGCCAAGATCGACGATGTCGAGCGCACGCCCTCGGCGCGGCTGCTGGCGGACATGCGGCAGAGCGGCGAATCTTTTTTCCAGCTCGCCCAGCGAATGTCGAAACTGCACAAGGATTACTTCCTCGACCTGTATCCGCCCAACGAGCGCCGCCTGGCCGATTTCGCCGCGGCGGCACGCGAGTCGCACGAAGCGCAAGCGCGCATCGAGGCCGCCGACGATACCGACTTCGACACCTATCTCGCTCATTACCTCGCCGACTGAACCCGTTCCCACCTCGGACTTGCGACATCGCCGGCGTCTATTTAACATAATCGAGATCAGTCCGCGGGTTTTTTTACTCCAAAGGGTGCCGCAGGTCATTGAGCGCGCACTCTTGGTTAAGTACGGTGTGATCAATGAGCAGCGCCGATCAACTTCCCACAGCAGATCTGCCGGACTCTCCGCACGCGCGGCAGTTGCGGACGGGCTTCCCCTGGCTCTCGTTCCATCCGGAACTCGAGACCGAATTCCGGCGCGCCCATTTCGAGGAAAACCTGTCGCACACCCGCGTTAATCTGTGTCTGGCCGTGGTGATTACCATGGCCTTCTCCGCCGTGGAATCGATCGTTCTCGGGCCCGAACTCAACCGCATCCCCAGCATGATCCACATGCTGGTGATCATTCCGATTCTGCTCATTGGTCTCGCGGCGAGTTTCGCCGCGCAACGCCATCGGATTTATCCGCCGCTCGCGCTGGTCGCATCGACCATACTCGGCGTCGGCGTGGCCGCGATTCAGATCATCGCGACTCTCGGCGGCACGCCGATACTGTTTCCATGCTTGATGCTCACCATCATCTTCCTTTATTTCATGGGCGGGCTTTTTTTCTATCACGCGGTCACCGCGAATGTGATCGTGATGTTCGTCTATCTTGCCGCGGGCACCGCGCTGCAATTGCCGGGCCGCGAGTTCGCCTACGATGCGCTGGCGATGGTCGCCGCCAATTTGTTCGGCGCATCGGTCGTCTACATGCACGAAAAAACCAGCCGCATGCGCTTTCTCGAAGCCTGCTTGCTGCGCGAAATGGTGGCGCGGGACGGCCTGACGGGCATCCAGAACCGCCGCATGTTCGACCAGCATATTCAGCGAGTCTGGCAGCAGGCCGTGCGCGAGCAGGAGCGTGTGGCCGTACTCCTCGCCGATATCGACTGTTTCAAGGACTACAACGACCGCTACGGACACCAGGCGGGCGACGAATGCTTGCGTGCCGTGGCCGTCTCGCTCAGTCAGTGCGCGCGAAGACCCCTGGATTTCGTGGCGCGTTACGGCGGGGAAGAGTTCGCGGTGGTGCTGTACGAGGCCAGCCGCGAATACGTCGCCGAGGTGCTCACGCGGATTCAGCGGTCCATAGCGGAACTCAATATCCCCCATGATGCATCCCGAGTGGCCAGCCGGCTGACGCTGAGCATCGGCGCCGCCTTCATCCTGCCGAGCGGCAGCCGTACGTACGAAGGGTTGATCCAGCTTGCCGACGAGGCCCTGTACAGCGCCAAAGAACAGGGCAGAAACCGCGTCGTTGTGATGGAAGCCGAATACCACACGTTGAGAACCGGCCGCTTCGAAAAGCGCCGCGGGGGCACGCCCGCCGGTGCCGCCGACGCATTGGCGGGTCAAGGCCGATAGATCGCGATTCGCGCCTCTTCGCCCGACTTTCTGCTGGCGCGAAACATTCCCTCTGAATTGAACTCCATGGCGATCTCGCCCCGGGCGTCGATCGCGATGACTCCGCCTTCGCCGCGCAGTTCCGTGAGTTCCTCGAGCACCACCTCGCGTACCGCCTGTGTCACGGTGCGGCCGCCGAAGCGCATCCGCGCGCAAATATCGTGCGCCACCGCGGCACGAATGAATATCTCGCCATGCCCGGTGGCGGACACGGCGCAGGAGCGATCGTCGGCGTAGGTTCCCGCGCCAATGATGGGGGAATCGCCGATGCGGTTGAAGCGTTTTCCCGTCATGCCGCCGGTAGAGGTGGCCGCAGCCAATCGTCCCTCGCCGTCCAGCGCGACCGCTCCCACCGTGCCCACGTGCGATATGGTCAGAGCCGAGAGTCCCGCATCGCCGCGGCGAATGCGTTCGAGCTGCCGCCAGCGCTCCGGGGTGTAAAAGTAGCTGCGCGGGACCAGCGCTAAGCCGCGGCTCAAGGCGAATTCTTCCGCGCCTTCCCCGCTCAGCATGACGTATTCCGATTGCTCCATGACGGTGCGCGCCAGTTCGATCGGATTCTTGATGTGGGTCACGCCGCACACCGCTCCGGCCTTGAGAGATCGGCCGTCCATGATCGCGGCATCCAATTCATTGCGGCCGTCGAGCGTGAACACCGATCCCAAGCCTGCATTGAAAGAGGGGTTGTCCTCCAGAACCATCACCGCGCGGCTTACCGCGTCCAAACTCGTCCCGCGCGCCTCGAGTACTGCGTAGCCGGCATCGAGCGCCGCGGCCAGACCCGCACGGTAGTTTCGTTCTCTTTCGCCGCCCATTTCGGCGCGCGGCAAGCTGCCTGCGCCGCCATGAATCGCTAGCCCGAACATCTTTCTACTCCTCTCGCTGCCGCTGCGGCACAGTCACCTGCAACCCGTCCAGATCCGCGGTGATCTGGATCTGGCAACTGAGGCGGCTGTTGTCCCGCGGTTCCCAGGCGTTCTCCAGCATGCCTTCCTCCATTTCCTCGGGAGGCTCGAGCTTTGCGAACCAGGGAGGATCGACGTACACATGGCAGGTGGCGCAGGCGCAGGCGCCGCCGCATTGCGCCACGACCCCCCGCACGCCATGTTGGCGCGCCGCTTCCATCAGCGTGATGCCGACGGGCGCGTCGACCTCACGCCGGCCGCCGCCGGGCTCGGTGAACACGATCTTCGGCATTCAAATTCCCGCTTGCATCAGATCGCCTCTTTGAGAGCGATCCGGCCGTCCGCCAATCGATCCACGTGCATGAGAGCGCGCTCGGCGATGAGTTTGCGCGCTGCCATGTAGTCCTTGGAATGATTGACGGCTTCCACCGCCAGCAACTCCCGGCCCTTGAGATAGCAGACGCTGAAGCTGCGCGAGGCCGGATCGCCCCGCAGCACTTGCCGGTCGTAGTCCTGCGAGAGCCCGACGATGAGCAGCTTGTCGTCGAACTGATCGGACCAGAACCAAGGAACTCGATCATGCGCGACCGGACGATCGAGCAGATTGAGCGCGGCGGACTTCGCCTGCTCAAAAGCGTTATCCACGGATTCGAGGCGCACCCGCCGGCCGAAGCGCACCGACGGATGATTGGTGCAATCGCCCGCGGCATAGATCGCCGCATCGCTGGTGCGGCAGTATTCGTCGACCACGATGCCGTTGTCGCAGGCCAACCCGGCGGCGCTCGCGAGTTCCGTCGTTGCCACGGCCCCGACCCCGACGATGACCATATCCGCCGCATGGCGGGTGCCGTCGGCGCACACCACGCGTTCGACCCGCTCCTGGCCTTCGAGGCAAACTACCCGCGTATCGCAGATGATGTTGACGCCGCGCGCGCCATGCTCGCGGGCAAAATATTTCGAAACGCTCGGCGCGACCACCCGATTCATCAGCCGGTCGGCCATTTCCAGCACGGTGACCTCGCAACCCATCTTGCGGCAGGTCGCCGCCGTCTCGAGCCCGATGTAGCCGCCGCCGATGATGACGACGCGCGCCTCAGGTCGGGAGCCGGCCTGAATCGGCGCGATATCCGCAAGGGCGCGCAGATAGTGCACGCCCGGCAACGTGGCGCCCGGGCAGGTCAGCCGGCGCGATTCCGCGCCGAGACACAGCAATAAGCGGTCATAGGTCAAGTGTTCGCCGTCCGCGAGCTCCACCCGCCGTGCTGCGGCATCCAGGCGCACGGCTTGCCGGCCTAATTTGAGTTCGACTCGATGTTCGTCATAGAAAGCGCGGTGCCGGAACAGGAGGCGATCGGCCGCCATTTCGCCGGACAGGTATTTTTTCGACAGCGGCGGCCGCTGGTACGGCAATTCCGGTTCGCCGCAGATCAACACCAAACGGCCGCCAAAACCTTCTCGCCGGAGGGTATCGACGGCCTGGGCGCCGGCCTGGCCGCCGCCTATGATGAGGATGGTGGAGATCATTGGATTCCTTGGAAGCTACCGCGACGACGCCACGCCTTTATAGCGGGTCGGGGCCCGCCCCGAAAGGGCGCTTGAACGTAAGGACCCCGCCCGCCGGAACGCTGCAACCGCATATGGCCGTGCCTGTCGAGTACAATCGTAATAGTATTGTGGCGACGGCCCAAGGCTGACCGGAGTCTAGAATGAAATTGATTACTGCCATTATCAAGCCCTTCAAGCTCGACGACGTGCGGGCGGCACTTTCCGAAATCGGGGTCTCAGGCATGACGGTAACCGAGGTCAAGGGCTTCGGACGCCAGCGCGGTCACACGGAACTGTACCGCGGCGCGGAATATGTCGTCGATTTCGTGCCGAAGACTCGCATCGAAGTCGCCGTGAAGAACGAACTCGTCGATCAGGTGATGGAAGCCATCGTCGGTGCGTCGAAAACCGGGAAGGTCGGCGACGGCAAAATCTTTGTCACTGACATACTGCGGGTCCTGCGCATTCGAACCGGCGAGACGGACAACGCTGCGTTGTAGCCGCCCCGTGGGATGAAGCTATCCGACGGTGGCCTGCTGCTCGTGCTCACCGTCCTCGCAGCGGCGGTATCCGATCCGGCGCTTGCGGCGAAGCTCACTGACAAGGAACGCACGCGCATCGAAGAGCCGCGTCCCGCGGATCTGCCCGGCGATAGTGAGCTCGAAGCGGCAGGCGCCGTCGTCGGCAACATCGATCTCGATGTTCGCAACATATTCGACGAAAGCGATGCGCGCGAGAGCAACGGTCTATTTCGACTCGCGAACCACCTGCACATACGCACCAAGCGCGCGACGATCAAGGCGCAGCTCTTGTTCGCCAGCGGAGAGAAATACAGCGCGCGCAAGCTCGCGGAAACCGAGCGGGCATTGCGCCTGCTGTCCTACATATACGACGCCCGGATCGTGCCGGTGCGCTATGCCGGCGGCAAGGTCGATATCAAGGTGATCACCAAGGACGTCTGGACCCTGAGTCCGGGTATCTCTTTCGGCCGCGCCGGCGGCTCCAACAGCACCAATTTCAACATTCAAGACTCGAATTTCCTCGGCTGGGGAAAGGGGCTGCAGATCTCGCACGGCAGTTCCGTGGATCGCACCAGCGACACCGTATCGTGGTCCGATCCGAATGTGCTGGGCTCCAAGTGGACTGCGGCGGCCGCCTACGTCGATTCGAGCGATGGTTCGGAGCGCGTGGTCCAAGTCTCGCATCCCTTCTATTCCTTGGACACGCCTTGGAGCACGAAGATGACAGCCGTCAAGTTCGACCGCACCACCACGCGCTACAACCTCGGGGAAAGAGTCGATCAATTCAACGACAACGAATCCTCGTACGAACTGAGCGGCGGCGTTTCCGGCGGGTTGATCGACGGCTGGACCAAGCGGCTCACGTTCGGAATGCGCTACGACCGCAATTTATTCTTGCCGACGCCGGGCACGAGCATGCCGGCGCGCCGGTTGCCGCCCGACCGAACCCTGTCCTACCCCTTCGTCGGGTTCGATATTCTTCAGGACAAGTATAAGAAGGTGGGTGACGAGAATCAGATCGGCCGAACCGAGGATTTGTACTTCGGCACCGAAATCTCGGGCGAGGTGGGGTTGGCGGATTCGGCATTCGGTGCGGATCGCAAGGCCATCATGCTGGTCGCGAAGCTGCTGCGCGGATTTGAGTTGACCGAATTGCAGCAGCTGTTCGTGACGAGCAATTTCTCATCGCGCATCGAGGATGGCCGCGCACGCAACTTGATTGCCGACTCCGGAGCCAAATATTACTGGCGCTGGCGTCCGGATTGGCTGCTGTACGCGGCGGTCTCGGGGACGGTCACCGACTCTCTGGATCCCGAATTGCAGCTCCTGCTCGGCGGCGACAACGGCTTGCGGGGCTATCCATTGCGTTACGAGTCCGGCACGTCGCGGGCGCTGCTGACCGTGGAACAGCGGGTCTATACGGATTGGTACCCTTTTCGCCTGGTGCGCGTGGGGGGCGCCATTTTCGCCGACGTGGGCCGCACCTGGGGCAGCGGCGTCATCGGCAACAGCGATCCCGGGCTGCTGCGAGACGTGGGATTTGGATTTCGACTCGGCAATACCCGTTCGGGCCTCGGCAATGTGCTGCACATCGATTTCGCGTTCCCGCTCAACAACATCGCGGGGATCCAAAAATTCCAATTCTTGGTGCAAACCATGCAAACCTTCTAGGAGACCGCTGTTTTTATTCCTGGGGCGACGACCTGCGCCGCCGCGATATGAGCCACAGGAAACCGATGCACACGGCAAAATTGAGCACCCACCACCACATCTGCCGGGCGGAATTCTTGTCGTTCGAGGAACCTGCG
>DASYFQ010000196.1:0-2593 GCA_036498345.1 Steroidobacteraceae bacterium
ACGTCGGCACCGCAAGCCGGCAGAACCTTGCTCTGAAGACGACGCTCGATGAATTCCGATTCCAGACGGACCGTTGTGGAATCGCGATCGTCACCGAAGATCATTCCACCGCGAACGGCGCTGCACCGCGTCAGGATCGTACCGTCACGCGATTCACGGTCACAGCCTACAGCCCGTCGATCGGACTCGAAGGCGCGACGACGGCAGCGCAACTCCTTCAAACGGCCGGCAACAAGACCGGCGTTGCAAGGGCCAAGGATTCACTCGCGCCGAATCTTTGAGCCGCACCTTTGACCGGCACGAGGCTCCTAACGAGCCGACCCCTCCGGCGTGAGCGATCTCATCCGCTGGCAGTATTCAATTGTTCGATTGCGGCGCGGTCCAGTTTCAATTGCGTGGCGGCGGCCAATTCGTTGAGCTGCTCTACCGTCGTTGCGCTCGCGATGGGGGCGGTGATGCTTGGCCGAGCCATTTGCCAGGCCAATGCCACACTGGCGACAGAGGCGCCGTTGCGCCGTCCCACATCATCCAGCGCCGCAAGAATCCTCGAGCCACGCTCATTGAGGTATCTGTCGACGACGCCTTTGCCGCGCGCGCTCTTCGCCGCGTCGGCGGGCGTGCGGTATTTTCCGCTGAGGAAGCCGGAGGCGAGGGCATAGTAGTTTACGACGCCGATCCGGTGCTCCAGGCACAACGGCTCGAGAGCCGATTCGTAGTTGGAACGCTCGTAGAGATTATATTCAGGCTGCAATGCCTCGTATCGCGGCAGGCCGTGCTTGCGGCTTGCCTCGAGCGATTCCGTCAAGCGCGCGGCGGTGAAGTTCGACGCGCCGATTGCGCGCACCTTGCCCTGGGCAATCAGCTTCTGATAAGCGCCGAGCGTCTCCTCGATCGGTACGCTGGCATCGTCGGAATGCGAAAAATACAGATCGATATAATCCGTCTGCAATCTTTGCAGCGATCCCTCGACCGACCGCGCAATGTGGGCGGCAGAAAGGCCTTTGCGATCGGGCGCCATTTCCATGCCCACCTTGGTCGCGATCACGACATTCTTGCGCTTCCCGCTGCGCTTCAGCCAGTTCCCGATGATCGATTCCGATTCGCCGCCGCGATGTCCAGGCACCCAGCGGGAATATACATCTGCGGTATCGATGAAGTTGAGGCCGGCACTCACCAGCGCATCCAGCACCGCAAAAGACGCCGACTCGGTTGCGGTCCATCCAAAAACATTGCCGCCGAGGCATAGGGGGGCGACTCGTAGACTGCTTCGGCCCAAAGTACGAAGTTCCATTAAACCTCCGGGGTTGAGTACGAATCATACAGGAGGATCGAGATTATTCTCCATCGGGTTGACTTTCTGCCCGTCCGGTCTATATTAAACCATATGGTTGAGCATATACGGATCGACGCGCGGGCCCGGCAGCGCCGGAGTTTGACATGACTGAACGACGAGCAGTCTCGCTGGATCGCGTCTTCCAGGCGCTCGCCGACCCCACTCGGCGCGCCATGCTGCGCCGACTCGCGAAGAGCGAACAGAGCATCGGTGAATTGTCGGCGCCGTTCAGCATGACGTTCGCCGCCGCGTCGAAGCACGTCAAGGTGCTCGAACGCGCCAAACTCGTGCGCCGGCGGATCGAGGGCCGATCACACCACTGCCGGCTCGAAGCGGCACCCCTCGCGGCGGCGAACGGGTGGTTGCGCTTTTATGAGCGCTTCTGGACCCGGCAACTCGACGCCCTCGACGCCGCCTTGCGTGCCGAGGACGCCGAGGCGGCGATCTCTCCCCGCAAGAAAGGAGCAAACCCATGAACACCAACGCCCGACCCACCGTGCGAGTGACACGCCGCTTCGATGCCTCGGCCGAGCGGGTTTTCGACTCTTGGCTCGATCCGAAGACCGCCGGCCGCTGGTTGTTCGCCACGGCGACCGGACAGATGGTGCGCGTCGAGATCGACGCGCGGGTCGGGGGCCAATTCATCATCGTCGAACGGCGCGACGGCGAGGACGTCGAGCATCGCGGCGAGTATCTCGACATAGACCGGCCGCGCCGGTTGGTCTTCACTTTCGGCGTTCCGAAATACTCTTCCGAGACCACCCGCGTGTGTATCGACATCGTTCCGCGGGAAACCGGGTGCGAACTCACGTTGACGCACGAGGGCGTGCTACCCGAATATACGGAGCGTACCAACGCGGGGTGGACGGAAATTCTCGGGCGGCTGGCTGCCAATCTGCCGAGCCCGCGGGAGCCGGGTGTGCCCTCAGCTCAGCGCTAAGACACACATCGTCATCGGTCTTGCGCCCAAGGACGCGCAAGACCGTTATCATGCCGACGATATGAGCGCCACTACGAGATATCCGGACGAGCACACGCTGCTCACCGTCTGTCATTCACAGTCCATCGAGCTCTTGAAGCGAAATCTGGCGCCCGGCGGAATCTTGGCCGCCTCTCCCGGTCCGCGGGCCAGCAAACGCGGCTATACGGCCATATTCGGGCGCGACGCCGCCGTTTGCGCGATCGGGATGGCGCTGTCCGGCGATGAATCGTTGGCGCGTGCCGCCGCCGCGGGTCTGCACACGTTGGCGGAACACCAGG
>DASYFQ010000197.1:0-30879 GCA_036498345.1 Steroidobacteraceae bacterium
CCGTTGGCCCGAGAGCATCGCACTCAGCATCTGGGGAACGCCGACCATGCGTACGGGCGGGGACGACATAGCACAGGCGCTGGCACTGCTGGGGGTGCGCCCGGTATGGGAGCCGGAGACCCGGCGCACCTGCGGTCTCGATGTCATTCCGCTCGCCGAGCTCGGCCGACCGCGCATCGATGTGACGCTGCGCGTCAGCGGGTTTTTTCGCGATGCGTTTCCGGCCTTGATGCACCTCTACGACGACGCCGTTCAGCGGGTCGTGATTCTCGATGAACCGGTCGAGCAAAACTTCGTGCGCAAGCATTGGTTGGCGGAGACCTTGGCTCTGCAAGCTCAAGGATGCGACGTGGATTCGGCCAGGCGCCGAGCCTCCTATCGGGTGTTCAGCGCCAAGCCGGGGGCATACGGAACGGGCCTCATGCAACTCATGGACAGCGGCGTCTGGCGTGATACCAGCGATCTTGCGCAGGCGGTCCTGCTGTGGGGCGGATGGGCCTACTCGCCGCAGTGCAGTGACGGCGCGGAAGCCGTGGAGTCTTTCCGCCGCAAGCTTGCCGGCGTCGAGCTGGTGCTGCACAACCAAGACAATCTCGAGCAGGATCTGTTCGACTCCAGTGATTATTTTGAATTTCACGGCGGCTTGGTGGCGGCGGTGACTTCGATTTCGAACACGGCGCCGCAGTCTTACTTCGGCGATTCATCGGATCCTTCCCGCCCCGGCATTCGAACCCTGCAAGGAGAAGCATTGCGGGTATATCGCTCCCGGGTGGTGAACCCGAAGTGGCTGAGCGCCATTCAACGTCACGGCTACCGCGGCGGGCTCGAAATGGCGGCAACCGTGGACGCGCTGTTCGGCTTTTCGGCCACCGCGGGAATCGTCACCGACTGGATGTTCGAGGGGGTCGCCGAAAGTTTTGCCGACGGCGACGCGCACCGCTTCTTGCAGCGAGATAACCCGTGGGCGTTGAACGCCATCGTCGAGCGCCTGCTCGAGGCCGAACAGCGGCAGTTATGGGTGCCCAAGCCGGAGACGCTGCGGAGGTTGCGCGCGCAACTTCTTGCAAGCGAGGCGACCATCGAAGATTTGCCGAGAATTCCCCATGAGACCTGATTTTCCGTTTTCCGCCGTCGTGGGACAGGATGAATTGAAGCTCGCGCTCGTGCTGGCCGCCGTGGATCCCACTATCGGCGGGGTATTGATCACCGGCGAAAGAGGCACGGCGAAGAGTACCGCGGCGCGCGGCCTCGCCGCGCTCCTGCCCAAAACGCCCGCGGGGAAAGCCGCACCGTTCGTCGAGTTGCCGCTCGGCGCGACCGAGGATCGTGTGGTCGGATCGCTGGATATCTCGCGGGTATTGCAGGACGGCAGCACCGAGTTGCGATCGGGTCTGCTGGCCCGCGCCGATGGCGGCGTGCTGTACGTCGATGAAGTCAATCTGCTGCCGGATCACATCGTCGATCTGTTGTTGGACGCGGCCGCCGGCGGCTGGGTCACGGTCGAGCGTGATGGTGTGTCCGCGGGCGAGGCGGCACGGTTCGTCTTGGTGGGCACCATGAATCCCGAGGAAGGGGAACTGCGGCCCCAGTTCGTCGATCGTTTCGGCCTCTGTGTGCAGGTTCGCGGACTCGCGCTGCAGGAGACTCGAGTCGCGGCGATCCGTCAGCGGTTATCGTTCGATGACCAGCCTGCGAGCGTCATCGACGCGGCGCAGCCGGCCGAACGAGCGCTGCGCGAGGGGATAGCGGCGGCGCGCGGGCGGCTTGCCGCGCTCTCCATCACGAACGGTCACCTGGCCGCCGTCGCGGCGCTCTCGGTCGAACACCGATTGGATGGGATTCGCGGCGATCTCGCCATCATCAAGACGGCGCGCGCCTTGGCGGCGTGGCAAGGCGCCCCCGAAATCTGCGATGAGCATATCCGCCGCGCCGCCGAACTGGCGCTGTCGCATCGAACGCGGCAAAAGAAATCCAAGAGTCAGCCGCGCGCTCCCACGGCCTTCTCCGCGCCGGATGAAAATCGTGGTCCGGCGGCCGGCGAGGCGGCGCCCGCAACGGGCGCGGCGCGAGCCGCCGAAAGCCCTCGGTTGAAATTTGCGCCCGCCGGTCCGGATCGCGACCCCGTAGGGTTGGCCACGGATGCGATCGATCGCGAGGGAATCGGCCGGCGCGGCACGGAATCGTCGAGTGCCCAACGCGTCATCGGCGCGATTCCCTTTCAGCACACGGGAACTCTGGCCATACCCCAGACCTTGGCGGCCGCGGCAAAGCGGGGCGTTCGGGCCGATGAGCAGGGCGTCAGGCTCGCCGCGTCCGATCTCATGCAGCATGAACGCCGGGGTCCCGGTCTCTGCCATGTGCTGTTTCTGGTGGATGCCAGCGGTTCGATGGCGACGAAGCGCCGCTTGGAAGTGGCGAAGGGCGCCGCGCTCGGGTTGTTGACGTCGAGTTATCAGCGGCGCGACGAGGTTGCCCTGATGGTGTTTCGCGCCGAGGGCACGGATCTGGTGCTGCCCTTTACCCGTCATATCGCGAGCGTCGAACGGGCGCTCTGCGATGTGCCGACGGGTGGGCGCACCCCGCTTGCGCGCGCGCTGCTCGACGCAACCCGTCTGATGCAGACACGCGAGCCGGCTTTGCTGGTGCTGCTCACCGATGGACGCGCGAATGTCAGCCTCGACGGCGGCGATCCTTGGGAAGAGGCGCTCGCCGCCTGCTCGGTGCTGCAGGCCGCCTGCACAGGAGCCCTGGTCATCGATTGCGAGCCGGGACCGATTGTGCTGGGCCGTGCACGAGTGCTTGCCCAGGCGCTCGGCGCGTCGTGCGTTGCGCTGGATTCCATGGATGCGACAGCGCTTACGCTGCGCATCCACGGGCGCATCGAGAGCCTGTGAGCATCCTTCTCGCGCTGTTGATCGATCGTTGGTGCGGAGAGCCGCCCGCGCGCATTCATCCGGTGGTATGGATGGGGTACTACCTGCGGCGCGCCGGCCAGAGATTGCCGGATCGCGGACCGCGGATGGCGCTCTTTCTCGGTACCGCGTATTGGCTCGCCGGCGCGGCGCTGGTCGCGGCGTTGTATGGATTGGCCGGTGCCGGGTTGACGGCGCTGCCGCCGTGGCTGGACATCGCCCTGACCGCCGTGCTCCTCAAGCCGCTGTTTGCGTTGCGCCTGCTGCTGCGGGAGGTGGGCGCCGTCGAGAACTCGCTCACGCGCGGCGTCGAGTGCGGCCGTGCGCGGCTGGCTCACATCGTGAGCCGCGACACGGCGAACCTGGATTCAGGCGAGATTCGCGAGTCCTCGTTGGAATCATTGGCCGAGAATCTGTCGGACTCGGTCATCGCTCCGCTGTTTTGGTTTGCACTGTTCGGCTTGCCCGGTGCGGCGGTATATCGGTTCGCGAATACGGCGGATGCCATGTGGGGCTATCGCGGGCGCTGGGAGTGGGCCGGAAAATTTGCCGCGCGCGCCGATGATCTCTTGAATTTGATCCCTGCGCGATTGACGGCGATCGGCTTGCTCTTGCTGGGCCCCAATCGAATCGCGCTGCTGCGGCGGTTGCCCGGTGAGGCGGCGCGCACGGCATCGCCCAATTCCGGCTGGCCGATGGGCGCTCTCGCGCTGTCCCTGAACGTTCGGCTGCGCAAACCGCAAGTCTATGGGCTCAATGCCAACGGCTCTGCGCCCTCGGCGGCGGATACGACCACGGCGCTGTGCCGGGCGGAGTCAACCGCGTGGATCGTCGCGGTGGTGTTCGCGCTGGGTATGCAGTTTCTGCCGAGTGTCGGTCATGCCTAGCCTCCATCCCGTGCACGGCGCCACCGATTCTCTGCCGGATCCACGCTATGATTTTTCGAGCAATGCCAATCCCCTGGGGGCGTGTCCGTCGGTGCTCGCCGCAGTGCGAGACGCCGACGTGACCCGCTATCCCGATCCGACGTACACGCAGCTGCGCGCCACGCTCGCGGCTCATCATCAGACGGTGCCGGGGCGAATCGTGGTGGGGGCCGGTGCGAGCGAGTTGATCCTGCGGTTGATTTCGCGCATCGAGGGGACCGTTCAGCAACTCGCACCGACATTCTCGGAATACGCGCGCGGAGCGCGAGTGGCCGGACGCAAGTTGATCTCGGCACGCTCGGCGGCCGCGTTCCTTCGTGCCCAATCCGAACACCCGGGTCTTGGGTTCGTCTGCTGGCCGAATAATCCCACCGGCGATCTGTGGCCGGCGGAATTCGTGTCCGCCGCTGCGGCGGCGGGGCCTCTCGTCGTGGACTTGGCCTATGCGCCCCTCTGCGACGCGGGTCATGCCGCCGCCATCGAGACGGCGGCCGCGGGCGCGTACCGTCTGTATTCTCCGAACAAGGCCTTCGGCCTGACCGGCGTACGCGGCGCATACCTCATCACGCCGCGAATCGATCGGCGCCTCGCGCTCGCGGCGCCGAGTTGGGTCATCGGACGCGACGCCGTGGCGTTGCTGGAGTCCGCCACCGAGCATCGAGCGCGCGCGTGGCTGGCGCAGGGGATCCCGCGGGTAAGGCGGTGGCGGGCGCGGCTGGCGGGTTCGTTGCGGCAGCTCGGGCTGCCGGTGCGCGAAAGCCCGGCGACCTTTCTGTTGGCCAAGGTAGGAAATGCCACGCGCATCGCCGCACACCTCCGGAGCCGCGACGTGCGGGTTCGCGACTGCAGCTCGTTCGGTCTCAGGCAGTGGATACGATTGAGCGCGCAACCCCCGGCGGCACAGAAAGCCTTGCTTGCGGCGCTCGAGAGTGCACTGTGACGGCGCGCTACGTGCCGCGGATCGTGATTGCGGCCGCCGCATCGGGCACCGGCAAGACGACGATTGCGGCGGGACTGATTGCGGCGTTGCGCGGGCAGGGTTTGGTGGTCCAGCCGTTCAAATGCGGGCCCGATTATATCGACCCGAGCTATCACGAGCGCGCGGCCGGGAGGCCCTGTCGAAATCTCGATGCGTGGATGCTGGACGGCGTGCAGCTCCTGGAGGGATTCGCCCGGGCGTGCGGGGATGCGGACATCGCCGTGATCGAAGGTGTCATGGGCCTTTTCGACGGCAGCAATTGGCAGGACGAATGCGCATCGACGGCGCACATCGCGAAGATCCTGGACGCACCGGTCCTTCTGGTCGTGGACATTGCCGGGGCCGCGCGCAGCGCCGCGGCCGTCGTGATCGGTTGTCAGCATGTCGACCGCGACCTCGCATTGCGAGGAGTCATTCTCAATTTCGCCGGATCGGAAGGTCATGCGAACGGCTGCGCCGGGGCGATCACCACGATGACCGGATTGCCCGTGTTGGGTTGGCTGCCTCGCGATGCCAAGCTTGCGATTCCTGAGCGGCATCTGGGTTTGGTGCCGGGCGGCGAACATGTGGATCCCGGTGCGCTGATTGCCGACATCGCGGAGGCGGTCACCCAGCGGTTCGACGTCGCCACGGTCATCGAGATTGCCCGAAGCGCCGGCGCGATACCGGGCATTTCCGTGCCCGCGCCGGTCGTGCATCGCGGGCGAAGCGCCCGCCGCCCCGTCCTCGCGGTCGCGCGAGACGACGCTTTTTGTTTCTATTACCCCGAGAATCTGGAGTTGCTGACGGCGGCCGGCGCGGCGGTCGAATTTTTCAGTCCCCTGAAAGGGGAGCAACCCGGCGCCAACGCGGCCGGGGTCTACCTGGGCGGCGGTTATCCCGAGCTGCACGCCTCAGAACTCGCGTCGAATATCGGGTTGTGGCATGCATTGAAGGAACTGCGAATTCGCGATGCGCCGATCTACGCCGAGTGCGGCGGTTTCATGGTGCTGACGCAGGGCCTGATCGATTGCGACGGTCGACGGTGGCCGATGGCGGGACTCATCCCCGGCGTGGCGCGCATGACCGACAAGCTGGCCGCGCTCGGCTACCGGCACGCTGCCGCGCTGCATTCCAACCTGCTGACCGCCGGCGGCGATGAGCTGCGTGGGCACGAATTTCGATACAGCACCTGGGTGTGCGATGAGCCGATTGCCGGCGATGACAGGGCGTGGCAAGTGCGCGGCACGCGGACCGAAGCACCCGCCGACTCGGGCGGCTTCGTGAGCGGCAACCTGCTCGCCAGCTACTTGCACATCCATTTCGCGCAACGCGCCGACATCGCCAGTCGATTCGTCGAAAAACTCGCACCGCGTCATGCCGGCTGAATCATCGCCGGCGCCGCGCTCCTCATCGGGCACTGTTACTTCAATCGTAACGGGCACCCGGCAATCATCAGCCAGGCATCGTCCGCCGCCGCGGCCGTGAGCTGCGCGAGGGTGCCGGCAAGATCCCTGAATCGGCGCGCTTGGGGCTCGGGCGGGACTAAGCTCCAGCCCACTTCATTGCTGACGATGACGCAGGGCCAGGATGCGGCCTTGAATGCCGACAGCTGCGCGCTCCACGCCGCAGTAATGACCTCGTCCGCATCGGCGAACCGCGCGCTGGCCCAAAGCGTCAGGCAATCGAGGATCACGCCGCTCGGAGCAGGCGCGAGCGCCGCGAGACTTGCGGACACGTCGGCCGGCGCTTCGAGCGTGCGCCATGCGGGCCGCTCGGCGCGATGACGCAGCACGCGCGCCGACATTTCCGAATCGTTGGCATCAGTGCAATAGGTGGCGACGAAAACCGTGTCGCTGCCCCATTCCTTGGCCCGCTCGACAGCCCGCCGGCTCTTGCCGCTGCGCACCGGTCCGGTAATCAAGGTAAGTTCACCCATGATCACTCTCGCGCTGATGCACCTCGAAGTGCTGATGCCCGGCGAGATATTGAAGGACCTGCCGCAGGCGATCGGCAACCGAACTCTTCGCCAATTCGATCAGATGAAAGCCGCAGTCGAGATAGGCACGGCGGATGTGCGCACTCAACGCTTGCGCCTCGGCGAAGGTTTGAGGCCGCTCGGCATCGTTCACGAAAATCTCGCGCCACGGCGGGGCGAAAAAAACCGCCGGCGCGTACCCGCGAGCTACGGCTCGCCACTCCTCAGGTGCGCGCTGCCCGCCGTGGCTCAAGTAGCCGATCAGGTCGGGCAACCCGCGATCGAAAAAACACCGCCCGTGACGCGCACTGTCGGCGAGTTGGGCCTGCATCCGGCCGCCGCATTCGCGCGCGAACGCCGAAAGATCGTCCCAGGGAACGAGACGGCCCGCTCGGGCCAGCTGTTCGCGAATCAACACCCGCGAGCATTCTTCGTAGCAGACCTCGCCCGCTTCGGCGAGCGCCCGGAGCAGAGTGCTCTTGCCGGAACCCGGCCCGCCGCCAATCACGATACGCTGGGGCAGCGCGGCGCCCACGAACGAAACTCGGGTTTGCGTCAAAGGCACAGATACCGCCTGATCGGATCCAAATCCACGTGCGCGGCGAGGTGTTCCGCCATGGCTCGATACACGGCATTGCGCTGTTCGGCCCATGGGACCGGATGCGGCCGGTGCTCGCGCATACCGGCGGCGGCGGCGACCCATGCCCGCAATGACGGCGATTCGAACCAGCCATGCAGGTAGGTACCCCACACCTTTCCGAGACGCATGCCTTCGCGCCGCGTTCCCGTTTCATCGCGAACGGTTTGCAGCGCCTCGACACCGGAGCGCGCGCGCGTGAGGCCCATATGAATCTCGTAGGCGCGCCACTCGAGTCCGCCGCAGCTCGCGGTGACCTGGCGCAGTGTCTTCGATGCGCTGAATTGCGTATCAGCCGGCAAGAGTCCAAGCCCGGGTTCGCTCCCCGCATCGCCGGCCTGGCCTGTTTCGTCGCTCAGCGACTCGCCGAGCATTTGGTATCCGCCGCACACGCCGATGACGAGCGTGCCGCGGCGAGCTGCCGCAACGATGGCGTCTGCCAATCCGCTCGCCCGCAGCCAACGCAGATCGGCCAGCGTATTCTTGGTTCCCGGCAGCACGATGATGCGCGCGCCCTGAAGCTGCTGCGCCGTCGCCACCCATCGAACCTGAACGCCGGTATCCGACCACCACGGTTGACAGTCGGTGAGATTCGACAGGTGAGGAAAGCGCACCCAGGCCATGACGTCCCCGGTTCCTCGAACCGCATCAGCACCGGACAGGCCATCTTCTTCTTCCGGCTGCAAATCGGACCGAAAGGGCAGGGTGCCGAGCACGGCAAAGCCGGGGGCGTGAGGCTCGATCCATTGCTGCGGATTTGCAAACAGCGACAGATCGCCTCGAAACCGATTCACGATGGCGCCGAGCCCGGACGCGCGGTCGGCCGGCGAGAACAGGCTCCATACGCCGGCGAGCTGGGCGAAGATGCCGCCTCGGTCGATATCGCCGACGAACACCCAGCGGCCGTTCAGGTAGCGGCAGGGCCGTAGATTCACGAGGTCGCGGTCCAGTAAGTTGAGTTCCACCGGACTGCCGGCGCCTTCCATCAGCAAAACGTCGCATCGCCGGTGCCAGCCGTCGAGGACCTCCCTGACGGTGTGCCACAGACGATCAAAATGCCGATAGTACTCGGCCGCGGCGCAGTGACCTTGCGAGCGGCCCAACACGATGACTTGTGATCCTTGAGCCCCGCTCGGCTTGAGCAAGATGGGATTCATCTGCACCGTCGGGATCAGACCGCACGCCTCTGCTTGCACGGCCTGGGCGCGCCCGATCTCGCCGCCGTCCAGCGTGACCCAGGCGTTGTTGGACATGTTCTGCGCTTTGAAGGGGGCCACGCGTATCCCTTGACCATGAAGCCAGGCGCCCAACGCGGTCGTGATCCAGCTCTTGCCCGCGCCGGAACCGCACCCAAGAATCGACAAGGCCTTCATGGACGAAACGTCTCTCCGCTCAAGATTGCATGTGGTCCTAATCTAACAGACCCGAATGGATCGGCTGGCGTTTGCTCTTGCCAATCGCTTTTGCCGCAGTTAGCATCGTCGGCGAAGTTGTCAGGTGCTTCGCTGTCTTACGATATCGATCGTGAATGACGGCAAGTGAAACGGGAAGCCGGTGCGTGTTCCAGCCATGAGGAACCAAACCCGGCGCTGCCCCCGCAACGGTAAACGAGTAACGGCGATTCCGAAAGCCACTGCGTGCAACGCGGGAAGGCGAGTCGCCAGCATGTTCACATGCGCTCGTGAGTCCGGAGACCGGCCTGACGCTCGTTCTGCGAACATCGCGGTGGGCGATTGGTACGTTGCTATGGGATTCGGTCGGTGCGCGCGGCGCAAACGCCGCTGCGGCCCCCGTTCCCTTCAAGCGATTTCACCTTCCATTCCTCCTCGCTTCGCATGGGGTTACGCGGTTTTGCCCTTTGGGCATGGAGGCGGTGATCGTGAGTGATGCGAATCGAATTCCTGTGACCGTGCTGACCGGCTTTCTGGGTTCCGGCAAGACGACTCTGCTGAACCGCATCCTCACCGAGAGCCATGGCCAGCGCATCGCCGTCATCGAGAACGAGTTCGGCGAGATCGGCGTCGATCAGGAACTCGTGATCAATGCCGAGGAAGAGATCTTCGAGATGAATAACGGTTGCATCTGCTGCACCGTGCGCGGCGACCTGATTCGCATTCTCGGCAATCTGATGACCCGACGGGACAAGTTCGATCGCATCGTGTTGGAGACCACGGGCCTCGCCAATCCCGGTCCGGTCGCGCAAACCTTTTTCGTCGATGAGGGCATGCGCAAGGAATTCGCGCTGGATGGAATCGTGACGATGGTCGATGCGCGGCATTTCGATCAGCAGCTCGAAGACAGCGAGGAGACCCGCACGCAGGTCGCATTTGCCGATGTCGTCGTCTTGAACAAGACGGATTTGGTCGGCGGCACCGAGCTTGACGCCTTGGAGAGGCGCGTGCGCGCCATCAACGCGCTGGCGCGCATCGTGCGCGCGGACCCCGCCCGACGGGCATCGGTCCCCATGAGCGCCGTGCTCGGGATCGGCGGGTTCGACCTTGCGCGGGCGCTCGAGTACAAGCCGACCTTTCTCGAGCCCGAATATCCGTTCGAATGGGCGGGAGCCTACGAGCTTGCGGCGGGCGATTACACCTTGTCGCTTCAGGGCGGCCCGGATCCCTCGATGAAGCTGGTCATCTGCGAGGCGCTGGGTGCCGATGACGTCGATCCGGTCAACGCGGCCGAGCGGGTATTTGCCCTGTTCTCCGGTTCCGTCGAGCCCGATTCTCCCGGCACGGTGATCGAGCCGCGGTCTCGCTCACGGCTCCTCGACTTGCGGGGAGACGGCACGGAAGCTCGGTTCGTGGTGCGCATCGCGACGCGGGGGACGTACTGGCTCTTTACGCAGCATCTGCCCGAGGAGTTTGACCTGAAGCTCAACGATGGCCGTGAGGTGGAGATGGCGCCGCGCGTCCAAAAGAATTTCGATCCCGGCCATTCTCACGACGCGCGCGTCGGCTCGTTCAGCCTCGAGACCGATCGGGCGCTAGATCCCGAGCGATTCCAGGCTTGGCTCACGGCGACTCTGCAAACGCAGGGCACGCGCCTGTATCGCATGAAGGGATTTTTGAATTTCATCGGCGTGAACGAGAGAATCGTCATCCAAGGCGTGCACATGGTCGTCGATACCAGCGCCCTCGGGCCGTGGGGCGACCGGCCGAGGAGAACGCAACTCGTGTTCATAGGGCGCGAACTCGACGAGCAACTGCTGACCCAGGGTTTCGACGCGTGCCTGGACTCAGCGGCGTAGCGCGAAGCCATGACGCCGTTCAAGGCGCGCCTCATCGCGCTCTACGCAGCCCTGATTTGCGCGAATGTCGCCGCAGGCGTTTGGGCGTTCGTGCTCTTTTCAGGCGATTCGGTGAAACTCGGCACGGCGCTGCTCGCGTATAGCTTGGGGCTGCGCCACGCCGTCGATGCCGATCACATCGCGGCCATCGACAATGTCACCAGAAAGCTGATCCAAGACGGCAAACGATCCATGACGGTCGGCCTTTTCTTCGCACTCGGCCATTCCGCCATCGTGCTGATTGCGGCCGCACTCATCGCATTTGCCGTCGGCGCGTTGGCGCGCTTTCAGAGCTTCTCGCAAATCGGCGGCGTGATCGCGACCGCCACCTCGGCCACCTTTCTGTTTGCGATCGCAGCGATGAATTTGGCCATCCTGCGTTCTGTTTGGCGGCGCTTCGAGACGGTTCGCCGGGGAGGGCATTACTCGGCCGACGACCTCGATGCTCTCTTGGGCGGCCGAGGTCCGCTGTCGCGGTTGTTTCGGCCGCTATTTGCATTGATTCGCCATAGTTGGCAGATGGCACCGCTCGGGTTCCTGTTCGGATTGGGTTTCGACACGGCCACCGAGGTGACGCTGCTCGGCCTCGCCGGATCCCAGGCGGCGCACGGGGTTTCGATCGCGGCCATCCTGGTGTTTCCCGCTCTGTTCGCCGTGGGTATGGCCCTCATCGATACGACCGACGGAGTGTTGATGCTCGGTGCGTATCAATGGGCATTCGTCAAGCCGATTCGAAAGCTTTATTACAACATGACGATCACGGGCGTCTCGGCGCTGGTCGCGATCATCATTGGCGGCATCGAGACGGCCGCATTGATCGCCCACAAGCTGGATTTGACCCATGGAGGCTGGAGACTCGCCAGCTCTCTTGCCGAGCATTTCAATGCTCTGGGCTTTGCCATCATCCTCGTATTCGCCGCGGCATGGGCTGCGTCGTATTTCGTGTACCGCTGGAAGCGCTTCGACGAGATCGAAGTCTCGACCGGGCACGGATCGAACGAGCCCGAGATGATCGCAACGGCGATCATCCATGAAGCGGCTATCGAGTCTGAACCTGCGGCTCCGAGGTAATGCGCCCGTCGAAATCGGTCCAGGCGTGCTGCGCGAAATCGTACAGCTTGCAGCGCCGCACGGTATTCCAGTAGTAGCGCCAGGTAAACACTTCGGAATTCAGCCGCTCGTCCAGGGTCGCGGTGAGGCGCGCCTGGGCCTCTTTGAGACGATAGAGCGGAATCCCCATGTTCACGTGGTGGGCGCCGTGCTCGAGAATGTAGTGGATCAAACCGTCGAGCGGCCGCATGAGCTTGATATGCACCGTGGTCGTGGCGTAGCCCGCGTTCGCAGACCACTCATCGCGCCGCTCATACCAGGCGACGCGGGGGTGCGTGTGCTGCACATAGATGACGAAGCCCATCAGGCAATTCCAAAGGAAGAACGGCACGACGAATCCGAATACCAGCAACGACCCAATCGACTTGCCGCTGTAGACGCCCCACAACACCAGGCCGCCCACCCACAGGATGCCGAAGGCCGACACCAACAGGCTGTCCCAGGTGTAGCTGAGGCGCCGAGTGGTCACATGCTTGCGTCCGGGGAAGAAGAGCTTCTTCCACCACATCTCGATCATGTAATACACGCCCTGGCCGACGCCGCTGCGGTAAATACGCTCCAGCCGGCGCCGAATCCACGGCAGACGCGCAAATTCGGAGGGCGAGTAGGGGGTCCAAACGTAGTCACGGCCCTTGAGATTGGTGAAGCCGTGATGGGCGAGGTTGTGACCGATTTCCCACAGGCTGTACGGCGTCAGCGACGGGAGGAACGCAATTCTGCCGATCCACTTGTTGAGCGTCTTGTTGGGCGTGTAGGAGCCATGACAGGCATCGTGACCGATCACGAACAGGCGGGCGATCCACAAAGCCGCCACCAGCGATGCGAACACTTTCACCCACCAGGTTTCCACGAACAGCAAACTGGCGATCGACACGCCCAGCACCAGCCAATCCAGTAAGAACCAAATGATCGGCGCGGCGATGCCGCGCTCGACGGTGAACGGCTGCAGCATTTTCTGCAGAATGAAGCGCGACTTATCGGGGGGTGGCGCCTCGGTGGATGACGCCTCGGGAGAGGGCGCCGCTCCAGCTTCAGTTTCAGGTTTGGGAGGTGTTTGCATTCAAAGAACTCCGCCTTCGGAATAGACGCCAAGGGAACACGTACGATCGATAGTCAACTCCGTATTATACGCCTGTTCAGGCGATTGGCACTTAAATGCGTCAAGCCGAAGTCAGGCCGTCTCGGCGTCCGGCCAGAGGAGAACCCCTAGGTGCTCACAGGCCTCGATCAGGGCGGTGGCGGCCTCCCGAGTGCTCGCGTCGAGCCGCCGATCGTGCGTGAGGAGCCAGGTGAGCCGGGCCCGCCGGGAACGGGCGGACGGCTCGCTGTCGAAAAGCGCCGGGAAAAGTCCCAAGGCGTCCACGAATTCACGCATTGCGGCAGTGGAGGGCGCGTTCGGCGCCGGAGTCAAGAGCAATTTGAGCCAAGTCACGCAGCGCTTGGCTAGGCCCGCGCGTGTGATTCCGAGGCTGGTGCGGCGCCGCGATTCTCCGTCCGCCAGGGTATCCGCGAGATTCCGATAGCGTTCGACCGCTGATTCGTCCGCCGGCAGGGCCGGGCTGGCGTCGGACAATACCGACCGCAGCAAGTCGGCCAGCAATAGCGACAGCGACTCGGCCAAGAATCGCTGGCACTGTTCCGTATCGGGCCGTGCCAATGTTTCCCAAGACAGAGGACCACCAATTCGTCTGGCGTTCGGTGACTTTGACATGCGCCCAGTGTAGCGGCTCCGCCGCTCATCGCAACTATGTCAAAATGCGACCGAGATCACTGACTCGTCGAATATTCGCAAAAACGCGGGGCGCCGGCCATGGGCGTGCGTCCTGCCGCCGACCCACCGGAACAAATTTAATCAAAATGCATGATTCCTTCGAAGCCAGATCACAACTCGCTGCCGAAAAATGCGTGTCGCTGGCGCCGGGCGTGCGCCGTATCGTCGCCGGAAACGCGGGATTGATGACCGGACCCGGGACGAACACCTACTTGCTCGGACTGCGGGAGGTGGCGGTGCTCGATCCGGGGCCGGACGATGAACGGCACTTGGATGCGATCATGGCGGCGGCCGGCCCCGCCGTTCGTTGGATCATCGTAACGCACACCCACGCGGATCATTCTCCGCTCGCCAGCCGGCTCGCCAAGCTCACCGGCGCGCGCGTCATCGGATTGCCGCCGCCCGGCGACGGTCGGCAAGACATGACTTTCGCCCCCCACCAGGTGCCCGCCGACGGCGAGCGCCTGTCCGCGGGCGAGTGTCAGTTGATCGCGATCCATACGCCCGGACACGCGTCCAATTGCGTGTGCTACTTGCTGGAACGCGAGCGGCTGCTGTTCACCGGCGATCATGTGCTCGAAGGGGTGTCGCCGGTGATCTTGCCGCCGGACGGCGACATGTCGGCGTACTTGCACTCCTTGGATAAACTGCAATCCCAAGACTTCGAGCGAATCGCTCCGGGACACGGGGGCGTCATGGAGCGCGGTAAGGAAGTACTGACGGCCTTGCGCGCACATCGGCTCGCACGCGAGGAGAAGGTCTTGGGCGGTCTGCGCCGGTTGGACGCCGCCACTCTCGATGACCTCACAGCGGTGGTTTACGACGATGTGGCGGTCGAGCGGCACCGCTGGGCCCGCCTCACCTTGGAGGCCCACTTGATCAAGCTGGCGCGCGAGCACCGCGCCGGCGAACGCGACGGCCTCTGGCGGCTCACGCAGCCATGACGGACCGGCTCGCGATTTCGCTGCACGCAGTGAGCGTGCGGCGCGGCGGCATCTGGGCCCTGCGCGACATTTCCTGGCGCCTGCGGCCCGGGGAGCGCTGGGCGTTGCTCGGCGACAACGGCGCCGGCAAGACGCAGCTGCTCAAGCTGCTGAGCGGCGATGTGTGGCCGACGCCCGGGGGCTCCGCGGCGCCCGGCCGCGACGCAAGCCACGGCGATGGACGGCACTATCGAGCGGGTCGCCAACCGGTCGAACTGATCGACGCCAAGCGCCGGGTTGCCTATGTGGGCGCCGAATTGCAGGACAAATACGCGCGCTACGGTTGGAACCCAAGCGTGCGTGACTTGGTCGCGACCGGACTGCACCGCACGGATCTGCTGCTCCTGCCGGTCACGCCGCAGCAGGGGAAGCGGGTGACCGGGGCGTTGCGGCTCTGCGGCCTGCTGGGTCACGCGCCTCGTCAATTCCTGTCCCTGTCGTATGGACAAAAGCGTCTCGCTCTGTTGGCGCGCGCGCTGGTCCAGGATCCGGACTGGCTGTTGCTGGACGAGTTTTACAATGGGCTCGACGCCGATTATCGGCGGCGCATCGACAAGGTGCTCGATGCCGCCGTGCGCCGAGGCCAGTCGTGGGTCGCGACTGCGCATCGGGCGGGCGACGTGCCGCGAGGCACCCAGCGCATGCTGGAACTTGCGCAGGGCCGGGTGCATGCCGTCAAACGCATTCATGCATCGGACTTGGCGCGTCTCGCGCTGCGGGCCGGTGAGAGCACGCGCCACCGGGCACGCGCGGGAAGACCGGCGCCGTCGAACGCTCCCGTGCTTCTGAAATTGTCGCAGGTCGACCTGTACGTCGACTATCGACTGGTATTGCGCGATCTCGATTGGCAATTGCGGCGGGGCGAGCACTGGGCGGTATACGGCGCGAACGGCGCCGGCAAATCCAGCTTTCTGAAGCTGCTGTACGGCGATCTGTCGCCGTCTCTCGGCGGACGGATCGAGCGCGCGGGGTATCCCAAAGGCACACCCATTGCGGAGTGGAAGCGATCCATCGGCTATGTTTCGCCGGAGCTGCAAAGCGACTACGCGGTCAACGTCAGTGTGTTCGATCTGGTGGCGAGCGGCCGATATGCCAGCATCGGCCTCGTCGATGAGGCGACGGCAGCGGACCGCCGGGTGGCGGAACACTGGCTCAGATTCTTCGGCCTCCTCTCGGTCGCCAAGCGGCGGCCGCGCGAGCTGTCCTACGGGCAATTGCGCCGTGCGCTCATTGCGCGCGCGTTGGCGGCCGATGCGCGTATCTTGTTGCTGGACGAGCCTCTGACCGGGCTCGACCCCGTGCAACGAGCCATCATGAAGCGATTGTTGCAACGCCTGATGAATCAGCGGACGTTGATCATCGCCGTGCATCACGCCGAAGATCTGCCGCGCGGCATGACGCACGGTTTGCGTTTACATAATCGGCGCGCATACCCGGTAGATTCTTATTCTGCGACTTGAGTTTGGCAAGACTCCGCATGGCCGGCAAGACTGCGATCCTTGCTCGTTGCATGGAACAGGTACGGAATATGTTGCGTGTCATGGCTGTCGCGGGAATCCTCGGATGTTTGACCTTGGCCGGTTGCGGTCATTCCGGATATGCCGTCCGTTCGGTGCCGAGCATCGCCGCGGACAATGTCGGCAAGCCGGTGAGCCGATTGCAGGAAATATTCGGTGAACCGCGCAAAATCGACCAGACACCGACGAAGTGGGTGTACGTCTGGTTTCTTCCGCAGAAGCCGCCGGGCGCTCCGACCGGTTTCCATGGCTGCGAGATGGAAGTCTCCGTCGACGCGCGCTCACAGCATGTGTTGGGTTATTCCTTGTCGAACATCGGGTGGTCGAACTGCCGTGATGTCGAGCGCCGGATTCGCTTAGCGGAGCGCTAACCGCACTCTGTCTGCGAGACCGGTTCCGGCTCGCTACAATGTCCGGCCCGAAGCCGCGGTGCTTCGCGTACCCGGAGAGTCGCCGTTGTACCTCATTCCGATTCTGTCCATCGCCGTCCAAGCCGGCTTGATCGTGCACGTGATCAAGACCGGACGAAGCATGCTTTGGATCTTGGCCATCGCTCTGCTGCCGCTGGTCGGCTCCATCGCCTATGCCGTGGTCGAGATCCTGCCGGAGTTGATGGGGGGCAGAACTGCGCGGCGCACCCGGTCGGGAGTGCAGCGCATGATCGATCCTGACCGTGACTTGCGCCGCGCCAGCGCCGAGGTGGAAATTTCCGGGAATGTGGATGCGCGCCGCCGGCTCGCCGAAGAGCTGCTCGAACGCAGCCAATACGATGCCGCCATCGACGTCTATCAAGGCGGATTGAAGGGCATTTTCGAACACGATCCGACGTTGTTGCTGGGTTTGGCGCGGGCGCAGTTCGGCAAGCGGGATTTCGCCGCGGCACGAGCGACGCTCGAACGATTGACGCAGCACAATCCCGATTTCAAATCGGCGGATGCGCAATTGCTCTATGCCCGCACGCTCGAGGCACAGGACGCGCTCGACGAGGCGGAACGCGTCTATGCAACGCTGGCGCCGGGGTACCCCGGCGCGGAAGCACGCCTGCGCTACGGCGTGCTGCTCAAGCGCCGCGGCAAACTGCCGGAGGCGCAGCGCGTGCTCAAGGATTTGCTGGATGGCGCCAAACTCGGTCCCGCCCACTATCGCAAGGCGCAAGCCGAGTGGTTGGACCGCGCCCGACGCGAATTGAGCTAGAATTCGCCCGCCGTATCCGCAACCAGGAGAGGAGTTCCTCCATGCAAATGACCCAACGAGCCAGCCGCTACGCTTTGATTTCCATGGCGGCGATCGTTTTGGCGGCATGTGCTGGCCAAAAGCAGCCGGCGCAGAAGCTGATCGGCGATATCGAGGCGACGGTGACCGCTGCCTCGGCCGAAGCTGCGAAGTACGTGCCCGATCAGTTGGCTGACGTCCAAAGCAAGCTCGGCGCCCTCAAGGCATCTTTCGACAAGCAGGACTACGCCGCGGTGGTGACGGCCGGGCCCGCCGTGCTGAGCGCGGCGCAAACACTGGCGACGGCGGCCGCCGCCAAGAAGGACGAAATCCTGAAGTCGCTCAATGACCAATGGACCATGCTCGCCGAGTCAGTGCCCGGGGACGTGTCCGCGATTCAAAGCCGCATCGATGTGCTGAGCAGGAAATCGGGCAAGAAGCAGCCCGCGGGTATCGACCTCGACGCGGCGAAGGCCGGCGCCGGCGATGCGACCGCGCTCTGGTCCAAGGCGCAGGCGGCGTTTGCCGCGGGTAATCTGGACGAGGCGGTGAGCACCGCGAAAGACGTAAAGGTAAAAGTCGAAGCCTTGGCGACGTCGTTGAAAATGAATCTCACCGCGCCCGCCGCGTAGCCTTCAAAGCGCCAAGGTGCCTTCGCTGACGATGACCGCGGTGCCGCCGATATGGGCGGCCACGAGGCTCCCCTGATCGACCTCGAGCTTGACGTTGACCTGCCCCGGCCGCTGCATTTGCCGGCCCTGGCGGCCGATGAAAGACGTTGAGTTCTTTCCAAATTGGCCGAGATCCCATAGGTAGGCCGCCAGCATGGCGTGCGCGTTGCCGCTGACCGGATCCTCGGGGATGCCGAGCGCCGGGCAGAACATGCGCGATTCAGTCGACCACTCGTCCGAGCTGCGATTCATGCCAAACACAAAAAAGCCCTCCGCACCCAGCTCGCTGCCCAGCGACAGGAGGGTGTCGAGGTTCGGGGCGAGCGCGTCCAGCTGCCGCGGGTCGGCGATCGGCACCAGCAGCCGGGTACTGCCCTTGCGAGCGATGCGCGCGGGCATGATTTCATGCAGCTGGGTTGCCGGCAGACGCAGCGCCTCGGCGACACGCAGCGTAGTTTTGAACGGCAGCGGGGTGTCCAGTTCCGGAACCGTCTGGCGGAATTCTATGAGGGTACTACCCGGGCCGGCGGCGAGTTGTTCGACCCGGGCCGTGACCTCGATGACGCCGGTCCCGGAATGTTGGCGGAACACGCCGGCGTTGCGCCTTCCCAAGGCGAGCAGCACGGCATGAGCGGCCACCGTCGAGTGCCCCACAAACGGCGCTTCCTTGCGGGCATTGAAGAAACGCAGACGAACATCGTGGTCGGGGCCGTTCGCCGCGAACACGAATGCAACCTCGGCGTGCGAGAACTCGCGTGCCACCGCGAGCAGCGTGGCGTCGCTCTGGCCGTCCGCGTCGAGCACGACGGTCGCCGGATTGCCGGTAAAGCGCGAGGCCGTGAATGCGTCCACCTGAAAAATGCGCAAGGCTATCTCCGCAACGTGTTGTAAGAGTTTTGCACGCATCCGCGCTCCAAGCTACACTTCCTTGAACCGAAGGGGTGGTCTTAAAGGCCTGAGACGCGGGAAATCGAATGGCGATTGACCTGCGAACCCGTTGAACCTGACCCGGTTAATGCCGGCGTAGGGAGTAGGTAAAATGCGCGCGGCTGTAGAAATTAGCATGTATCCGTTGACCGGCGATTACCGGCCGCCGATCCAGGCGTTCATCGATCGCCTGAACACTCATCCTGAATTGACGGTGCGGACCAATACGCTGGCGACTCAGATTTGGGGTCCGCTCGATCAAATCATGGCGATTCTGAGCGAAGAAATGACTCGCTCCGGGGCCGCCGCCGGCGCCCCGCAACTGGTATTCGTCATGAAGGTGCTCCCGGGCTTGGGCTTGCCGGACTCGGAATCCTTGGGCCCGGCGGCCCGGGCTCACGCGCCGCGGTGACCAGCGACCTATCGGTTCAGCTCGTGGGTGCATGGCGCGACACGGGTTGGGCCGAAATCATCGCGGCAGCGCTCGCGGTGGGCTACCTCGTTCTGGCGATTCGCCAGCGGCTCGAGTGTTGGCTCGCCGCGTTCGTCAGTTCCTGCCTTTATGTGTGGGTGCTTTTCGGAGCGCGCCTGTACATGGAGTCCGCGCTGAATGCCTTCTACGCTGCCATGGCGGTCTATGGATTCTGGCAATGGCGGCAAGGCGGGGACGGCGCCCCTCTTGCCGTGTGCCGCTGGCCGATCGCGCGCCACGCGGCCGGCGCTATCGGCGTCATCGCCCTATCGGTGGTCAGTTCCTATTATTTACGGCGATTTACCCCGGCCGCATGGCCCTTCGTGGATTCGATGGTGACGTGGGCGAGCGTTTTTGCCACCTTTCTGGTCGCGCGCAAGGTGTACGAGAACTGGCATTGGTGGCTGGTGATCGATTCCGCCAGCTTGTGTCTCTATTTGACGCGCCGCTTGTATCTCACGATGCTGCTGTTCGGTTTGTACTTGGTCCTGATCGTGATCGGTATGCGGCAATGGCGCCGGGACTTGCCGCAGGCAGCCTATGCCGCCGGATGAACTCGCGAGCACCGTCTCCCGCCATGTGCCGGGACAGGGAAAAATCGAGATTCACCGCGTGAGTACGGGGCTCGTCAATGAGACCTATCGGGTGCTGCGCGATGGGCGGGCCTACGCCCTGCGGGTAACGGCGACGAATTCCTGCGATCTTGGTCTCGACCGCGCCTGGGAGGCGCGCGTGCTCGAGCGTGCCGCCGCCGCGGATCTGGCACCCGTGCTGGAATATTACGATGCGCAGCACGGAATACTCATCGCGCATTGGGTCGATGGCCGCCTGTGGAGTCAGCCGGAGGTGCGGCGGCAATCGAATATCGCGCGGGTGGCCGAGCTCATGCGCCGGATCCATGCGCTCGAGATGCCGATGCCGGCACGTGTGATGAACCCGGCAAAATGGATCGAATACTACGGCGCTGCGTTGACTCGGCGGAGCGCAACTTCAAATTCGCACATGCCGGACACGAGCGGCCCGCAGAACCGGCAGGGGGACGTTTCCGCGGAAACGCAGGCACATCCGTCCTACACCCCGGGCGCGCGGGACTCCCTGCCAGCCGCCGCTGCTCGGCGGCTGGCCGCACTCGCGGAGCTGCCGGGCGTCGATCCGGTGATGTGCCACAGCGACTTGCATACCCTCAATCTGGTCGACCGCAATCCCTCGTTGGTGTTGCTCGATTGGGAATACGCGCACGCCGCGGATCCGTTATGGGATTTGGCGGGCTGGAGCGCCAACAACGATCTCGAGGAGCACCTCAAGCGCGATCTGCTGGCGAGCTACGCCCGCCGCCCGCCGACGCGCGACGAATATGTGCGCCTGGAGCTGCTGGGCTGGCTATACGACTATATCTGCCTGTTGTGGAGCGATCTCTACCTCGAGCTGCACCGCGACGATCCGCAGGTTGACGTCGCCGCCCGCGCTCAACTGCTGGCGGCGCGTCTCGGCGCAAGCCCAAGTAGTCGGGCCGATTAAGTTCCGGCACACTACCCGGCCTAGTGACGAACCCCTCGAGGGGCCCAACAACGGAGAGCTCAATGGCGCGGATGATCGTAGTGGACCGGGACGGAAAAGAGCATGAAATCGAGGCAAAGCCCGGATTGAAGGTGATGGAGATTCTGCGTGAGCTCGATTATGGAGTCGCCGCGATTTGCGGAGGCCTTTGCTCCTGCGCCACTTGTCACGTGTTCGTGGACGAAAACTGGGCCGGCCGCCTGCCGAAACCTCAAGGCGACGAGCTGGAATTGCTCAAGGAATTGCCCGACTTCCGCGATGGCGCCTCGCGCTTGTCATGCCAAGTCGATTTCACCGAGGCGCTGTCGGGTCTCAAGGTAGTCATCGCCCCGGACTCGTGACGCCGTCTCGAGGACGCCGTCGCGCGCCGCGCGCACCGTCATTTCTTCTCGGTTTGGCGGCGTACGGCATCTTGCGCCGCCGCGATGGCTTGCTGGTCGCCGAGAAATCGTCGGCCGAGAGGCTGCAGTTGCTCGTCCAATTCGTACAGTATCGGGATGCCGGTCGGAATATTGAACTCGACGATGTCGCTCTCGGACATCATGTCGAGCATCTTGACCAGCGCGCGCAGCGAGTTTCCGTGCGCGACGATGAGCACGTCCTTGTTGGCTCGAAGCTCCGGAACTATGCGCGATTCCCAATAGGGCAGGACGCGCGACAGGGTATCCTTTAGCGATTCCGCCGCCGGCAGCGAAGCCGCGTCCACATCCGCATAGCGCGGATCGAAACGCGGATGCCGCGGGTCATCCAGGCTCAAGACCGGCGGCGCAATGTCGTAACTGCGGCGCCAAATCTTGACCTGCGCCTCGCCATGCTTCTCGACCGTCTGCGCCTTGTTGAGTCCCTCCAAGGCCCCGTAGTGGCGCTCGTTGAGGCGCCAGCTGCGCTCCACCGGAACCCACATGCGGTCGGTGGTATCCAGAATCATCCACAAGGTGCGGATCGCGCGTTTCAACACCGAGGTAAAGGCAACCTTGGGCTCGAGCTTTTCGCGCTGCAATTCGCGTCCCGCCTGCTCCGCTTCGAGGCGTCCCAGATCGCTCAGGTCGACGTCGTGCCAGCCCGTGAAGAGATTCTCGACGTTCCAAATGCTTTGTCCGTGACGAATCAAGATCAATTTTCCGGGCACCGCTCCTCCTATTGACGCACGGCCGCGGCAAACACACCGTCGAAAAGCGCCGCCAAAGTCTGATCGTAAATTATTTCCACGCGCAAGCGAATTCGCCCGCGGCCGGCACGCTGCAACATTTTGCGGAATTTGTCGATCTGCGCCTCCGACGGCGCCGCGACGCTGGCCCGCAGCTCGCCATGCACCGGCGACAGGAAGCGCACGTTCGATTCCTGAATCACCGCATCGGCCGCGAGGCCGCGTTCCGCGAGATAGCGAGTGACCCATGCCCAACCGGTCAGCACCGCCACCGAATACAAACTACCCCCGAACGCGGTGCCCTTGTAATTGGCATTGGGCGCGAGCGGCGCGCGCAAGACGACGGCGCTATCGTCAGCCGACTCGACTACGATGCCGATATGCCTTGCCAGCATGAATTCTCCTACGATGCGATTTTGCAAATAGTCGCGGCCGAATTTCGTGGTTTGCGTGGTCACTCGATCAATCCTGAGTCAGGCGTCTGACTGCTTGTAGGGCGACCGACAGGGTCGCGAAATCCGGCGGCGTGCCGGTGCGCAGGTCGACGACGACCCGCTTCAGCGATTCGACCGGAGCCGCATGACGCGCGATCCATTGGTCGACTCGCGCGGCCGCGTCGCGGCCCTTGCATGCCAGCACCGCTCCGGTGATTTTGCGCTGGAGTTCGTACAAATTGTCGCGCAAGGTACCACGCGCCACCGCCTGCCAATGGCCGTCCGCGGTCAAACTTTCAATTTGCTCCTTGATCCAAGTTAAGCCGATGCGTTCGCCCAGATCGAAATATGCCTTGGCTACATAGCCTATATCCAAACGCGCAGCCCTGGCGACCTCGACCAAATCCAATGCGCAGTGCAACATCTCCAGCGAGGCGATCCGCGAGGCCAGATCTTCGGGAACGTGCTGCTCGATGAGCTGCGAGCGCAGTACGCTGAGCCGCGCCTGCTCCGTGGCGCCCAGAACGCTCCCGAGCTCATGGAACAACTCTCCCACCTTGGCGGCGTAACGCAGTACGCCGCGCTCGATATCGAGATCCTCGCGCCGATTCTCGAGCAGCCAGTAGGTCATGTGCCGCAGCAGACGCGTGGTTTTCGACATGGCCGTGTACTGCAGCGCGGCCGAGATGCGATTGTCGAGAGCTTCGATTTGCGACCAGATATGGCGGGCGGCGAACACCTCGCGCGCAATGCTGTAGGCACGCGCAATGGCGGCGGGATCGGCCCCGGTATCATCCTGTGCGCGCACCGGAAAAACCGGCCCCATGCGGTTGATCAAGCTATTGGTGATCGCCGTTGCAATGATCTCGCGGCGCAAGCGGTGCCGTTTCAAGCGCACCGCGAAGCGTTTCTGAACCGGGGTCGGGAAGTAACGCGCCAATTCGGTCGACAGGTAAGGGTCCTCGGGAACGTTGGAATGAATGAGCGCCCGGTACAGCCAAATCTTGCCGTAACTCAGGGTGATGGCGAGTTCCGGACGCGTGAGTCCCTCGCCGGCCTTGCGGCGCTCGGCGATCTCCTCCTCTGTCGGCAAGAATTCCAGCGAGCGATTCAAATCTCCGGAACGTTCGAGCGCACGGATCACGTAGGCGCTCTCGCTCAGCCGCTCCTTGGCCTGGAACTCGCTGGTACTGATCGCCTGACCCTGAAGATAGTTGTTGCGCAGTACCAGCTTGGCTACTTCATCCGTCATCTGCACCAGCAGCCGATCGCGTCCCGCACGCGTGATTTCCTTGGCGCGCACGGCACCGTTCAAGAGAATTTTCAGATTGACCTCGACGTCGGAACAGTTGACGCCGGCCGAGTTGTCGATGAAATCGGTATTGAGCCTGCCGCCGCGCCGCGCGAACTCGACGCGCCCGAGCTGCGACACGCCGAGGTTGCCGCCTTCGCCGATCACTCTGCAATTCAATTCGCGGGCGTCGATTCGCACCGCGTCATTGCTGCGGTCTCCGACATCGCTGTGGCTTTCGAAAGTTGCCTTGACATAGGTGCCGATCCCGCCGTTCCAAAATAGATCGACATGCGCCTTCAGAATGGCCTTGATCACTTCGTTGGGGGTGACTTGCGCCGGAAGCTCGAGCAGCAATTGCGCTTCGCGCGACAGGGTCAGGCTCTTGGCCGTCCTCGAATAGACGCCGCCGCCCTTCGAAATCGCGTCGCGTGAATAATCCTCCCAGCTGGAACG
Source organism: Steroidobacteraceae bacterium (assembly GCA_036498345.1). Lineage (GTDB taxonomy): Bacteria > Pseudomonadota > Gammaproteobacteria > Steroidobacterales > Steroidobacteraceae > Bog-1198. Next base: position 24,249 of record DASYFQ010000197.1, read on the forward strand.
GGGCATGTTGAACAGCCGCTCGCGCTCGGCGAACGAGCGCAGGGGATCGGGTTGCGGATCGATGAAGATGTGCAGGTGGTTGAAGGCCGCGACCAGCCGGATGTGGGGTGATTGCAGCATCCCGTTGCCGAATACATCTCCCGCCATGTCGCCGATTCCGGTGACCGAGAAATTCTGGTTCTGGATGTCGACGCCGATCTCGCGGAAGTGCCGCTTCACGCACTCCCACGCGCCGCGTGCGGTGATCGCCATTTTTTTGTGGTCGTAGCCGGCCGAACCGCCGGAGGCGAATGCATCGCCGAGCCAGAAGCCGTACTCCGCGGATATCGCGTTGGCGATGTCGGAAAACGTCGCGGTACCCTTATCCGCGGCCACTACCAGGTAGGCATCATCCTTGTCGTGGCGTACCACCATGGGCGGAGGGACGATCTTTTCATCGACGATGTTGTCGGTAATATCCAGAAGGCCCCTGATGAGCGTTTGATAGCACGCGATCACTTCTGCCTGCTGCGCCTCTCGCTCGGTCACCAGGCGCTTGACGACGAATCCGCCCTTGGCTCCTACGGGAACGATCACCGTGTTCTTCACCTGCTGCGCCTTCATGAGGCCGAGCACTTCCGTGCGGAAATCCTCGCGGCGATCCGACCAGCGAATGCCTCCGCGGGCGACGTATCCCATGCGCAGGTGCACACCTTCCATGCGCGGCGAAAACACGAAAATCTCGAATAGGGGCTTGGGCAGAGGGAGCTCACGCAGCTGCTGGCTCTCGATCTTGAAGGAGAGGTGCTCCTTGAGCTGGCCCTCGCGGCCGGTTTGATAGGCATTGGTGCGCACGGTCGCCGACAGCGCATTCCACACGGCTCTGAGGATTCGATCCTCGTCCGAGCGCGTCACCTCCTCGAGCGCCGAGCGGATGCGCCGATCGATGCTGGCGCTCGCCCTGTCCCGCGCCGAAGCCGTGCCCTCCGGGCTGAAGCGGGCCACGAACAAATCCGCCAACATCCGGGCGATTGGCGCATTGTTCACCAAGACTTGCGCGATATAACCTTGACTGAACGGCAGCCCGGTCTGGAGCAAATAGCGGCAATAGGCGCGCATCACGATCACGAGGCGCCACGGTATGCCGGCGGACAGCGTCAATTGATTGAAGCTGTCGCTATCCATGCGGCCGGTCCAAACGGCCGTCAATGCGCTCTTGATTTCGCGCTCCAACGCCTCGAACTGAGTCACCGTGGGCGCCTGCATCACGAGCTCCAGGTCCTGAATCCAGGCGCGCCGGCCGGCCGGGAATTCCAGTTCGTAGGGCCGCTCGGCAATCACCTTGAGGCCCATGTGCTCCAGCATGGGCAAGAGGTCGGAAATCGGAATGGCATCGTGATTGCGGAAAATCTTGAGAAAGAATTTGTCCTTGCGCCGCGGCTCGGGTCTATAGATGTCGAGGTGCAGCCGCGCCGGCTCTTTCTCGACGGCCTCGAGGAACGATACGTCGAGGGCCGCGGCGTCGCCCTGAAAGTCTTCGGTGTAGGCGGCAGGGAAGGCCTGCGCGTATTTTTCGAAAAGATGCAAGGCGTGGGCTTCATCGAGGCGCGACAGCAACGCCGTCTTGAATCCGTCCAGCCACGACCTCACGGCCGCGGCGACGCGCCGTTCCAAGGCGTCCGTGCCGACGCGGGTTTCATCGCTCGAGCTGGTGCGCGCGACGATGTGAAGGCGTGCGAGGTTCGATTCCGCGATCTGCACCTGCGATTCCATCCCGATCGCCGAAAATGCCTCGCGAATGACTTTTTCGATGCGCTGACGGACCTGCGTGTTGTACTTCTCGCGCGGTACGAACACCAAGCAGGAATAAAACCGCCGAAACGCGTCGCGCCGGAGCAGCACGCGAACCCGCGGACGCTCCTGCAATCCGAAGATGCCCGTGACGATACGATTCAGTTCGGCGACGCTTGCCTGGAACAACTCGTCGCGCGGAAAGGCTTCGAGAATGTGCTGCAGTGCTTTGCCGTCGTGACTGTCGGGAGCGAGCGCGAAGTGCTCGACCACCTGCGCGACCTTATGGCGCAGGACGGGGATTTCGCGGGGATTGCTGCTGTATGCCGCGGAAGTCCACAAACCCAGGAATCGCCGCTCGCCGATCAAGCGGCCCTTGGCATCGAATTGCTTGACGCCGACGTAGTCGAGGTACCCGGACCGGTGAACCGTCGACTGGAAGTTCGCCTTGGTGACGAGGACGAGGTCGCGGGAACGGCTCTGGCGGCGGATATCGCTCGGTAAAATGCGGTTGGTCGTGCTCTCCGGCTGCTTGTAGCCGGGACGCAGCAGCCCCAAGCCCGTAGCCGCGATCGGCTGCAAGGTTTCGCGCCCTTTACGGCCCTCGAGCCGATATTCACGGTAGCCCAAAAAAGTAAAATGGCGATTTTCCATCCATGTGAGGAGCGCGACGGCTTCGCTCAAAATGTTCGGGTCGACGCGCGCGCCCAAGGAACTCAAGCCTTGCGCCGTCTGATGGGCGGCCTTCTGCATCTTGCCCCAATCCGCGCAAGCGACTCGAACGTCGCGCATGCTGCGCTCGATCTGCGCCGTGAGAGAATGCAACGCGGCCGGATCGACGATTCGATCCACCTCGACGTGTTGAAAGGATTCCAGCCGCAGTTTCCGTTCGGCGGGCTGCTGCTTGTCCCTGGACGCTTCGCCGCGCTCTTGCAGCGAGAGCAAAGTCCCGGCACTGTCGCGTGCGACCGCGAAGACGGGATGCGTCAGAAAGTGCAGGGTGAGGGCGCGCTGGGTCAGCGAGAGGCTGATCGAATCGACGAGGAAGGGCATGTCGTCGTTCACCATCTCGATGACGGTGTGCGCCGAGGAGTAACCATGCTCGCGTAAGGTGGGGTTGAATACCCGGACCAGGGCGGATTTGCGCCGCTGGCGCGCGAACATCAAGTGCGACAATGCGGCGCCGGCGAGCTCCGCCGGTTCTCGTGCAGCAAGGTCCGCCGCATCGACATTGGCGTAATAAGCCTTGAGAAAGCGCGGCCAATCCAAAGCGCGCATCGATTTGGGCGGCCTGACCGCGGACCGCACGACGGCGGACACGATCTTGCGATGTTGTTCCGAGGAAGCCTGGTACATGGGGGTAATCCTAGTGTTAATCCGGCTTTTCAAGATCGGAGATGACAGAGGCCAGGAAGCGACATGCCTCCCCGCCCGTGATGCAGCGGTGATCGAAACTCAAGGAAAGGGGCATGCGCCGATGGGCCTGCACCGCGCCTTCGACCACGACCGCATCCGCTCGCACCTTGCCTGCGCCCAGTATGGCGACCGCGGGAGGCACCACCAGGGGAATGCCGTAGCGGCCGGCGAGGGTGCCGAAATTCGACAGCATCAGGGTGAAGTCGCGCAGGTCCGAAGGGTCAATGCTGCGCCGATGCGCCGCCTCTTTCTGACGAGCGATGGCCGCGCGCAGTTCTTCCGGCGATTGCTTCTCTATGCCGCGTACCACGGGAACGATGAGGCCGCCCGGCGTATCGATGGCTACGCCCAAATCGACGTGCGCAACCAGAAACCGCGACTGCGTGACGGGATCGTACCAGGCGTTCAAAGCAGGCTCCGCGCGCCAGGCGCAGACCATCGCGCGCATGAGCCGCAACGTATAGTCGCCGCGCTGCGTCCAGAGATGAATGTCGGCGTCGTCGCACACCGTGCTGCCCGCGACCTGATCCCGGGACTGCGACATGCTTTGCGCCATTGCGCGCCGCACGCCGCGCAACGGCTCGACGGTACCGCCGGCGGGGCCGGCCGCGGCCATCGCGCGGGCGGCGGGAGAGGCGGCTTCGCCGTTCGTCGCGGATATGCCGCTCGTCGCGGACGTGCCGCTCGCGGCGCGCGCGCCGTGCGCGGCGGCCGGCAGGTCGGCATGCCGCAGGACGTCGTCGAGCGTGATCAAGCCGGCGCGGCCGCCGCCCTGGACGCTCTCGAGGTCCACGCCCAAGCTCTTTGCGAGCGCACGTGCCGCCGGCACGGCACGCGCGCGCTGCGAGTTGTGGGTGCGCGGGTCCCGGACCAAAGCCTGTTCCACGTATTCCTCGCTCGTCGCGGGCATGCTGCCGACGACGGTTCCGGAATCGAACTCGATGAGCGGCGCTCCGGTGGGAACGATGTCGCCGGGCGCGCCGCGCAGTACGGTGACGATGCCGCTAAAGGGCGCCGGCACTTCGACCACTGCTTTGGCCGTTTCCACCGAGACCATGGGTTGATCGACGCGCACGTGATCGCCCACCGATACGTGCCACTCGACGATCTCGGCCTCGGCCAAGCCTTCGCCCAAATCCGGAAGCCTGAATATACTCATGAAGCAGCCTCAGCCTTCGAAAGTGAGTTCCACCGCGTCGATGATCCGCTGCACGCTCGGTATGTAATCGTGCTCGAGCTTGAACAGCGGCATAATGGTGTCGAATCCGGCGACACGCTGGATCGGGGCCTGCAAATCGTACAGGCCGTGCTCCGCAACCAGCGCCGCGATCTCGGCTCCTACGCCGACGTTGCGGGCGGCCTCGTGCACGATCACGAGCCGGCCGGTTTTGGCCACGGACGCGAGAATCGTGTCGATGTCGATCGGACTCAAAGTCGCAAGGTCGATGACCTCGGCGCTGATTCCGCGCTGCTCGAGTTCGGCGCCGGCGCGCAGCGAGTCCATGGTCATCGCGCCCCAGGTGACGACGGTCACGTCGCCGCCCTCGCGCAGAATGAAGCACGAGTCGAGCGGCAAAGCCCGGCCGTCGTCGTTCACTTCCTGGCGCATCGCGCGATACAAGCGCACCGGTTCCAGGAACATCACGGGGTCCGGATCGCGGATCGCCGCCAGCAGCAAGCCGTAGGCGCGTACCGGCGAGGACGGGCATACGACGCGTATTCCCGGTATGTGACACAGCATGGTTTCGGTGCTTTCCGAATGATGTTCGGGGGCGTGAATGCCGCCGCCATGCGGCATGCGAATGACCACCGGACAACTCAAGCGGCCGCGGGTGCGGTTACGCATCCGCGACATGTGATTCACGATCTGATCCAGCGCCGGATAGAGGAATCCCATGAACTGAATTTCCGCGACGGGCTTGAGGCCGTGCGTCGCCATCCCCACCGACATGCCGGCGATGGTCGCTTCCGCCAACGGCGTGTCCTGCACCCGGTCCTTGCCGAAGCGTTCTTGAAGGCCGGCGGTCGCGCGGAACACGCCGCCGTTGGCGCCCACGTCCTGTCCGATCACGACCACATTGGCGTCATGTCGCATTTCCCAGCCATGCGCCATCGCGATGGCTTCTACCATGGTTATTTTCGCCAATTCAATGACCGCTGGATTTGGAGCCGTACTTGCGGGCGAGCAGGCGCTGTTCGTGCAGGTGCGGGGGCAACGCGGCGAACAGATGGTCGAACATCGCATCGGTCGTGGGCTTCGCCTTGCCCAAGTAGTCGGTCACCGCCGCATCGACCTCGAGCGCGCACTCATCCAGCAAGGCTCGTTCCTTGGCGGCGTCCCATTGTCCGGTGCCGAATAGAAATGCCCGAATCCGGATCAGCGGTTCCAGAGCCCAGGCATCTTTTACTTCTTCATTCGACCGATAGCGGCTGGCGTCATCCGCGGTCGTATGATCGCTCAGCCGGTACGTCAACGCTTCGATCAAGGTCGGGCCCGCACCGCGTCGCGCCGTCTCGAGCGCCTCGCTGACCACCTCTCTCACGGCGAATACGTCGTTGCCGTCGACCTGCACGCCGGGAATGCCGGCCGCCACCGCCTTCTGCGCCAACGTCTGCGCGGCGGTTTGCGCCGCGACGGGGACCGATATGGCCCAGCCGTTGTTGACGATGACGAATACCACGGGCAGGGTGCGCGATCCGGCCAAGTTGAGCGCCTCGTAAAAGGCGCCCTCGGATGTGCCTCCGTCGCCGATATAGGCGAGCGCGCAGCGCGGCTGCTTGAGCACCTTGAAGGCCATGGCCGCACCGGCGGCATGCAGGGTCTGGGTGGCGATGGGCACGCACCAGGCGAAGTCTCCTCGAGGCACGGCAAAGTCGTTGCCGCGCTCGTCGCCTCCCCAGTACGTCAGGATCTCCGTCATGGTCACGCCGCGCCATAGCTGGGTGCCGAATTCGCGATACACCGGTGCCAGCACGTCTTCGGGCCGCATCGCGGCGCCGATGCCGATATGCGCAGCCTCGTGGCCGAGGGAGGAGGGATAGGTACCGAGTTGTCCGGTGCGCTGCAGATTCACCGCCTTCGCATCGAAAACACGGACCAGCGTCATGGCTCGGTACATGCGCAGGACCTCCGCGCTGTCCTTCGCGAACTGCGGCAGCGGTGCCACCACGGCGCCGTTCTCGCCCAGGATCTGCCGGTAGTGGATTTTGAATTCGGCGACCGTTTTCATCCGCGAATTATGCCAGGGGTTGGTGTTGGCCGGCGAGATAGCGTTGCGTCTGCATTTCCACGAGGCGGCTCGCGGCGCGCTGAAACTCGAGCCCGAGTCGTTCGCCGCGATAGAGTTCCGCGGGCGGCGCTCGAGCCGATACCACGATCTTGACGCCGCGATCGTAAAATACGTCGATGGCCGCAATGAAGCGGCGCGCAGCATTCTCGTCGGCC
>DASYFQ010000198.1:0-3278 GCA_036498345.1 Steroidobacteraceae bacterium
AGCTGCTCACGCGCCACCCATTGATCGCGGAGCGCGCGCATGGCGATGCCGCGATGACTGAGCCGATTCTTGTCCGACGGGTCGAGCTGCGCTGCGGTCATTCCAAGGTCCGGAAGCCAGAAGTAGGGATCGTAGCCGAAGCCGCCCGTGCCCCGCGGCGCTTCGAGAATGGACCCCTCCCAAACTCCTTCGGCAATCAGCGGCGCCTCATCCTCGGCTGCGAACGCCAACACCAACACGCATCGATAGCGCGCGCGACGAAGCGCGCGCGGCGTGCCCGCGAGGGCGCTCAAAAGCTTTGCGTTGTTGGCGGCGTCATCGGCGCCAACTCCGGCGTAGCGAGCCGAGAAAATGCCCGGGGCTCCGCCAAGGGCGTCGACTTCGAGACCGGAGTCGTCTGCAATTGCGGCAACGCCCGCCGACGCACCGCCGAGTCCCGCCGCCTGCGCCGCCGCCGCGGCATGCCTCGCCTTGAGCATGGCGTTCTCGAGAAAGCTCGCGCCGGTCTCCTCGGGCGGGGCTACCCCCAGTTCCCCGAAGCCGTGGATCTCGAAGGGCACGTCCGACAGTAACGCGCGGAACTCACGCAGCTTGCCCGGGTTACTGGTGGCAACGATGAGCGGCCTAGACGCCACGAGCGCTTTGCTGGGCGGCATGCAAGCGAGCAATGCCGGACGTCGCGAGGTCCAATAACTGGTCGAGCTCATGGCGCCGAAACGCGTGGCCTTCGGCGGTGCCCTGCACCTCGACGAACGCGCCGCCGCTGTTCATGACCACGTTCATGTCCGTCTCCGCGTTCGAGTCCTCGGCATAATCCAAGTCGAGCACGGGCGTGCCGCGGTAGATGCCCACGGATACGGCCGCCACCTGGCCATGCAGCGGATTCGAGGTGATGGCACGTCGCTTGAGCAGAGTGTCGATGGCATCCGCCAGGGCCACGAATCCGCCGGTAATGGCCGCCGTCCGGGTGCCGCCATCCGCCTGCAGCACATCGCAGTCGATGGTCACGGTACGCTCCCCCAAACCCTTGAGATCGACGACCGCCCGCAGCGCGCGTCCGATCAATCGCTGGATTTCCTGCGTGCGCCCCGTCTGTTTGCCGCGGGCCGCCTCGCGGCCCGACCGCGTGTGAGTAGCCCGCGGCAGCATGCCGTATTCGGCGGTCACCCAGCCCTCCGCCTTGCCGCGCAGAAACGCGGGCACGCTGTCCTCGATGCTGGCCGTGCACAAGACTCGCGTGGCTCCAAACCCTACCAGCACCGAGCCTTCCGCGTGCTTGGTGTAGCCGCGATCGAAACTCAATTCGCGCAACTCGTCGGGTGCACGACCGCTGGGACGAACGCTCACGCTGCCCGCCAGCGCAGCGCTGCCGCACTGGTGTTGTCGCTGTAAGGAGCGGAGGCTTCCACGGCTTGCGTCCCAAGATCGGCCAGGGATTCCCGCAAGGGCTTAGCCTGGGCCTGCGCAAAGCGCACGAAATCCTGATCGCGCAAGTTCGCCCACAGGCCGTCCGTACACAGCAGCAACACGTCGCCGGACTTGAGCTTGCGCCGCGTCGATATGCTCATCTCCGGCAAGGCCGCGTCTCCGCCGAGGCAGCATTCGACATAATTGCGCATCGGGTGGCCGTGAACTTCGGCCTCGGTGATCAAGCCTTCGCGCAACAGCACCTCGACGTGGCTGTGATCGCGAGTGCGCTCCAGCACCTGGGCCTGCCGCAATTGATACACGCGGCTATCGCCCACGTGCGCCCAATAAGCCGCTGAATCCTGTACCAGGCACAGCGCGCAAGTCGCGCGCGGGCGCGCCTCGACGCTCAAACCCACCCCCAGCTTGACGACTTCTTCATGTGCACGGCCCAGCGATAAATGTAAAAAACCCAGTGGATCGAAAATAGGATGCGGCGTCTGCCAGAAAGCCTCGAGCAGCGTCGAGAGCGCAGTTTCGGCCGCGCGCGCGCCTTCCGCATGGCCGCCCATGCCGTCGATCACGACCAACAGCACCGCTTGATCGGCGGCCGCCACCGCGACTCGGTCTTGATTCTCTTCGCGGTGGCCGATGAGGCTCACATCCGCGGTCTCGATCTGCAATGACGGCTCCTAGCTTCTGATAAACTCAACGGGTGGATTATGGCCGATTCTAGCGCACACCCCTATGATTCGTAGCATGACTGGCTTTGCGCGGCGCGAGCGCCAGTTCCCGTGGGGATTGTTGGCCTGGGAATTGAAGACGGTCAACCATCGTTTTCTGGAAGTCGGCTGTAGGCTGCCCGAGGAATTCCGTGTCGGCGAGGCGGAATTTCGCCAGGCCATCGCCGCCTCCGTACGCCGCGGCAAGATCGAATGTTCGTTGCATTTTCGCCCCGCGGTAGCCTCAGGCGCGCTCGAAGTCGACGCCGGGCTCCTGGCATCGCTCACGCAGCGGGCACAAGCGATTGCCGCACAGGCGGGACCCGCGGCGCGCATCGATGCCCTGGAACTGCTGCGCTGGCCCGGCGTGATTCGAGACGGGACCCGCGACCTCTCCCCGATGCTCGCCGCCGCGCACGCGCTGCTGGCCGACGCGCTGGCGGAACTCGCGCGCTTTCGCGACAGCGAGGGCGGCCGCCTGCGCGACGCTCTGGAGCAGCGCTGCGCCGGACTGGTCGAATTCTCCGAGCGCGTGACGGAACGGCTGCCGGAGGTGCGGGCGCGCATGCGGACGAAACTGCTCGAACGCATCGCCCAGTTGGTCAGCGACGTCGACCATGAGCGGCTCGAACAGGAACTGGCGATCCTGGCGCAGCGCCTCGACGTGGACGAGGAGATCGATCGCCTGCGCGGCCACGTGACGGAAGTGCGCAAGACCTTCGGCGGACAAGAACCCGCGGGGCGGCGCCTGGATTTTCTGATGCAGGAGCTGAATCGCGAGGCCAACACGCTGTCGTCGAAGTCTCAGGACATCGAAACCACTCGTGCCGCCGTCGACATGAAAGTACTGATCGAACAGATGCGCGAGCAAGTGCAGAACATCGAATGACTTCCAAAAGGCAGCCAGAGCCGGAATTCGATGCTTATGAATATGATTATCAATCAACGCGATAGATGCACTGCACGCGCGGGGTGCAGAACATCGGGTCGCCATTGATGGAACGCGGTCGCCTTTACGTGGTTTCGGCACCGTCGGGCACCGGCAAGACGAGCTTGGTCAAGGCGTTGATGGAGCGCGAGCCGCGCATTCGCTTTTCCGTGTCCTACACCACGCGCAAGGCGCGGCCGAACGAGATTCCGGGGCGCGAT
>DASYFQ010000199.1:0-12822 GCA_036498345.1 Steroidobacteraceae bacterium
CAGCCATCCATTCGTCCGCGTATCCAGCATGTATTTAAGGTCGTGCGCGTTACTTCAGAAAGTTGCGCGAGCGGGAGGGTCGCCGCACGCCCAAAGAGCCTCAAGGTCAGCAATCATAGGACTACCTGCTAGTGTGCTCAAGCATTTGTTTTTCCTTATTAAAGTTGAGTGACACCGATTGGCGACAGTGGCGCCGCCGTCGGACTTTTGCTTGCCGGCGCTTGTAAACCGCGATACCGCGCCCTATAAACCGTAAAGACATGAGCGACGTTGAACGCGGACGGGAAGGTACAGGCTTGGTCGTCGAGGAAGCGGCGCCTAAGCTCAAGCGCCCGCCCCTTTACCAGGTCGTGCTCATCAACGACGACTATACCCCCATGGAATTCGTCGTGGACATCCTGCAGCGATTCTTCGCGATGGACCGCACCAAGGCAACCCGGGTTATGCTTGAGGTCCATACCAAGGGAAAGGGAGTGTGCGGGGTCTTTACTTACGAGATCGCGGAGACCAAGGTGGCTCAAGTGATCGCATATGCGCGACAACATCAGCACCCGCTGATGGCAACGCTAGAAGAGGCGTAAAGTGCTAAGTCAAGAACTTGAATTTTGCTTGAATGATGCGTTTGCCGGTGCGCGCGAGGCGCGGCATGAATTCATGACCGTCGAGCATTTGCTGCTCGCCATCGTGGATACCCCCAAGGTCAGGGAAGTCTTGAAGTCCTGCGGCGCGGACACCGTGAAGCTCAAGACCGAGCTGAAACAATTCATCGACCAGACCACGCCGCGATTGCCGGCCGGCGAGGATCGGGACGTGCAACCGACCTTGGGGTTCCAGCGCGTGCTGCAGCGGGCCGTTTTCCACGTCCAGTCGAGCGGGAAAAAAGAAGTGACGGTCGCCAATGTCCTGGTGGCGATATTCAGCGAGAAGCAATCCCACGCCGCCTACCTGCTCAGCATGCAGGACGTGTCGCGCCTGGACGTCGTCAATTTCATCGCGCATGGCCTGTCGAAGGCCGGCGGTGAGGAGCGCGGCGAACGCGAGGAGGGCGGCGCCTCCACCGACGCGGAGCGCGAGGGCGACGGCGGCGGCAATGCCTTGGAGAAATATGCGACGAATCTGAACGAATCGGCGCGCAAGGGCAAGATCGATCCCTTGATCGGGCGAAAAATCGAAGTCGAACGCACCATCGAGATCCTGTGCCGCCGCCGCAAGAATAATCCCTTGTACGTGGGCGAAGCCGGCGTCGGCAAGACGGCGATCGCGGAGGGACTCGCGCGCATGATCGTGGAGAACCAGGTGCCCGACGTGCTCCTGGACGCAACCATCTATTCGCTCGATATGGGCTCGCTCGTCGCCGGCACCAAGTATCGGGGCGACTTCGAGAAGCGCCTGAAGGCGGTGCTTGCGGAAGTCAAAAAGCAGCCGGGCGCCATTCTATTCATCGACGAGATTCACACGGTCATCGGCGCCGGCGCTGCATCGGGCGGCGTGATGGACGCCTCGAACTTGATCAAGCCCGCGTTGGCCAACGGCGATCTGCGCTGCATCGGCTCGACCACTTACAACGAATATCGGGGAATCTTCGAGAAGGATCACGCGCTGGCGCGCCGTTTCCAGAAGATCGATATCAGCGAACCGTCCGTTCAGGATACCGTGGATATTCTGCGCGGCCTCAAATCGCGCTACGAGGAACATCACGGCATCAAGTACGAGGACGATGCACTGCGGGCGGCCGCGGAACTCGCGGCGCGGCACATCAACGACCGGCACATGCCCGACAAGGCGATCGACGTGGTCGACGAGGCGGGCGCCAATTTGCGGCTGCAACCCGTCGAGAAACGCGCCACGAGCGTCACCGTCACGCAAATAGAGAACGTGGTGGCGCGCATCGCGCGGATTCCGCCGAAGAACGTGTCGCTGTCGGATCGCGATGTGCTCAAGAACCTGGAACGCAATCTGAAACTGACCATATTCGGTCAGGACAAGGCGATCGAGGCATTGTCGTCCGCGATCAAGATGTCCCGGTCGGGGCTGGGCGATCAACGCAGGCCCGTCGGTTCGTTCCTGTTTTCGGGTCCCACGGGCGTCGGCAAGACCGAGGTGACCCGGCAGCTGGCCATCGCCATGGGCGTGGAATTCGTGCGCTTCGACATGTCCGAATACATGGAGAGGCACACGGTATCGCGGCTGATCGGCGCGCCGCCCGGCTATGTCGGATTCGATCAGGGCGGATTGTTGACGGAAGCGATCGCCAAGCACCCGCACTGCGTGCTGCTGCTCGATGAAATCGAAAAGGCGCATCCCGATGTATTCAATCTGCTGCTGCAGGTCATGGACCACGGCACGCTCACCGATAATAACGGCCGCAAAGCGGATTTCCGCCATGTCATCATTGTGATGACCACCAACGCGGGGGCATTCGAGATGAGCCGGCCCAGCATCGGATTCACGCAGGCGGATTCGGGCTCGGATGGAATGGAGGCGATCAAGCGCTTGTTTTCGCCGGAATTTCGCAATCGCCTGGATGCCGTCATTCAATTCGGCAGCCTGGATCAGGACACGATCGAACGGGTCGTCGACAAACTGCTGGTCGAGGCGGAAGCGCAGCTCGAACAGAAGCGCGTGTCGATCTCCGTGGACGAGCCGGCGCGCCGCTGGATCGCCAAGCGCGGCTACGACCCGAAGATGGGTGCGCGGCCGATGGCTCGAATCATTCAGGAGTTCATCAAACGGCCGCTGGCCGAGGAGCTATTGTTCGGCAAGCTCGTCAACGGCGGACATGTGGAAGTGACCTTGAGCGAGGACGGCGAGAAACTCAAGCTCGACACCCGCGCAGCGGACGAGCCTGCGAAGCTCTTGTCGCACGAAAGTTAGCGCCCGCGGTAGACGATGCGGCCCTTGGTCAAGTCATACGGGGTCATTTCGACGGTGACCTGGTCCCCGGTCAAAATGCGAATGTAGTTTTTACGCATCTTGCCTGAAATATGAGCAGTGACGAGGTGCCCCGTCTTGAGTTTGACGCGAAACGTCGTATTGGGCAGGGTCTCGACGACCTCGCCCTCGAATTGAATTGCCTCTTCTTTTGACATGCGTCCTTGTGGTATGCGGGAAACCGCGCGCATTGTGCATAAAGCCCCTGGCTAATGCAATTTACGCGGCGGATGCGGCCCAGCTGCCGACGGGGTTGCGCCGCGCGTGACGCCGCAATAACCCTACGAATTGACTGCGGGAGACCTCGCGAGCGCCCAAAGAAGCCAGGTGCGAACTGGCCACCTGGCAGTCGATGAGCTGGATGTCGCGTGCGCGGCACTCGTCGATCAGCCGCGCCAGCGCCACCTTGGAGGCATCGCGCCGGAGGCTGAACATCGATTCGCCGAAGAACACCTGGCCGAGCTGTATGCCGTACAAGCCGCCGGCGAGCACGTCGGCTTCGTAGGTTTCGATGGAATGGCCGAATCCCAGCTGGTGCAATTGCTCGTAGGAGGCGATCATCTCGCTGTTCAGCCAGGTGTCGGGGCCTCCGCGCCGCGGCGCCGCGCAGGCGCGGATGGTGGCGCCGAAGGCGTGATCAACCCGCGTCGTGTAGGGACCATTGCGCAGCGTCTTGCGTAAGCTGCGCGAGCAATTGAATTCCTTGGGGAACAACACCATGCGCGGATCAGGCGACCACCACAGTATCGGTTGCTGCGCCGAATACCAGGGGAACACGCCGCGCTCATAGGCGGCGAGCAACCGCGCCGGCCGCAGGTCCCCGCCGGCGGCAAGCAGCCCGGGAGGCTCGCGCAGCGCATGCTCCAACGGCGGAAACCAATCGGGATCAGCCTGCTCGCCCAACCAGATGAGCCTGCTCAGAGCTGCAATTCCTCATCAGGCGCACGGTGATAGGGCACGTGCTCGTTGACAGCTGCGGCGTAGTTGTCGACGCCGTGGGCCTCGCGCGCGGCAAAGTCGCGAATGGCCGCGGCAAACCGCGGGTCGACCACGAAATGCGCCGAACTCATGAGAGTCGGCACGAAACCTCGGGGCACTTTATGCTCCCCCTGCGTGCCCGGCTCGAAGCGCTGCAATTTCCTCTCGATGCAGTACTCGATTCCCTGGTAGTAGCAGGTCTCGAAATGCAGGCTGTGATAGTTGCCGCCGGCCCCCCAGTAGCGTCCGAACAGAGCATCGTCGCTCACGAAAAATATCGCCACGGCAATGCGCTCGGCACCGATTCGCGCCACTTTGAGCATCAGCCGGTCCGGCATGGAGGCGGCGATGCGCTTGAAGAAATCCAGATTCAGGTAGGGTTCGTGGCCGTGGCGGTAGAAGGTGTCCGCATAAAACGGATACACGGCGTCCCACAGCGCGTCATCCATTTCTCCCCCGTGGTAAGTGTCGAAAACTATACCGGCTTCGGCCACTCTGCGCCGCTCGCGCTTCGCCTTTTTGCGTTTTTCCGCGGTGAAGGTCGCGAGGAAGGCATCGAACGACTCATAGCCGTGGTTGTACCAATGAAACTGGCAGTCGCGGCGCAGGATCATTCCCGCCGACCGCATGCACTCGGCCGAGTCGTCCGAGGGGAATAGCACGTGCCAGGACGACAGCCCTTCGCCACGCGCGTAATCGATCGCCGTCTTGATCAAGACGTTGGTCAGGGTCCTGGCGTCGGCCTGGGGATGGATGAGAAGTCGCGGGCCGCGCACCGGCGTGAAGGGTACGGCGGACAGCAGTTTCGGGTAGTACTTGAGACCATGTTGCGCATAGGCATTGGCCCAGGAGAAATCAAACACGAATTCACCGCGCGAATGTCCCTTGCGGAACAACGGCATGGCGCCGATCGGTGTCCCTTCGGCATCGTCGATCACCAAGTGCCGCGGGGTCCAGCCCGTGCGCGGCACCGCGCAGCCGGATTGCTCGAGCGCCAGGAGGAATTCGTGGCGCAGAAAGGGCTGGCTATCTCTCAAGAGAGAATTCCAGCCCGCCGCATCAATCTGCGCGATGCTGTCGAGAAACCGCGCCGAGCGTGCGGTCACGCGTGTTTAACGCGTGGCTGGACTTGAGGTTCCGCCTCCGCTCGCTCCAAATACTTGTCGGCGTCGAGCGCGGCCATGCACCCGGTGCCGGCCGAGGTGACGGCTTGGCGGTAGACGTGATCGGCCACGTCGCCGGCGGCGAAGACGCCGGCCACGCTGGTCGCGGTCGCGTCGCCCGCGCTACCGCCCTTGACCACGATATAACCGCCGCGCATGTCCAATTGGCCTTCGAACAGCTGGGTGTTGGGCTGATGGCCCACGGCGATGAACACGCCGTCGACCTGAACGGTGCGGGTTGCCGCGGCGGGCAAGGCGCCGCGCAGCCGCACGCCGGTCACGCCGGCATCGTCGCCCAGTATCTCGTCAATGGTGTGATTCCAGACGACGGAAGCCTTGCCCGCCGCCTCGAGCGAGAATAGGCGATCCTGCAGTATTTTTTCGGCCCGCAGCTTGTCACGGCGGTGCACCAGGGTCACATGCGAGGCGATATTGGTCAGGTAGAGCGCTTCCTCCACCGCGGTGTTGCCCCCGCCGACCACCGCCACCGCCTTGCCGCGATAGAAAAAGCCGTCGCAGGTCGCGCACGCCGATACTCCCTTGCCGCGAAAAGTCTCTTCGGACTCCAGGCCGAGGTACTTGGCCGAGGCGCCGGTGGCGATGATCAGCGCGTCACAGGTGTACTCGCCATTGTCGCCGAACAGCCGAAAGGGACGGTGGCGCAAGTCGACGCGATTGATATGATCGAACACGATGTCGGTGTGGAATCGCTCGGCGTGACGCCGCATCCGGTCCATGAGAGCAGGCCCTTGAAGGTGCTCGACGTCGCCGGGCCAGTTGTCCACATCGGTGGTGGTCATGAGCTGGCCGCCCTGTTCCAAACCGGTGATCAGCAGGGGATGGCGGTTGGCTCGCGCCGCATACACGGCGGCGGAGTACCCTGCGGGACCCGACCCCAGGATGAGGAGTGGACTGTGCCTGTGGACGCTCATGTATAATTTGCCTCTCTTCTGATGATCTCATCGGCTCATGGTAAGTAAATCTGTGGGCGCCAGCCAGTTCAATCAAGGCCGCGTCGCGGCCACGACCTAAGAGGCCAATGCGTGTTGGTGCCTCTGACGGGACTAGGTTACTATCACATACTATTCAACTAGTTAAGAAGTAAACATCATTAAAGGTCTAGAGTTAAGCGACGACGCTCAGCGCAAGAATCCCAAACGCAAGAGCACGCTCTCCGCCGCCGTGGCGCGGTCGTTGCGCGAAGGCACGCTGTGGGTGCTGGCCGCGCTTGCGCTGATATTGCTGCTCGCGCTGCTGTCCTATCACCCGGACGATCCCACCTTCGCGGACACCGGAGCGCCCGGTCCGGTCGGTAATTGGATCGGACCGGTGGGTGCGCGCCTCGCGGGATTTTTTCTGTTCCTGTTCGGCCGTCCATCCTATCTATTTCCCGTGATGCTGGCCTATGCCGGCTGGCTGGTGCACAAGGAGCAGGCGCTCCCCGATGCGCGTTCGCGCATCAACACCCTGCTGCGTGCCGCGGGATTCGTGTTGACGCTGCTCACGAGCTGCGGCCTGGCGACGCTGCACTGGAGCCGCGCGGCGCTCCCCAACAGTGCGGGCGGGGCGCTCGGCAACTTGGTGGGCGGCGACGGCGGACATGGCCTGGCCCATGCCCTGAGTTTCCTCGGCGCAACCCTGCTGCTGTTGGGCCTGTGGCTGGCGGGTGTGGCGCTGTTTCTCGGCATGTCCTGGTTCAAGGTCATGGACACGATGGGCGCCGCGGTCCTGAAAGCGATCGAGTGGGCTCGGACCCGGATGGAGCAGCGGCGCGAATTGGCCTCGGGCCAGCTGCGCAAGCAGGCGCGCCAAGAAGTCGTGCGGGAGGAAACGAAGAAACAGGCCGCCCGGCCCCCGCCGCGCATCGAGGCTGCCGCCCCCGTTCCTCAAAAGAGCGAGCGCGTCGAGCGCGAGCGGCAGGTCCCGCTGTTCGACGCCCCCCAGTCGAGCGAGTTACCGGCGCTGTCGTTGCTCGACGAGGCGGGCCCGCGCGAGCAGTCGTACTCGGACGAAGCGCTGGAGGCGATGTCGCGCTTGGTGGAACTCAAGCTGCGCGATTTCGGCGTGGAAGCGGAGGTCGTCGCAGTGCAGCCGGGTCCGGTGATCACGCGCTTCGAGTTGCGGCCGGCGCCCGGCGTCAAGGTCAGCCAGATCAGCAATCTTTCGAAGGACCTTGCGCGCGCGCTGTCCGCCATCAGCGTCCGGGTCGTGGAGATCATTCCCGGCAAATCGGTCGTCGGCTTGGAAATACCCAACGAAAAGCGCGAGATCGTGACACTTGGCGAGATCATCAAATCCAAGCCGTACGATGATGTCAGCTCACCGCTCGCCCTGGCGCTCGGCAAGGACATCGGCGGCGTGCCCGTCGTCGCCGACCTCGCGCGCATGCCGCACTTGCTGATTGCGGGCACGACGGGGTCCGGCAAGTCGGTGGGCATCAACGCCATGGTCCTGAGCCTGCTGTACAAGGCGACTCCGGAACACGTGCGCATGATCATGATCGACCCGAAGATGCTGGAACTCTCGGTATACGAGGGCATTCCCCATCTACTGTCGCCGGTCGTGACGGACATGAAGCAGGCCGCCAACGCGCTGCGCTGGTGCGTGGCGGAGATGGAGCGGCGCTACCAGCTCATGTCCATGCTGGGCGTGCGCAACATCGGCGGCTTCAACCGCAAAGTCAAGGATGCTGAGGAAGCGGGCAAACCCATCAAAGATCCGATCCGCATGCAAAAAATAGCGCAGGGCGTGCCCGGCGTGGTCGCGGAAGACGTGCCGGATCTGACCACGCTGCCGTTCATCGTCGTGATCATCGACGAATTGGCCGATCTCATGATGATCGTCGGCAAGAAAGTCGAGGAGCTGATTGCGCGGCTCGCGCAAAAGGCGCGGGCCGCCGGCATACACCTCATCTTGGCCACTCAGCGGCCGTCGGTGGACGTCATTACCGGATTGATCAAGGCCAATATCCCGACCCGCATCGCATTCCAAGTGTCCGCGAAGGTGGACTCGCGCACCATCCTCGACCAGAGCGGTGCGGAATCGCTGCTGGGCCACGGCGACATGTTGTATCTGCCTCCCGGAACGTCCATTCCGACCCGCGTGCACGGCGCCTTCGTATCCGATCAAGAGGTGCATCGCGTGGTCGGCGGTCTCAAGTCCGCGTCGCCGCCGATCTACATCGACGAAATCCTGGAAGGTCCGCGCAACCCCATTCCGGGATTTCCATCCGACGACGAGGAAGGCGAGGGTACCGCCGCCGATGCCGAAGCCGATCCCTTGTACGACGAAGCGGTGCGCATCGTCACCGAGACGCGCAAGGCATCCATTTCCGGCGTGCAGCGCCGCCTCAAGATCGGCTACAACCGTGCGGCGCGCCTGGTCGAGGCCATGGAGGCGGCCGGCTTGGTGGGCCCGCTGCAATCCAATGGCGGCCGCGAGATCTATGGCGCCGCTCCACCCGAGGAATGAGAACAGTATGAAGATGATCCTTCAAACGGCGGCACTGGCCCTTCTGGCGGCGCTGACGGGCGCGGCAGGCGCCGCGCCGGCGGCGACGCCTGCCGCAGAGGTCGAGAAATATTTGAGCGGGCTCGCCAGCTGGAGCGCCGATTTCGAGCAGACCATCGACGACGGCAACGGCCACGTGCTGCGCAGCGCCGCCGGCCGGCTCTATCTGCAGCGGCCGGGAAAGTTTCGCTGGGATTATTCGCAACCCTCCGAACAGCTGGTGTTGGCGGACGGCAAGCAGATCTGGTTCTACGATAAGGATCTGGCGCAAGCCAATGTGCGCGACATGGATACCAGCCTCGCCAGCACCCCCGCGAGCCTGCTGTCGGGCAGCGGATCGGTGAGCACGCAATTCGACGTCACGGCCTTGCCGCCGAGCGCAGGACTGCAATGGTTCCAACTCGTTCCCAAGCACGCCGATACGGATTTTCAGTTGGTGCGGATTGGCTTCGACAAGGGCGAATTGCGGTCCATGTTCCTCGCCGACAAGCTCAATCAGATCACGCAGCTCACCTTCTCCCATTCCAAGCGCAATCTCACGTTGGCGCCGGACCTGTTTTCCTTCACGCCGCCGCCCGGGGTCGACGTGATCGGACGCGGCGGCAAGTGACGGCAGGCGACGGCACGTATCGCCCGCTGGCTGACCGGCTGCGTCCGCAGTCGCTGGATGAGTACGTGGGACAAGCTCATTTGCTGGGCGCCGGCGCGCCGCTGCGCCGCGCCTTGGAGTCGGGCCGACCGCATTCGATGATTTTGTGGGGCCCGCCGGGAACGGGCAAAACCACCTTGGCGCGCCTGGTGGCGACGGGCGCGCGCGCCCAATTCATCGCGCTGTCCGCGGTTCTGGCCGGCATCAAGGATATCCGCGCGGTCGTCGAACAGGCGCGGGCCATGCGCGGCACACGCGATACGGTGCTGTTCCTCGATGAAGTGCATCGCTTCAACAAGTCGCAGCAGGATACCTTTCTGCCCTATGTCGAGGACGGCACGCTGATTTTCGTCGGGGCGACCACCGAGAACCCATCCTTCGAAGTCAACAACGCGCTGCTCTCGCGGGCGCGGGTCTATGTGCTGAAGTCGATCGATGCCGCCGATCTCTCGAAATTGCTCGATCGTGCTTTGACGGATCGCGAACGGGGTCTGGGGCAGCTGGATTTGCACATCGACGACGCCGCACGCGATCTGCTCCTGGCCGCCGCCGACGGCGATGCGCGGCGCATGCTCAATCTGTTGGAAACCGCCGCAGATCTGAGTACGCCGGCGGAGCCGGGCCGCCGGCTGGACGTCGATACCATGCGCGCGGTGATCGGCAGCACCTATGTCCGCTTCGACAAGGGCGGCGAGAACTTCTACGACCAGATTTCGGCCTTGCACAAATCGGTGCGCGGCAGCGATCCGGACGCCGCCCTGTATTGGCTCTGCCGGATGCTGGCCGGCGGCTGCGATCCCATGTATATCGCGCGCCGCGCGCTGCGTATGGCGAGCGAAGACATAGGCAACGCCGATCCGCGCGCTCTCACCATCACCTTGGAGGCCTGCGCGGTGTACGAACGACTGGGCAGTCCTGAAGGCGAACTCGCCATTGCCCAAGCGATCGTGTTCATGGCCTGTGCGGCCAAGAGCAACGCCGTCTACACCGCTTACAAGGCGGCGGCCGAGGATGCCGGGAGCTTGGGCTCGCTCGAGGTGCCTCTGCATTTGCGCAACGCGCCGACCCGCCTGATGAAGGAAATCGGCTACGGCAAGGGCTATCGGTATGCGCATGACGAACCGGACGGCTATGCCGCGGGCGAGCGTTACTTCCCGGATGACATGCCGGACCGGCGTTACTATGTGCCGGCGCCGCGCGGACTGGAGATCAAGATCGGCGAGGCCTTGAGTGCCCGACGCGAGCGCGACCGGCAGGCGCGAGAGGCGGGTGGAACGTGACGTTTCCGCGGAAACGCCCAAGTATCCATCCTGCGGACCAGCGCGACGTTTCCGCGGAAACGTCGAACGTCCGACCAGTGGTTCAGGCTTTCTATAGAACGAGGAAATCATCGTGCTCGATCCGAAGCTGCTGCGCAGCGATTTGACGGGAGTCGCCGCGGCGCTGGCAAGGCGCGGCTTCGCGCTCGACGTGGAGACCTTTGCCGCGCTGGAAGAGCAGCGCAAGGCCGTGCAAATAGAAGCCGATCGGCTGCGCGCGGAGCGCAACGCCAACGCCAAGGCCGTGGGGCACGCCAAGTCCAAAGGCCAGGACGCCGCTGCATTGCTCGCCGCGGGCGAATCCCTGGGCGGGCAGCTGCAAGAGGTCGACAAGCAACTCGAAGCAATTCAGGCGCAAGTGTCGATTCTGCAGCTGGGTCTGCCGAATATTCCACATGCCAGCGTTCCCGATGGACGGGACGAGACGGCCAATGTCGAAGTGCGGCGCTGGGGCGTGCCGCGGCAATTCGACTTCGCGCCCAAGGATCACGTCGCGCTCGGCGAGCGCATCGGCATGGACTTCGAGGCCGCCGGGCGTATTTCCGGAGCGCGGTTCGTGGTGATGACGGGAGGATTGGCGAGGCTCCACCGCGCTCTCGCGCAATTCATGCTCGACCTGCACGTGGGTGATCACGGGTATCGGGAAGCTTACGTGCCGTACATGGTGCACGGTGCTGCACTGGTGGGCACCGGGCAACTACCCAAATTCGAACAGGACTTGTTCGCCGTGCACGGCGATCCGGGTTTCTATTTGATTCCCACGGCCGAAGTGCCGGTGACGAATCTGGTGCGCGACCAAATACTGGCATCCGAGCGACTACCGCTCAGGTTTGTGGCGCACACGCCCTGCTTTCGGTCGGAGGCGGGCGCGGCCGGGAAGGACACGCGCGGCATGATTCGGCAGCATCAATTCGAGAAAGTGGAATTGGTGCACATCGTGCGTCCCGAAGAGTCCTATGCGGCGCTCGAGGAACTCACCGGCCACGCCGAGTCGGTACTTCAGGCATTGGGACTGCCGTACCGGGTGCTGGCGCTGTGCGCCGGGGACACGGGTTTCAGCGCGGCCAAGACCTACGATCTCGAGGTATGGCTGCCATCGCAACAGCGCTACCGCGAGATATCATCCTGCAGCAATTGCGAATCGTTCCAGGCGCGCCGCTTGCAGGCGCGCTGGCGCAATCCCGCCACCGGCAAGCCGGAATTGGTACACACGTTGAACGGGTCCGGCGTTGCCGTCGGCCGCGCGCTGGTCGCCATCTTGGAAAATTATCAGCAAGAGGACGGTACTATCGCCGTTCCGGCTGTCCTGGCGCGCTATATGGGGGGAGCGACACTGCTTCAGTGACGAGTGCCGCGAGGCGCGGCTACCGCATGAGCGCGGGCTGTGGCCAGCCCGCGCCGCGGTAATGATGTGTAGCAGGCAGTTAGTTGCGGTTGCCCATCACGAGGCGCAACACATACCAGAACATGAGCGCGATCGATGCGAAAAGCTGCATGGCGGCCGCGACGTAACGATCCTCAGGATAATTGTGGATGATGTTGGACGTGTCATAGAGCACCGCAACACCGGCGAAACCGATCATCGCCACCGAGAACCAGGTGCCGAGCTGGAAGCCGAATATGGCGCCGCCGATCATGGCAACCAACGCCAGGACGCCGCCCCACATGAGCAATGCGCGCAGGAAGGAGAAGTCCTTGCGAGTGCGATGCGCGACGAACATGAGGCCGCCGGCGCCCAATGCCGTCACCAAGGTGGCGCTGTCGATCGCGCCGGGAGCCTTTGCATCGGCGATGTAGAGGAGCGGCACGAAGATCAGCGCTTCGGCAACCACGTACGCGCCATAGGCGAAGTACTGCATGCCGATCGACGAGCTGGTTTGCGCGGTGCGCGAAGCCAACCAACCGGTGAGCATGAAGGCGCCGAGTATCAGGAACCAGTTGAAGCCGAGCATGAACTGCGCGATTTGCCCGGCAAGGCCGGATTCGAACAACCCCAGCTCGACCAGGATGAACCCGAGGATGCCCCCCACCAGATGAGTGTAGGTGCGCGTGATGAACGCGCTGCGACTGTCCGCTCGAAAGCGCGGAAATGCGGCGTTGTTGCTTGAGAAATTGGCCATACGTGTCCTCCAGTGATGCTCGGCGGCGCATTTTAGCACCCCCCGCGCCAGGGCTGCCGGTTTCGCCCGGCATACACCGTCATTGGGGCAGAAGCCGCGGATTCAACGCATCCGCCTGCTTCCATGGACTGCGGATGGCCCAGGAAGTTCTT
>DASYFQ010000200.1:0-20639 GCA_036498345.1 Steroidobacteraceae bacterium
TCTTGAGAGCAGCGTGCATCTCCTTGATGTGTTTCTCCACACCGGCATCGCGTTTTGCATCCGCATTCGCCATTGTCGCGTGCGAAGAATCTGCTGAGGCGTGCGAACTTGCCGATTGTTCCGGCATCTGGGCCGCTGCGGCGCCGAACGCCAATGTGGATACGGTTAGTACGGCAATGATCGCTTTCATAGAGTTCTCCGTAGGGATACGCATACTCTCCAGGCGTTCAACCATCTCTCCAGGCGTTCAACCATCGCTCGGCACCGGGGTCGGTGCGCTGCCCAACATACAGCTCGGCGATCGGCACGCCTGAAAAAATCTTACTGTAGCGCCGAATTCCGGGCGAAAAAGCAGGACTGGCGCGCAACAGACCCTGCCGGTTCTCCTACAGGGATTTCCCTATTCAGCTGATGAGCTTCATTTCCGAGCTTCATTTCACGTCATGAGCTTCACTTCACGTCATGAGCCTTCATTTCATGTCATGAGCGCTATTTCATGTCACGAGCTTTTATATGAAATGTCATGCGGGTGCCTCATAACACCAATATCGTACGCGCACTTCTCTGGGAGCTGATCCGGGTCTCCATCGAATCCTTGGCGCGCGCAAGCGCGCATTCGTTCAACGCTATCTATTTCAGGCCAATATCAATTACATGCGTGTTAAGACATTCCCAACGACGCGATTCACTCGCTTCGGATTCGCCGCCGCGATGGCAAGCATTCTTTGCGCGTCAACGCTTGCATCCCATGGTGCTGAAACAACGACTCCGGCGCCGTCGACCCCGGCATCGACGATTGCGGTCTCGCTGGTCGGCTGGCCGAATATCACCGGTTTGACCGTTTTGGCAGATGGCGCGGCCGTCGCTCCGCTGGGTGGGATGTATACGGTCAACAAACATAGCCGTTTGACCCTGCTTGCCGAGGGAGTTGAGCTTGCATCGCTGCCGGCGAAACCGAGCATCACCTTGTTCGATCTTTTGCCAAGGCACGACTGCGGTAGTTCAACGGACCTCGCAAAGCTCGTCAGCTTGTTGCTCAGTCTCGATTCCGACCAGAATTCGAGCAATGGCATTTCGATTCCGATGGGTACGCCGCCGATGCGCAGCGTCGGGCTCGCGAGCCTCTCGGAATCCAATCTGCTCGCACTGGAGGTTCAATTGAGCGGCCGCAGCGTCGCGCTCAACACCGCTCTGTTGACGGTAAATGCCGCGCTCGATCAGGAAACCTGGACCGAGTCGGTATCGACGCGAACTTCCTTCGTCAACGACATGTCCGTATTGCAGAGCTATCTGGACCGGGTCCTGGGTGCGTTCGCGTTCGATTCGACCACGTTGGACGGCTTTTCCTATCTGGCGCCTTCCGAGGCCGCAAAAATTCCGGCGACCCTGAAAAGCCAAGGCATGGCCTTCGACGGCAACACCCCAGTCTTTTCCTGGCGCTATGGGCTGCAGCGCACCGACGCGGCGACGTATAAACCGACATTGGCGTATCCGCTGGCGTTTCCTGCGGATATCCAGGGAATTTACGCGACGTTCGGCAACAAACCGGACTATGGGCACATCGGCGATATCGACATCGCCAATGGCAAGCTCTACACGGCGATCGAAGACGAAGACAACACACAGCTGCAGGCATACATCGCCATATTCGACGCGAAGACCCTGCAATACACGGGCGAGAAGCATCCTTTACCGCTGGCGCTGCATACGGATGGGGCGCCGTGGGTTGCCGTCGATGCGTCGCGCAACGAACTCTACACGGTGACATGGAGCGGAACCGCCGCCAATAGCCTCAACGTCTTCGATCTCTCGACGTACGCATTGATCAGATCCGTCCCCTTGCAGATGTCGTTCGACGGCCGCCGGGTGCAGGGTGCGAAGGTCTACGACGGGATGCTGTATGCGGCAGGCGATTCTCACGATTCCGGGGCCGCACCGAATACGAATCGCAAGTACCTCTACAAGGTCGATACGGTCAGCGGGAGCGTCATGACCTTGCTGTACTACGATGAACCCCACCGTACCGAAGTCGAGGGGCTGGGCTTCGGTCCGGACGGCACGATGCACGTGATCGTCATTGCACCCTACACGACGCCCCTGTACGCAACCGGAACCAAAAACCCCAAGTTGTTCGACGGCAGCTACAGTATCGACGGCGATGACTGGAATCCATCGGGAACACTGCGTCATTTCACTCGCGCCGCGGAGCCGTTGCGCGACCAGCTTTGCAAGGTGCGGTAATGCACTTGCAAGTTCACGGCACGTCGCCCCTCCATCGAATTCAGCGAATCGGTGCACAATCAATGCTCAAAATCGTTCCGGCAATACTCCTCCTGCTCGCCGTCTTCTCCGATTGCCGTGCGGAGTTTGCTGCTCCTTATGGACAGTTGCCCATGGCATTCGAACTCAATCGAGGTCAAGCCGACGCGTCGGTAAACTTCCTTGCTCGCGGACCAGGATATAGCCTATTTCTCACCTCCGGCGAAGCCGTGCTGAGCTTGCGCGACCCGTCGGGCCGCGGCGATGCGGATCGCGGCAGTACCGCATCTGCCGGAACGTCGAATCCTTCCGGCACCGTCGTGCGGATGGCGATTGCCGGAGCCAATTCCCAAGCGCGGGTTTCCGGGGTCGATGCGCTTCCCGGAGTGACCAATTACTTCGTCGGCGATGATCCGACGGCCTGGCACACGCGCATCCCCAATTACTCCAAGGTCGAATACACCGGTGTGTATCCGGGTGTCGATCTGGTCTATTACGGCAATCAACAGCAGTTGGAATTCGATTTCATCGTCGCCCCGGGGGCCGACCCGAGATCCATCGCACTCGACTTCAAGGGCGTACAGGCGTTAAAGCTCAACGGGCAAGGCGATCTCATCGTGAGCACCGCGAATGGCGATCTCGTTCAGCATAAGCCCGAGATCTATCAGCAAGTCGACGGTCGACGCCGCAGAGTCGATGGGAGTTATGTGGTGCAGGGCACGCGTGCGCGGATCAAGGTGTCCCGCTACGATCATACCCAGCCTTTGGTGATCGACCCCACCCTCTCCTATTCAACGTACCTTGGCGGTAAGGATTTCGACAGCGGTTACAGTATCGCCGTCGACGCGAAGGGAGACGCCTATGTGACCGGTCTCATCTACTCCGTCGACTTCCCGGTTGCACGCGATGCAGAGACCGCTCGCGGCGCGGAAGGTGCACGTGGCGCAGAACGCCCGGCACGCGGTGACGGAGATGCATTCGTCGCGAAATTGAACCGCGACGGCTCGCAATTCGTGTATTCGACCTACCTTGGCGGAAGCGCGCAAGACCTGGGGGCCGGCATCGCCGTTGACTCCAGGGGCGATGCATATGTGACCGGATATACCCGTTCCAAGAATTTTCCCACCACCCGCGGTGCGATGCAGCCCAAGTTCGTGTCAGGGGCGACCCAAAATGCATTTGTCGCGCGCCTCGATGCTTTTGGAGAGCTGTCGTATTCCACGTATCTCGGCGGAGCCGGCAGCGATGCCGGACGGGGAATCACCGTTGATGCGAACGAAAACGCATACGTGACGGGATATACCAGTTCGAGCAACTTCCCGACGACGGCGCGGGCCTTTCAAAGCACTCTGAAAGGCGTTCAGAATGCTTTCGTCGCAAAGCTCGACTCCACCGGTACTTTGGAGTATTCGACATTCCTGGGGGGCGACGACTACGACTTTGGCGAAGGCGTCGCAGTAAACCGCGAAGGCAATGCCTATGTGACGGGCACGACGTATGCCGTCTTCTCCAGCACCTTCCCCACGACGAGCAATGCGTATCAGACCGCCTTTGCAGGCAGCGGAGATGCATTTGTCAGCAAGCTCAGTGCAGACGGCTCCGCACTCGAGTACTCGACCTTCTTGGGCGGTAGCGGTTATGACGGCGGACGCGGCATTGCGTTGGATGCCCGCGGCAATGCCTATGTGACCGGCTATACGCGGTCGAACGCGTTCCCGATAACGGTCGGAGCCTTGCAGACGGGTCTGAATGGCACGGAAGACGCGTTTGTCACGAAGCTCAACAAGGATGGCTCAGGACTGGACTATTCCACCTACCTCGGCGGCAGCGCCAACGACGCCGGTTATGGCATCGC
The DNA here is from genome assembly GCA_036498345.1 of Steroidobacteraceae bacterium. Lineage (GTDB taxonomy): Bacteria > Pseudomonadota > Gammaproteobacteria > Steroidobacterales > Steroidobacteraceae > Bog-1198. The sequence continues at coordinate 4,115 of DASYFQ010000200.1, forward strand.
CGTGGGAGCGAACGGTTATGCCTACATCACGGGCTTTACGCAATCAGTCGATTTCCCGACGACGCCCGGCGCGATTCAGACGATCAATGCAAGCGGCAGAAAGCCCTTCGTCGCGGCGCTGGATGCCACGGGCGCGCGGTTGGCCTATTCGACTTATCTCGGCGGCAGCAACGGCGACGGTGCTTACGGTATTGCCGTGGATTCGGACAGCAATGCGTACGTCACCGGCTATACCAATTCCCCCGATTTTACGGCGACGCCGGGAGCCTCCCAGACCAGCTTGGCGAATGGCGCGAGCCGAGACGCATTCGTCATAAAGATATCGCTGACCAATTCCGAAGAGCGTTAGGGGGATACCGCATTCAGAGATGGCAGGCGCGCCGGGCGCACCCGGAGCATTGACCGCGCTGCGGCCGAAAATCTTTCACGTCTCTGTCGACATGATGGCCGCTCGTTCGTCTATGGAACAGGCACCCCCGACTGGCCCTTTCGTTTGGAGATCGTCATGAGGCTATATGAATTCGCGCCCACGCGATCGATCCGCGCGCGCTGGATGCTGCAGGAGTTGGAAATCGATTTCGACGCCGTCACCGTCGATCTCAACGCGGGCGAACACCGCCGGCCGGCATTCCTCAAGATCAATCCCGCCGGCAAGGTCCCCGCACTGGTGGATGGCGACCTCGTGCTCACGGAGTCCGTGGCGATCGTCATGTACTTGGCGGATAAATATCCTGACAAGAAGTTTGTACCTGCCGATCGCGAACAGCGCGCACAACTCAATCGATGGCTGTTGTTCACGGCGACCGAGCTCGAGCAGCCGCTATGGCGCATCGCGCGCCACACCATGTTGTACCCCGAGAGCAAGCGGCTGCCGGGCGACGTGACCCTCGCCCGCGAGGATTTCACGGCGATGGCGGCTGTGCTCGATGAGCACATGCAGGGCAGGCAGTTTCTAACCGGCCACGCAGTCACGGCCGCCGACTTCGTGCTCGCCTACACCCTCGACTGGGCCAACGAGGTGAAGTTGCTGGAGGGGTTCCCGCCGCTCAAAGCTTACATGGAGCGGATGTATGCCAGGCCGCATGCGCCGCTGCGCATTGCCGAGGCTTTTGCCGGCATGCAAGCCGGCCGGGTTTGATTCCGCGGGCCTACCCGGCGGCGGGATCGCCCGGCCGGCCCGGTATCCACGACGTACCCGCCAGCGGCACGCCCGCCATGGCGGCCGATTCCACGGTCAACGCCACCAGGTCCTCTTTCTCGAGGTGATGCACGTCCTGCTTGCCGCAGGCGCGCGCGATGGTGGTCAATTCCATGTTCACGGTCTTCAGATAGTTCTTGAGGCGCTTGGCGCCCACCGCGGGGTCCAAGCGCAATTCGAGCGCCGCATCCTGCGTCGTCACTCCCACCGGACATTTCCCGGTATGACAGTGGTGACAGAAGCCGGGCGCCGTGCCCAGCCGGGCGTAGTCTTCGAGCGCGGACACATGCTGGCCGCCGGCAATGTAGGAATCGCTGTTGCAGCCCAATGCCACCAGCACACCCTGCCCGATCGCCACCGCGTCCGCACCCATGGCGAGCGCCTTGGCCACATCGGCGCCGCTGCGGATGCCGCCGGAAATCACCAATTGCACGGTGCCGCGCATGTTGAGATCGTCCAACGCATCGACCGCCTGGCGCAGGGCGGCGAGCGTGGGAATGCCCACATGCTCGATGAATACGCTTTGCGTTGCCGCCGTGCCGCCCTGCATGCCGTCGACCACGATGACATCGGCACCGGCGTGCACGGCGAGCTTGACGTCGTTGAAGACGCGCGTGGCGCCGACCTTGACGTAGATCGGCTTTTCCCAATCCGTGATCTCGCGCAGTTCCTTGATCTTGATCACGAGATCATCGGGTCCGGTCCAGTCCGGATGCCGCGACGCCGAGCGTTGATCGACGCCTTCCGGCAGCGTGCGCATGCGCGCGACCCGGGGATTGACCTTTTGTCCGAGCAGCATGCCGCCGCCGCCGGGTTTGGCGCCTTGACCGATGACGATCTCGATGGCGTCCGCGCGGCGCACATCGTCCGGATTGAAGCCATAACGCGACGGCAGGCATTGGTAAATCAGAGTTTTCGAGGAAGCGCGCTCCTCGGCGGTCATGCCGCCGTCGCCGGTGGTCGTCGACGTGCCCACTTCGGTTGCGGCACGCCCCAGGGCATCTTTGACCCGCGCCGACAACGCGCCGAAGCTCATGCCGGCGACGGTGATCGGAATCGCGAGTTCGATCGGACGCGTGGCGAAACGCGTGCCGAGCAGCGTCTTGGTCGCGCAGCGCTCTCGATAGCCCTCGAGAGGGTAGCGCGACAGCGAAGCGGCAAGAAACAACAAATCGTCGAAATTCGGGACGCGGCGCTTGGCGCCCAATCCCCGGATCTCATACAGGCCGCTCGCCGCGGCGCGTTGAATGTAGTCTATGGTCGACCGATCGAAACCAGCCGATTCCTCCAGCTGTGGTCCCGCCATGTCAATACTCCTGATTGGCATCGGCATGCCAGTGATAAAGGCTCTTTGCTGACGCCACGCGCTTGAATTCCGCGGGATCGTGAGCAAGGCCGGATTGCGCCAGCAAGGTCTTGACGGCGGCACGATCCGCATCGGTCATTGCCTCGAAGCGGGCGTCGGCGCCGAGCGAGCGTACCTTGCCGCGCACATAGATGACCGCTTCGTACAAGGAATCTCCGAGGGCGTCCTCGGCGTCGCCGCAGATGACGATGCGGCCGGCCTGCGCCATGAACGCGGAAAAGCTGCCGACGCTGCCGCCCACGACGATGTCGGCCCCCTTGAGCGAAATGCCGCAGCGCAGAGACGCATCGCCGTCGATGATCAAGAGGCCGCCGTGCGCGGAGGCGCCGGCGGCGGTGGAGGCGAAGCCGCGGACGTGCACGCGGCCCGACATCATATTCTCAGCGGCGCCCGGGCCCGCATTGCCGTGCACCGTGACCGAGGCGTGCTTATTCATACCCGCTACGTAATAACCGACGTGACCGTGGATCTGCACGTCGAGCTCGGCATCGAGACCGCAGGCGATCGAATGCGCCCCGTCCGGGTTCTTCACTTGAATTTGCGACACGCCTTCATCGGCGGCCCGCTTGTGCAGGAATGAATTCAAATCCCGCAGGCTGTGCCGGGCGAGATCGAATTCGCGCGCCTTTTGCACCGGCCTCAAATTCGCCATGAATAAATCTCCTCCGGCTTGGGCTCGAACAGCGTGGCATGGGAAATCTGCGGTAAGTGCGCCAATGAGCGGAACTCCGACGCGATGGCGACGTAGTCGTCGGTCTCGGCCACCACCGCCGGCTTGCAGGCAAAGGCGTCGCGGACGATGAGAAGCTCCTGATCGGTGCCCATCAAAAACGTGAAGAATCCGTCCAATTCGCTGAAGCCGCGCTGCACTGCCGTTTTCAAGTCGTCGCCTTCACGCAGCCGCCACTCGAAGAATCGGCACGCCGCTTCGGTGTCGTTGTCCGTCTCGAATTCGATGCCAAGCGGCTCCAAACGCTTGCGCACCAGATGTGGATTGGACAGCGAGCCGTTGTGCACCAGACAAAAATCCCGTCCCGCGGTGAACGGATGCGCGTGCGCCGGCGTCACGGCCGATTCGGTCGCCATGCGCGTGTGCCCTACCAGATGCGAGCCCCGCAGCGACTTGAAGCCGTACCGCTCTGCGATGTCGGCCGGCGCTCCTACATCCTTGTACAGATCGATCGATTGGCCCACCGAAAGCACGGCAATCATCGGCGCATTGCGCGCGAGCCAGGCGGCGAGCAGATCCGGATCGGCCGCACTGGTCAGCACCGCGTGATTGCCGTGCACCGCGATCTCGTGCGCGTGAGTAAATTCGGCGGCGATCCGCGCCAGCAATTCCGACCAGTCGACGGCGCTTTCGCCGCTGTACAAACTGAGCTTATGGTGCCGCTCGGACACCGGGGTGCTGTAAACAGCGAGCCCCGCCGAATCGGGCCCGCGTTCGGTCATGCCCACGAGCATGGGCACCATGAGCGCGCCGAGTTGATTGCGCAGCGCAGGGTTCTTCACCAGTAGACCGACGATTCCACACATGCGGGAGCTCCTAAAAAAAATCTGGCCGGAAAATTCGCCTAGAAAAACTCGAGATAGCGTCGTGATTCCCAATCGGACACGTGGCGCGAGTACTCGGTCCATTCCATGCGCTTCAAGCGGATGAATTCGCGCGCGAGATCCGGCCCCAAGCCATTGCGAATCACCGTATCCTGTTCGAGCGCGTCGATCGCTTCGTGCAGCGACTGCGGCAGCAGCTTGATGCCCTTGGCCGCCAATTCCTCCGGCGACAGCTGATACAGATTGATGTTCTGCGCCGGGCCGGGATCGAGTTTCCGATCGATGCCGTCGAGCCCGGCGGCGATCAGAGCTGCGGACACGAGGTAGGGATTGCACCCGGAATCCGGCAAGCGGATTTCGAGCCGCCCATGCGGCACGCGGACGCAGGCGGTGCGGTTGTTGTCGCCATAAGTAATGTAAGCGGGAGCCCACGTGGCGCCCGACAGAGCACGGCCGACGACCAGCCGCTTGTACGAATTGACCGTGGGCGCAGCGACCGCGCAAAGGCCGCGCGCATGCTCGAGCACTCCGGCCAAGAACTGGTACGCCATCTCCGACAGGCCCATGCCCGACTTGTCGTTCTCGTCGTGAAAGGCATTTTTTTGGGTCGCCGAGCCCAGTGAGACATGAAAGTGCGCGCCGCTGCCGGCGCGGTTCGCGAACGGCTTGGGCATGAACGTCGCGGTCATGCCGTGCTTGTGCGCGATCTCGCTTGCCGCCATCTTGACGAAAGTAAAGCTGTCCGCGGACTTGAGCGCATCGGCATAGGTGAAATTGATTTCGAACTGGCCGTTGCCGTCTTCATGATCGATTTGATACACATCGATGCCCACGGCGCGGAGTCCCGCCACCATTTCATCGAGCACTTCGCGGCTGCGGTACAGTCCCTTGTAGTCGTAGCAGGGCTTGTCGAGATCGTCGGTAGGATCGGCGGGTGCCAAACTGCCGTCCGCGCGCCGCGCAAGCAGCATGAATTCCGGTTCGATGCCGGTGTACATGGTGAGCCCGCGCTCGGTGAGGCGCGCAATTTGCGCTTGCAGGGCCACCCGCGAGCAGTAGGCGTAGGGCTTTTTGTTGACCACTCCGTTGCAGATGATGCGCGCATAGCCCGGCATCCACGGTATGTCCTGCAACGTCGAAAGATCGCCGACCGCCATGTAGTCGGGGCCTTCCGGGCCCATGCCGAAGCCCCATAGGGCGAAGCCGGCAAAGCCCGCTCCGTCGGTGAGCACCATCTCCAAATGTTCGATCGGCACCGCCTTGGCCTTCGCGGCGCCATGGATATCCACGAACTGCGCCAGGACGTAGCGGATCTTGTGTTCTTCGAAAAATCTCTTTGCTGCTTGCTGATTCATCCCAAAACTCCCGTGTATCTACCGCCGCCTTCAACGACCACCGCACCCAAGGACTCGCCAAGGTAAGGACCGAAAGTCGGATCGCACCAGATCCGGTAGTGACGTTCGGCCGCTCCGTCCGAACCGCCGCCCAACCCGCTCTGCGGTACGACGAGCACCGCGACCCCGATCATGAGCGTCATGATCAACGGACGGGAGTTGAGCGGCAGCGCCGCGAAATTCACATTGCAAACCTGCGCGAGCACGTCGTGAACCCCCTCTCCGCCGAGACGAAAGGCCCAGTCCTCGCGCAACACCGGATACACTCCCGGTGGATTCTTCTCCAAGGCGGAGACAATTCGCTCGAGCGTCGTTCCGCCCGCGCCGTCCTCGAGAAAGAATTCGGCGCTGCCGAGCCGTCCCACCAGCAGCGGGTCGGCGGCGACGGTCTCTTCCGCATGCGTCCATGTATTCGGCGTCGCCGGCAAATCAATCCCCTGCGTGACCAACCAGTCCGCGGCTCGCGGACCCTTGAGGCCGAGCCGATCGCGCCTTGCGCGCAGCTCGAGCGCCAGATCGCTCATGCGCCGCCACCCGCTTTCTGCCGCAAATTCTTCGGGTCGTAGAACGGAGCGGGCGCCACCCGCGCTGCCAGCAGGTCGCCGTTATCGACGCGAATGGTGACGTCCCGCCCCACCTGCGCCAGCTCCGGCGACAGCATGGCGAGTCCTATGGATTTGTTCAACGCTCGCGAGTGAGTCACGCTGGTAATGCGGCCGGCGATCGCGCCCTTGTCGATGATCAAATGGCATTCCTTGGGCAACGGCGCCGCCGCGGCAAGCTCGATACCCACCAGCTTTTGCCGGGGGCCGCGCGCCTGCAATATGCGCAGACTCCGCTGTCCGATGAAGAAAGGCTTCTTCATGGCCACCGCCCACATGGCGCTCGCCTCGTGGGGATCGGTCAATCCGTCGGTGTCCTGGCCCACGATGAAATGACCTTTTTCCAACCGCAGGACGCGTTGCGCTTCCACGCCGAAGGGCCTCAAGGCCCGCGGCACCCCGGCTGCGTAGAGCGCCTGCCACACCTCCGGGGCGCGGCCGGCGGCCACATGGATTTCATATCCCAGCTCACCGACGAAGCCGACGCGCATCAAGCGGGCGGCGGCGCCGGCCACATGTCCCGACCGCACCGCGAGATACGGAAACGCCTCATCGCGCAGGTCGACATCCGTCAACTCCTGCAGGATGTCACGGCTCAGGGGACCGGCGAAATTGAATGCCGCGCGATGACCGGTGACATTCACCAGCGTGCAATCCAGACCCCACAGCGCATTCAGCCGCAGCAATTCGCGAAACACGGTCGCGGAACCGCCGGTGGTGGTGGTGAAGTAATAGAGCTCCTCGCCCAGACGCGCAATGACGCCGTCGTCGATGATGACGCCCGACTCATCCAGCATCAGCCCGTAACGCGTCATGCCGACTTTCAAGTCGGAAAACCGTCCGGCGTACACGCGATCCAGAAGCTCAGACGAGTCCGGCCCATAGACCTCGATTTTCCCGAGCGTCCCCACATCGATGAGCCCCACGGCGTTGCGCACGGCATGAACCTCGGCTTCGATGCTCTGCGTGCGGCTTTCTCCGGGCACCGCGTAGTATTCGGGCCTTCGCCAGTTGCCCGCCGGCATCCACACCGCGCCCAACGCACCATGTTGCGCGTCGATGGGCGTGCGCCGCTCCGGGTAGAAACTGCGGCCTGCCAGCAATTTCATCGGCACCGGGTGATACATGGGCCGGGCCGTGGTCAGGCCAAGCTGCTCCACGCCGATGCCGCGGAAGCGCGCCAGAATGCGCAGTGCGTTCATGTTGGAATGCTTGCCCTGCGAGGGACCCATGCCCACCGTACTGTAGCGCTTGAGCAGCTCGCTGGAATCGAATCCTTCCTGCGCGGCATTTTCCAGGTCCTTGACTTGCAGGTCTTCGTCGAAGTCGACGAAGTTCTTGGCTTGCGGGTGATCGAAGATGGGGAACCGATGCGAGGGACGGCGCGTACTGCGCGCGACGACTGCGCCGCTCGGGTCGCCGAAGCCCGCATGAGCCGCTGCCTGCGAGCCTGCGCGCCGGCCGTCGGCGAGCCGCGATTCGAGGTCGTAGACGCCGTTCATGCGGCCGGCGGCAAAAATTCCCGGCGGCGAATCCTGGGGTACGAATTGCTGCAGGTCCTCGGAAAATCGCGTCCTGCCGCCGGCTTGGAGATAGAGCTGCGCGGCGGCCGCCCATCCGACGCTCATCAATATCGCATCACAGTCGATGCGCCGCGACGCGCCCGCGTCGAGGTGGCCGGCGGCATTCACCGGGGCGACCGTCAATCCTGCCACCGTGCCATCCGGTCCGCGAATGGCCTCGTACGGCGCGTGCGCCCGCAGCAGGGTGATGCCGAGTGCGGCGCAGGCTGACACGGCCGCATCGCTCTCGGGAGCACTGCGCAAGTCGACGATGGCGGGAACCGGTACGCCCCGCGCATGCAATTCGAGGCAGGCTACGTAGGCATCCAGATTGGCGGCGACGATGACTACCCGGCGGCCGGGAGCGACGCTGTGTCGCGCGGCGAGCCGCGCCGCGCCGGACGCCAACATCACGCCGGGCAGATCATTATTGCGGAACACGGCCGGCTGCTCGATCACGCCCGTGGCGAATACCACCGCCCGGGCGCGCATCTTGGTCATGCGCGCCTGCTGCGCCAGCGCGACCCAGTGATCGGCGTAGTAGCCGGCGGCAACGGTTGCGGGAAACAAGGTGATGGAGACCGAATCGTGCACCGCCCGAACCAATGCGGCCGGCGCACCGTTGCCCTCCATCCGCGGCGATTCATCCACCAACGCCACCTGCGCGCCGGCCTGCGCGGCCGCGAGCGCCGCCGCGAGGCCGCTGGGGCCGCCGCCGATCACCAATACGTCGCAGAATCCATAGCGCTTGGGAGTGGCCTCGCGCCCGGCCGCGAGAGCGACCCTGCCCAAGCCCGTGAGCGCGCGAAACATGCGCTCCCAGCGCGGGAACAGCGCTTTGGAATGAAAAGCCTTGTAATAGAATCCCACCGGCAATAGGCGCGCGAAGCGATCCAACACTCGCGCCTTGTCGCGCCGCAGGCCGCCGAAGGTATTGATCGCCGACACGCGCATGCCATCGCGCAGCAAGGTCACGTCGCCGCGCACATTCGGCACGCCGTCGACCTGGAACAACGTGTTGCTGTCGTGATTGGCGAAGGACAGGATGCCGCGTGGACGATGGTATTTGAAACTGCGCGCCATATAGGGCACGCCCGCCGCGGCCAGCGCCGAGGAAATCGTATCGCCCGAAAGCCCCCGGTATGCGGCGCCCTCAAACGTGAAATGCAGCGCGGAAGACCGATCCAGCCACTCGCCGGCGTGTGCGTCGAGACGATGCATCATGGTGCAGCGCTCGCCGGCGGTATGGGCAAGCCGCGGCGCACCGCCTCGGCCGGAAAGGTGTCGATTACCTGATCGCGCGCGGTGTCGCGCAGGACCACGAACCAGAAACCCGAGGCGATGTGACACCACCACTCGTACTTGACGCCTGGCGAGCCGGAGCGATTGAACACATAGCTGCTCCACTCGGCATCGCCGCAGGTATCCGGGTCGGGGCTCGAGCGCACCTCGCCGCCGTACGCGAACTCCGACACCGGACGCGGACCATTCAAAGGACACACCAGAATCTTCATCAGTGGCCCACCGACGCTGCGCCTTTTTCACCGGTCAGCTGGTAGCGTGCGAAACGATCGAAGGTGAAACCCTCGATCAGCGGATGATTGCGCCCCGTCGCCACCGTGTGACTCATGGTCTTGCCGCACACGGGCGTCGCCTTGAATCCCCAAGTGCCCCATCCCGCATCCAAAAAGAAGCCCTCGACGGGCGTCACGCCCATGATGGGCGCGAAGTCCGGCGTCATGTCCGCGAGCCCGGCCCATTGGCGATTCACCTTGACCTCGCTCAAGAACGGGAACATATCCAGCATGTGCGAGGCCAGACCTTCGACGAAATCCAGCGTCGGCCGCGTCGCGTGCAATTCGTAGGGGTCCAGCGACGCGCCCATCACCAGTTCGCCGCGGGCGGTTTGGGACACATAGACATGCAGCGAGCCCGATACGATGATGGGATCGAGCCAGGGCTTCACAGGCTCGGATACCATGGCCTGCAATGGATGCACGTAGATCGGCGTGTGCAGGCCCAGCATGTCGAGGATTCGCGGAGTGAATCCGGCAACGGCACACAAGACCTTCGACGTGGCAATGGGCCCGCGGGTCGTGTCCACCCCCACCACACGGCCGCCCTGCACCCGAATCCCGGTGACCTCGGTTTGTTGATGAATCTCGACGCCGCGCCGATCGGCACCGCGCCCATATCCCCACGCCACTGCGTCATGGCGCGCAATGGCGCCCGGCTCATGAAACAGGGCGCCGAGAATCGGTGCATGCCCGCCGCAGGTCATGTCGATCGACGGGATACCGCGCTTGACGAAGGCGGCATCGACGGCTTCGGAGCGCACGCCGTAGTGCTTATTGACCTCCGCCCGCCAGCGCATCGTGCGCATGGCCGAATCCGTGTGCGCGAGCGTGTAATGGCCCCGCGTGGAATAGAACAAATTCAAATCGAAATCGGTGGCGAGATCCTGCCACAGGCGCACGCTCTCATCGTAGAATTTCACCCCTTCGGGAGTGAGGTAGTTCGAGCGGATGATGGTGGTGTTGCGGCCGGTATTGCCGCCGCCGAGGTAGCCCTTGTCGAGCACGGCCACGTTGCGAATGCCATGATCGCGCGCGAGGTAGTACGCCGCCGCCAAGCCATGGCCGCCTGCCCCGATAATGACCACGTCATAACCCGTTTTGAGCGAGTCGCGACGCGTGAACATGCGCGGCTCGGGATGCTTGCGCGAGAGGCCGAAACGAAGTAAGCGATGGGGCATTCGGACTTAGCGGAATTCGCTGGCGCAACACGGGTTTAACAGGATGGTTACCATGCGAGAATATAAACGAAAATTTAACTGTGGAGCAAATCATTTGCGTATTGTGCAATGCCTCGAATGAGCGGAACAGCGCTTCCAGGGACCGAAGTCGATTCGGCCAGCAGCCGCTTAGGGACGACCCCTAAGGGCAAAGCGGCGGCGGCCCCCTAGCGCCGCCGCAGTAGGGCATCATCGCTCGAGCGGCGGTGGTACCGTTCGCACGGGATCATTAACCTTTCCACCCCCTCGGCAGGAGAATCAACCTTGCTCAAATACCCAACACTCGCGCGGATCGGTGCGTTTCGCGCAGGCGCTGCGCGCATCGGCGCGTTCCGCGCTGGCGCTGTACGCATCGGTGTGTTCCGCGCAGGCGCTCTATTGACGAGCATGGCGCTGGCGTGGGCGGCGGCGCTGGGGTGGTCGATGGCGCCAGGGGTCACGCGAGCGGCTACCCCGTCGATACCCGGGAATCTCGACGCTGCGCGATTGCAGGCAGCGGATAAGGAGCCGCAGAACTGGTTCACCGGCGGGCGCGACAAGGACGGCAGCTATTACTCACCTTTGACCGGCATCGATGCGAAGAACGTCCAGCAGCTGGGCTTTGCCTGGCAGTACGACCTGGGCGATCCCAAACGCGGCCAGGAAGCGACGCCCATCGTCATCGACGGAGTCATGTACACCTCGGGGACCTGGGGCTATGTGTACGCAGTGGATGCCGCCACCGGCAAGGAACTGTGGCGCTATGACCCGAAGCCCGATTATTTCATCGGCAGACACCCGTGCTGCGACCTGGTCAACCGCGGCGTGGCGGTATGGAAAGGCAAAGTCTACGTCGCGTCGACCGACGGCCGGCTGCATGCGCTCAACGCCGCGACGGGCAAGAAGATTTGGGAGGCTGATACCATCACCGATCACAAGCTGCCCTACTCCAGCACGGGCGCGCCGCAGATCGCAGGCTCCGTCGTGGTCATCGGCAACGGCGGCGCCGACATGGGTCGCACCGCCGTGCGCGGCTATGTGGCGGCCTACGACTTGGAAACCGGCGCGTTCAAGTGGCGCTTCTACACGGTGCCGCCCGCCGTCGGACAGCCGTATGAGAATCCGGAATTGGCACAGGCGGACAAGACTTGGGATCCTCATCGCAAGCCCGATTTACACGGAGGCGGAACGGTCTGGGATGGATTCGCTTACGATCCAAGCTTGAATCTCGTGTACTTCGGTACGGCCAACGCGGCCCCTTATGACCTGCGCCAGCTCGGGCCGGCGAAGCTCGACAGTCTGTTCGCCGCCTCCATCGTCGCCCTGGACGCGGCCACCGGCCGCATGGCCTGGTACTACCAGACCACGCCGCGCGACAGCTGGGACTACGACTCGGTACAGAAATTGATCTTCGCCGAGCTGCCGATCGACGGCGCCACCCGGTCGGTGATCATGCAGGCGTCGAAGAACGGCTTCTTCTACGTCCTCGATCGCAAGACCGGCGAGCTGCTCTCCGCAAAAAATTATACCTACGTGAACTGGGCCTCCCATGTGGACATGAAGACCGGACGGCCGGTGCTGACCGGAGCGGCCGATTGGTATTCTTCGCCCAAGAACGTGTATCCGTCCTGGGCCGGCGGACACACCTGGAATCCCATGTCCTACAGTGCGCAGACTCACCTGGTCTACATCCCCGTCATCGACGTGTCCGCGGTATGGATCGACATGCTGCATAACGGCGGCACCATGAAGTACCTCGACGGGTTCTTTACCGTGCAGGGCATCTTTCCGGACGATACCTACGATGCCGCCGCATTGAAGAAGCTGTATGGGCCGGTGCCCGACATGCATGCGATCAAAGCGGCGCGCAAGGTAAAACCGGTGCGGGAACTGTTGCGCGCCTGGGACCCGGTGGCGCAGAAAACCGTCTGGGAACACGAGACATCCGCAGGGATCCGCGGCTACGACGGCGGCGTGATGTCCACCGCGGGAAATCTGGTCTTCCAGGGACGCGGCAGCGGCGAACTCTGGGTCTATGCCGCCGATACCGGAAAAGTGTTGAAGGTGATCAAAACCGGCAGCCATCTCATGGCGGCACCCATGACCTACTCCGTCAACGGGGAGCAGTTCGTGGCCATTCAAGCAGGATACGGCGGCGCGGCGATCACGGTGGGCCCCATCCCGCCGAGCAGCGCGGCGCTCAAGTTTCAGAACACCAACCGCATCATCGCCTTCAAAATTGGCGGCCTCGCCGTTCCGACACCCGCGCCGCGCGTGGAGGCACCCTTTGAGAAGCCGCCGGCAGAGACGGCGACCAAGACAGAGATCGACGCAGGCGAGATCAAATTCGTCGAAGAGTGTTCGCGCTGCCATGTCCTCGGGCCGAGCAGTACGCCCGACCTGCGCCAACTGAACGCCGGGCTGCATGCGGCGTTCAAGGACATCGTGTTGAAGGGAGTGCTCGCGCCCGCGGGTATGGAGCGTTTCGACGATCTCCTGAGCGAGAAGGACGTCGACAACATCCATGCCTACTTGATCGACCAGAGCTGGATGGCGTATCGAGAGCAAGAGACCGCGGCTGGACATGGGGCTGCAACGGCGCATAAATAATGCGGATTCGGCTCGCAACCGTGGGGGATGTCGCGCAACTCGCGGCGCTGGTGGAGCACTACTGGGAATTCGAATCCATCGGCGGTTTTGATCGACCGCGCATCGAGACGCTGCTCGGTGAACTGCTCGCGGAAGCGCAACGCGGCGCCTGCTGGGTGGCTGAAGCCGATGGCCGGTTGTGCGGATATCTACTGGCGGTCTTCATGTTCAGCCTCGAGCACGGCGGCTTGATGGCGGAGATCGATGAAATCTTCGTATCGCCGCAGATGCGGTCCGCAGGCGTAGGCGCATCGATGGTGGCAACGGCCGAACGCGGCCTGGCGGCGCGAGGCTTGGTTCGACTGCAATTACAACTCGGGGTCGACAATCACGGCGCGCGGCGCTTCTATGAGCGACACGGATTTCGCCGGCGGGGTTACGAGCTGCTCGACAAGCCGCTGCAGGAGAATCCTTCCCGCTGATGGTATGGCTTCGCTGTTATGCCGGACTGCCGGCAACGCTAACGGTATATACTGACGGTATCCGCTGAGATGCCCGGGAGACTTCGGCAATGCTGCAGCCTGGACTCATGATGGAACGGCCTTTGCTGATTTCCGGGATTGTCGAGCATGCGGCGGGGCAGTTTGGACAGACACCGATCGTCTCGCGTGAGACGCATGGGCCGGTCTTTCGCTACACCTTTGGCGAGTGCGCTGCGCGCGCCCGAAGGCTGGCGCACGCTCTGCGGCATTTAGGATTGACGGCCGGGAGTGCGGTCGGATCCCTTGCTTGGAACAATCATCGGCATCTGGAAGCCTATTACGCGGTCTCCGGCAGCGGCATGGTGATGCACACGTGCAATCCGCGCCTGCACCCCGACCAGCTGATCTACATCATCAATCACGCCGACGATCGCGTGCTGCTGTTTGACGCGAGCTTCGGCGCGCTGGTCAAGGGAATCGCCCCCCATTGCCCGAAGGTCGAGGCCTGGGTCTGTCTCAGCGATGCCGCGAACATGGCCGCTGCCCAAGGGATACCCAACCTGCGTTGCTACGAGGACCTGATTGCCGTCCACGGCGAGCAATTCGAGTGGCCGGAATTCGACGAACGCACCGGTGCCGTGCTTTGTTACACCTCCGGCACGACCGGAAATCCCAAGGGCGCCCTGTATTCACACCGGTCGATGGTGCTGAACGCCCTGACGATCTGCATGCCCGGAGTCTTGGGCCTATCTCCCAGAGATGCCGTGATGCCCATCGTCCCGATGTTCCATATCAACGCCTGGTGCATTCCCTACGCCGCAATGATCGCGGGTGTGAAGCTGGTATTACCCGGCCCGCGTTTGGATTGCGCCGGACTGTACGAGTTGATGGAAACGGAAGAGGTCACCGTCAGTGCCGGCGTCCCCACGATCTGGCTGGGTCTCGCGCAATATCTCGAACAGAACGACTTGCGGTTGTCGACCCTGCAACGGGTAGTCGTCGGCGGGTCGGCCATGCCGCTCCCGTTGGTCGCGGCGTTCAGCGGTCGATACGGTATCGACGTGAGGCAAGGCTGGGGGATGACGGAGACCGTCGCGGTCGCGACGCTGAGCGCCCTGGATGCCGAGCAGATGAAGCTACCGCCCGCGGAAAGACATGCAGTCGTCGTTAAGCAGGGAAAATCGGTGTTCGGGGTGGAAATCAAAGTCGTGGACGAACATGGCGGCACATTGCCGCGCGATGGCCAATCGCAGGGCGAACTCATGGTCCGCGGCCAGTGGATCGTGAGCGGCTACTACAAGTGCGATTCCTCACCGCTGACGGCGGGCTGGTTCCCCACCGGCGACATCGCCACCATCGATGCTCGAGGCACCATGCAGATCAGAGATCGCGCCAAGGATCTCATCAAGACCGGCGGCGAATGGATCAGCTCGATCGACGTGGAAAATATCGCCATCGGTCATCCGGCGGTAGCCGCGGCGGCCGTCGTCGGCGTGAGGCATCCGAAATGGCAGGAAAGACCGCTGCTCTTCGTCGTGTGCAAGCAGGGCCGCACTCTGGAACGGGAGGAAATCTTGGAGTTCCTCTCGAAGCAAGTGGCCCGCTTATGCGTGCCGGATGAGGTTATATTTCTGGAATCACTCCCCGTGGGGGGAACCGGCAAAGTACAGAAAGCAATGCTCCGAGAAAAATACGGCGGCGTGTTCGGCTGGCCCAACGAGGCAGGAAAATGAGAAATACTGTTGACGCATTACTGATCGCCGCAGGCATTCTGCTGGCGCCCGCCCTCTCGGCGAATACCTCGGATCCGCCCGACGGCGTCGCCGCAACGGTCTCGCACGATGCCAAGGCGGTCGGCGACACGGTCAAACACGATGCCAAGGTGGTCGCGGAAGCGGCAAAGCAAGGCGCGAGACAGGTCGCCGCCGCAGCGAAGGAAGTGGCGCACGACGTTGCCGTCAAGAGCAAGGAAGGAGCCCAAGAAGTCGCCGCCGCCACCAAGCGCGGCGCGGCAAAGACGAAAGCCGCAGTGACAGGGGCCAAAGCCGACAAATCGGGCGACAAGCCGGCCAGCGGCACGGCGCACTGAGCAATCCGCACCGGCGTACATGAACCGCGCCGTACGTGACTCGCGCCGTACATGAGCCGCGCGGTAGTGAGCCGCGCCGTACGTGAGTTACCCCATACATGAGCTAATTGGGGATTCGCGCTAGTTTTCTTCGTTTGTCGCCACGCCGCCGCATGGCTACTGTTCCAGGCGCCTGTGCAATCGGAGTTACCTATGAAGACGATCTTCCTCGTGGCAATGATGACATTGAGTGCCGGCGCCGGCGCCGCCCCTGCTTCCAAGCACTCGGTCTCACTGACCCAAGATCCTGTCATCATGCGTCTCGATAAAGACGAGTTCCGCATTGCGTTCGGCATCAATGGCGAGCGGTGCGGTGCCAATGGCTGCAGCGGGATGATCCGCTACCGGGTCGAGTGGAAGGCCGCGGACGGCGCAACCCGCTCGGAAACCAAACACGTCAGCTACACCGTGCTACCGCGCGCCCGCCGCACCATCGCGGTCGATCGTCAATACTTTCATACCGCCGAAGGTCAGCAGATTACCGATGTGGTCAAGGTGAGCATCGCCGCAATCACCTGCCACGACGGAGCCGCTGAACCCACGACGGAGATCCAACACCTATAGCCTCGCTACGCCGGCGCGTCCATACGCCGACTCTCCTCGTTTTTTAAAGTTCGGCTATCGGCTGCAAGTGATTTCGATAGTACGCGCCGCGCGCAGCATAGATCGCGGCGCCCTTGAGCAGATTCTCGCGATCTTCGGCGGTGAGCTCGCGCACCACCTTGGCGGGCGCCCCCAGGATGAGAGTGCCGTCGGCAAATACCTTGCGTTCGGTGACGACGGCGCCGGCGCCGACCAGACAACCCCTGCCAATGACGGCGGCGTTCAACACGACCGCCCGGATGCCGATCAGCGAGCCGTCACCGACCGTGCAGCC
>DASYFQ010000201.1:0-20508 GCA_036498345.1 Steroidobacteraceae bacterium
GGCTCAGCGCACCGCTGACATTATTGCCCGTGGCCGCCAGCGAGTACACCGTGCCGAGCGCGCCGACCGCGACCTCGCGCGCGGCGAGCCCGGGCACCAGCGCGATCGAGATCTGCCAGTTGAAGCCGATGGGCTTGAAGATCACGGCGAGCCACGCCCCCAGGTGCCCGGCGAGGCTGTACTGAATCGCCGGACCTGTCGCTCCGGCCGGGGGCGCCGGAAACGAGCTCAGCGCCCAGAGGATCACCATGAGCGACAAGATGATCGTCCCGACCCGGCTCAAGAAAATCTCCACCCGCTGCCACAAACCGAACGCAAGGTTGCGCAGATTCGGCCAGTGGTAGGTGGGAAGCTCGAGCATCAGCGCCTGGAAGCGTGCGGCAGAGCCGGCGCGCTTCAGCACGTACGCCACGGCCATGGCGCTGGCGACGCCCACGATATACAGCACGAACAGCACGAACCCCTGGAGCTGCAAGCCTCCCCATAGCGTTCTCCGCGGAATGAACGCCCCGATGATCAGCGCATACACCGGCAAACGCGCCGAGCACGTCATCAACGGCGCGATCATGATCGTCGCCAGCCGATCGCGCGGATTTTGGATGGTACGGGTCGCCATGATCCCGGGAATCGCGCAGGCAAAGCTCGACAGCAAGGGAATGAAGGCTCGACCCGACAATCCGACGCTGCCCATCACCCGGTCGAGCAAAAATGCGGCGCGCGGCAGGTATCCGGAGTCTTCGAGTATCAAGATGAAGAAGAACAGAATGATGATTTGCGGCAGAAACACCAGCACGCTGCCGACGCCGGCGAGCACCCCGTCGATGAGTAAATCCTTCGCGAGGCTTGCGGGCAGCGCCGCTCCCAGCCAATCGCCGAAGGCCGAGACGCCGAGTTTGATCTCATCCATCGGCGCTTGCGCCCAGGCGAACACCGCTTGGAATACCAGGAACAGTATGACCGCAAGGATCAGGGGCCCGATCACCGGGTGCAGCACCACCGCATCGACGCGATCGCTGATGGTCACGCCGTCGAGTCGATCGCCGCCCACCAGTCCCAAAATTCTGCGCACTTCGGATTGGTCGTGTTCGATATCCGCCGTGCTCAAGGGCAGCCAAGCCGCGGCATGCCGCGCACGCCCCGGAATCACCAATCCGTCGAGGATCTTGATCAGCGCCCGCACGCCGGTTGCTTTGACGCCGATGGTTTCGACCACGGGCACGCCCAATTCGCTCGCCAGCCGTTCGGCATCGATCACGATACCTTTGCGGCGCGCGATATCGCTCATGTTGAGCGCGACCACCATGGGCAGACCCAGTCGCTTCAAGCTCAATACCAAACGCAGGTTCTGGCGCAGATTGGTCGCGTCGGTGACGCAGACGACGAAGTCAGGCTGAGTCTCTCCGGTGCGCCGCCCGAGCAACACATCGGCGGTGACTTGTTCGTCCGGAGTCAGAGGATCGAGGCTGTAAGCTCCCGGCAAGTCCAGTATGCGTACGCGCAGCCCGGAAGGGGTGAGCAAGGAGCCTTCTTTGCGCTCGACGGTTACGCCGGCGTAGTTGGCGACCTTTTGCCGGCTGCCGGTGAGAATATTGAACAGCGCCGTCTTACCGCAGTTGGGATTTCCAACCAAGGCGATGAGAGGACTTGGAGCGCTGGACAGAGCCTCCATTGACTCACGCCGGCCGCGGCTGCTCCGGACATACGCGAATGCACGCGGCCTCGAAGAGCCGTAGCGCAAACGTGCCCGTACCAATGCGCACCGCAATCGGCGCCCGCTTCATCAGGCCACGGGCCACGATGCGCACGGCTTCGCCGGGGAGAAAACCCAATTCGGCCAGGCGCCGCCCCAACTCGACCGGCGTGGCGGCATCGGCCGCCGCTATCGAGACCACCCGCGCGCGGGTACCTATACTGAGCTCAGACAGCCGAATGCCGGCGGCTGCCGGATCTGAAACGGGGGTGTTCGAGGGCGTCAACATGAACGCGATTCTATATGAGAATCGTTCCCATTACTATTACCGCGTCACATTGCTGCAATGCAAATCCGAGCGGAGGCCCCGTTCCTGCTAATCTTGAGACCCCTTAAGGCTCGGAGGCATTGAAATGCCTACGCTTTTCGAAAAAATCATCGCCGGCGAGCTGCCGGCCACTGTGGTCTACCGCGACTCCCGGGTGATCGCTTTTTTAGACATCAGACCCGCGGCGCCGGTACATATACTCATCGTTCCGAACAAACCCATTCCCACCGCTAACGATATTGCCGACGAGGATGAATCGCTGATCGGACATATGTTCCTCGTGGCGCGGGATCTCGCACGCCAACAGGGCATCGCGGAGAGCGGCTATCGATTGATCATCAATTGCAACGCAGATGGCGGTCAGGAGGTC
The DNA here is from genome assembly GCA_036498345.1 of Steroidobacteraceae bacterium. GTDB lineage: Bacteria > Pseudomonadota > Gammaproteobacteria > Steroidobacterales > Steroidobacteraceae > Bog-1198. The sequence continues at coordinate 2,389 of DASYFQ010000201.1, forward strand.
TATCACCTGCATGTGCATCTGCTCGGCGGCCGGCCGCTCGGACCTCTGGTTTCGCGAGCAAAAATACCTGTAAAAGAGGAATAGCGATGAAGAATAAAAAGGGCACGCCGGTCAGATCACGCGTCACACCGCGGCGGTCCGCCCCCAAGCGCACGGCGCCCAAGAAGAAACGCCCGGTCAGCGCCGCGAAACTTGCGACCCGTTCCGTCAAGGCACGCGATACATCGCGCCTCGGCCAACGCGACACCGCGCGGCGCGAACTGTATCCGGCGCTGGAGCCCTTTCGGCACGGCTACCTGCGCGTCTCGGAGGTCCATGAGATCTACTACGAAGAGTGCGGCAACCCGGCGGGCAAACCGGCTGTGTTCTTGCACGGCGGGCCGGGCGCCGGCTCCGATAAGCGGGCACGGCAGTTTTTCGACCCTCAGCACTACCGTATCGTCGTGTTCGATCAGCGCGGTTGCGGACGCAGCCGCCCGAGCGCGAGTCTCGTCGAGAATACGACTTGGCATCTGGTCGCCGACATAGAACGATTGCGCAAGCACCTGGGGATAGAGCGCTGGCTCGTATTCGGCGGATCCTGGGGCAGCACCTTGGCGCTGGCCTATGCGGAGGCTAATCCCGAGCGGGTCAGCGAACTCGTGTTACGCGGAATTTTCTTGTTGCGGTACGCCGAAATCCGCTGGTTCTATCAGCATGGTGCCTCGGAAATATTCCCCGACGCGTGGGAGGCCTATCGCGACGCGATCCCGCCGGATGAACGCGATGATTTCCTGAGCGCCTACCATAAACGCCTGATCGGCAACGATCAGCGAGCCGGCCTGGCGGCTGCGCGCGCATGGTCGATATGGGAGGCCTCCGCCAGTTTCTTGCAAAGCAATGGGGACAACATCAAGAAATGGGGCGAGGATCAGTTCGCGCTGGCGGTGGCGCGAATCGAGTGCCACTACTTCGTCAATCGCGGTTTCTTGCGCAGCGAAAGCCAATTGCTGGACGATGTGCCGCGTATCCGCCACATACCCGCGACGATCGTTCAAGGACGATACGATGTCGTATGCCCTGCCACCAGCGCCTGGGATTTGCATCGCGCATGGCCCGAGGCGGACCTGCGGATCGTGCCGGACGCCGGCCATTCGGCATTCGAGGCGGGTAATGCGCACGAACTGGTGCTCGCGACCGACCGGTACCGTAGCCGCTGAGGTAGCCTAGGAATTTCATGCGTTCCATTCACTCAGCCGCGCTGGCCGCGGCAACTCTCGTGTTCCTGTCATTCGCGTCGCATGCGGCCGCCACCAAGCTGCTGCGCTTTCCGGACGTGTGGCACGATCGGATCGTCTTCAGCTATGCGGGAGATCTGTGGACCGTGGGCACGCGGGGCGGTACCGCCGCCCGCCTCACCTCGAATCCGGGTCTCGAGCTATTCGGGAAATTCTCCCCCGACGGACGCTTCGTCGCTTTTACCGGTCAGTATGGCGGCGACGAACAGGTGTACGTGATTCCGTCGGGCGGCGGCGCACCGAAGCAGCTCACGTTTTACCCGGCGTCGGGTCCGCTCGCCGAGCGCTGGGGTTACGACAATCAGGTCTACGGCTGGTCGCCGGACGGCAGCGCCGTGCTGTTCAGATCGGCGCGCGACGGCTACATTCTGACGGACTCCAAACTGTATACGGTACCGATGAGCGGCGGCGCGGCGGCGGCGCTGCCCATGCCGGTGTCCGGCGCGGGACATTTTTCGCCCGACGGCAAGAAGATCGTGTACTCGCCCCTGTGGCGGGATTTTCGCAGCGAAAAGCGCTACCAGGGCGGCTGGGCGAATGACCTGTATATTTTCGATCTGACGCACCCGGCGCTGCTGCAAGTCACCAACGATCCGCGTACCGATCGCGATCCCATGTGGATCGGCGACGCGATATATTTCAATTCCGACCGCACGGGCGTGTTCAACCTCTTTCGCTACGACATTGCGACACGGCAAACCAAGCAACTGACCCACTATCAAGACTGGGATGTGCGCTGGCCGAGCGCCGACGCGGATGGCCAGATCGTGTACGAATCCGACGGCGAGCTGCATATCTACGATACGCGCGACGATCAGGACCGGGCGTTGTCGATCGAGGTGCCGGCCGATGGCACCACGACTCGCCCGCAAGCGGTCAACGCCGCCGATAATATCGAGAGCCTGGCCTTGAGTCCGGGCGGCGAACGCTTGGGGCTCGTGGCGCGGGGAGATGTCTTCTCCGTTCCGGTGGAGCACGGCATTACCAGAAATCTCACTCAGTCATCGTCCGCGCACGATCGGGAAATCGCCTGGTCGAGCGACGGCAAACGTCTGGCTTATGTGTCCGATCGCAGCGGCGAGGAAGAAATCTACGTGCAGACGCAGGACGGCAACGATCCTGCCGTTCAAATGACATCGGGATCGAAGGCGCGTTATTACGCGCCGCGATGGTCAGGCGACGACAAGCGCATCGCGTTTTCAGACAACACGGGACGGCTGTACGTGATCGAAGTGGCGACCAAGCAGCGCGTTACCGTCGCCCGCGATCCCGCTGAGCTGACGCAGGATTACCGCTGGTCGCCCGACGGCCGATTTCTCGGCTATTCGCTCAACGAGTCCAACGGCTTTTCCGGAGTGTTCGTGTGGTCGGCGGCCGACGCCAAGTCTCGGCGCATCACGCCGCCGCTCTTCAATGCGCACTCGCCCGCATGGGCTCCGAACGGCGAATTGCTGTATTACCTGAGCGACCGCGAGTATCAGCCGCTGCTCAGCACCATCGAATTCGATTTCGCCACCGATCGGCAAACCGGAATTTTTGCCGTGACCTTGCGCAAGGACGCCAAGAATCCGTTCGGCATACGCGATGATGAACCCGGCGACGTCAAGAAGGGCGCTGACAAGGATGGCGACGCCGATAAGGAGGCCGGCAAAGGCGGCAAAGGCAAGCGTCAGGGCAAACACAAGGAAGGCGCGAAAACCCCGGTGAAGATCGAGTTCGAGGGAATCGAGCAACGGGCGATCCGTGTGCCGCTGGAGGCTGACAATCTGACCAATCTCGAAGCCGGCGATGAGAGCTTGCTGTACCAACGCAATGGGCCGTTTTATTACGGGCGCGAATCGGGCGTCAAAGCCGCCGTGATGGCTTATTCGATCAAGGATCGCGAGGCCAAACCCGTAGTGGAAGATGTGACCGCTTGGGGCGCCACGGCCGACGGCAAGCACGTGCTCGCTCAGCTCTCGTCCAAGGAAATCAAATATTTCGAAGTCGGCACGGCCTCCAAAGGACCGAGCGACGACGCCAAGACGGTGTCGCTGGCGGGCATGACGACCACGCGAATTCCCGCAGTCGAATGGCGCGAGATTTTTGCGGAAGTGTGGCGCCGCTATCGGGACTACTTCTATGTCGAGAACATGCACGGGTACGATTGGCAAAAGCTGCGGGAAAAGTACCAACCACTGCTGGACTTCGTGGGCTCTCGGTCGGACCTCAATTACGTCATCGCAGAAATGATCTCGGAACTCACGGTCCAGCATGCCTACATCGAGGGCGGCGACCTGGGCCTGCCGAAGCGGCCCTTTGTCGCACTGCCGGGCGCGCGCTTCGAACTCGACGCCAAATCCGGCCGCTACCGGATCGCCAAGATATTCGCCGGCCAGAACGAAGAGGAGCACTACCGGTCGCCGCTCACGGAAGTGGGTGTGGATGCCCATGTGGGCGACTACGTGCTCGCCATCAATGGACGTGAACTCAAAGGCGGCACCGATCCCTATGAGTTGCTGCAGGCGGCGCCGAATCAGCCGGTCGAGTGGCGTGTCTCGGCCAACGCAGACGGCAAAGCGGCGCGCACCATCCGCTATCAACCGATCAGCAACGAAAACAGCCTGTTGTATCTTGCCTGGGCCACCGAGAATCGCGCGCGGGTGGATCGTATGAGCCAGGGGCGCCTGGGTTACATTCACGTGCCGGACATGGGGGAGGCCGGTATCCGTGAATTCATCAAATGGTGGTATCCGCAGGTCCGGAAGGAAGGGCTGGTGGTCGACATTCGCGACAACGGCGGCGGCAATATTTCCGAGCTGTTGATCGAAAGGCTGGGGCGTTCCCTTCACGGCACGAGCTTTGGGCGCAATCACGAGGCGCCGGATACCTATCCTCGCGTCGTGCAGCCGGGACCCAAGGTGGCATTGATCAATGAGGACACCGCGTCGGACGGAGATATTTTCGCGTACGCCTTCCGCCAGTGGAAGATCGGAACCCTGATCGGCAAGCGCACCTGGGGCGGAGCGGTCGGCATCACCGACCACGGGCCGCTGCTCGACGGTGGCACCGTATTTGTGCCAGAGTTCGGTACGGCGGATGAAAATGGCCATTGGATCATCGAGGGGCACGGAGTGGATCCGGATATCGTCGTCGAACAAGACCCGGTGGAGGTGTTGAAAGGTCATGACCCTCAATTGGAGCGGGGCATTCGGGAACTCATGAATCGTTTGCCTGCGACGCCGGCCGGCTTGCCGCAGCGAGCGGCTCCGCCCGTCAAAACCGGGATGCATTGAGAATGTCGGAACTCGCCACATTGGGACTCGCGCGCGTGACGGATGCGCTCGAAATTGCGGAAATGTCGCGCGACCTGATCGAACAGGGACTGACTTGGTCGTGGACGCCGATGCGCGTGCAGCATTTCATTTCGGGACCCGAATCTTCGGTCGTCGTGGCACGACGCGAGCGGCAAATTGCGGCGTTCGCCATCATGCATTTCGGGGATGAAGTGGCGCACCTGAATCTGCTGGCCGTGGCGCCGGAGCATCGCCGCCAGGGACTTGGACGACAGCTCATGAGTTGGCTGACCGCGACCGCGATCGAAGCCGGCGTGTTTCGCATCAACCTCGAGTTGCGCACGCGCAATGAGTCGGCGCGCATCTTCTACGAGTGTTTGGGCTTCGACCGGGTGGGCGTCGTGCAGGGCTACTATCAAGGCCGCGAAGCGGCACTGCGTATGTCGCGGCGCCTGGCGAAGAACCAATGCTGAATCGCAAACAAGGTAATGCCAAGCCCCAGGACATCGTGCGCAAGAGCCGCGAAATGCTGCCACCGATCGTCGCTGACGAAGAACAACGCGAATCCGCTCAACGATAGGAGCGCGAACAGCGCGGCGAGTACGCCGCCGCTCAAGCGCCGCAATCGACCGGGCCACCACCTGAGCACGTGCCGCGCCGTGACCCAACCCAAAAGGTACATGCTGAGAATCGCGACGATCCCGTGCACCATCAGGATCGCCGGCGCCCAAGGGTGAGGCGTCATGCCGAATTGACCCCTCGATGCGAAGAACTGATCCAATGCCAGCCACGCACAGCCTGAGAGCCAGAGCGTGCCCAACAGCAAATAGATAGCCAGCCGCTTGCGCGCCGGCATGCGGGCCTTCCTAGCCTGGCCCATTGGCCGGTCGCAAGACGGATTGCCATAGAGCGAGCAGCCAACGCACGCCCTGAGTGACGTGTTCCGAAGACAGCGTGGCGCCGGAAATATTCTTGATGTCGGTACGGAACCGCAATTGCTCCAGCGCGTCGCGGTGCGTGAATTGCGCGCGCCAAGCGGCGTTGCGAATTTCGCCGCCGTGACTCTCGCGATACGCAAGGATTTCCAAGTTCCGCAGCGCTCCATCGGTATCGATGCCCACCGCGTAGGTGATGAGGCTTTGCCGACCGATGACTTCGTCGACAAATACATGCCCGAGCAGCATGCCGCCGCGCGTCGCGCTCCAAATATGCAGGGTCCCATGCGGCGGCTGCGGGCCGGCTCGCGCCAATAAGGCCTGCATTTGCTCGGGCGTCTGCGACAGCAGCACTTCTTGAAAGGCGTCGGCTTGCGGAAAAATCGCCTTCTGCGCCGCATCCACGCTGAGGTAGTCCGCCGCGATCACCGCGGGAACAGGCAGCATGGCCGCTAACATCAGACCCGGAATTTGATAGGGATGGTTCACATCTCGGTTCGCTATTACGAATAGGAATTATTATCATTTAGTTTCGCGGCGATAGCAATCCGGATGGCGCCTTTGTTCCTGCGCACAAGCCATTGATTTAAAAATAAAAACGCAATCAGCTCGCCGCGGACCGGCTGCTTCCTGAATCGCGCGGTGCGGCGCGTGGGGCATTTTGTTGGATCAGCGGATTAATGGTGCTGTGGGGAAATACCACCGTCACCCGGCACCCGCGGCCCGGGGCGGTATCGACCGTCATCTCGCCGGCTGCGGCCCGTACCCGGTCAGCGACGCTCCACAGGCCGAATCCCTCCGATCGTGGCTCGAACAAACTGAGTTGCCACTCGAATCCCACCCCGCGATCTTCCACCACCACGCAGAGTTCACTCGGCGTCTGTGTGACCGTGACGACTGCCGACTGCACACCGGAATGCTTCACCACGTTGCGCAGCAATTCGCGGATGAGCTTGAACACCAGCACTCGAAGCTCGAGATTGTATGCCGCAGCGTCCGGGGCGACATGCAACTCGACCTGCAAATTATCCTTTCCGCGCATGTACACGCTGAGCCATTTGAGCGCGGGCTCCAATCCCAGCTCATAGAGTCCCGGGGGGCTCAAATCGGCGATGACTCGCTGAGTGATCGCCTGCACCTCGCGCACGGTATGGTTGGCCTCGCCGAGCAGAATTCGTACCTCGGGCGGCGCGCGTGAGGCGGCCGCATCCAGAGTCATTGCAAGACCGACCAAGTGCTGGCCTATCCCATCGTGCAAATCCACCGCGGTCGCTCGCCGGGCGCGCTCTTCCGCGCCGACCAGCTGTCGCGCATAGCGCTGCAGCCGTTCCTGCTTTTCGCGAAGACGGTGGTTGAGCCCGACGAGTTCGGTGATATCGCTCGCGACGCACCAGACACGAGCCAACTTTCCCTGCTCGATGACGCCGCGGAAACCGGCAATATAGGTGAACTGGCGAGAATCGCTCGACAAGGTAAATTGCAGGCCGTCCGCCGAGTAGCGCGCAGGCGCAGTCTTCCCGAGATGTTCGAGATAAATCGCGGACCATGGCACGTCGCCGCGCCACAAACGCGCGTCGGCGTCGGGCAGCCCGAATAACCGGTTGAACTGCAGATACGCCAAATTGCATTCAGCGATGTACGCATGCTCGCGCAGCCACTCGATTTGCGCATTCACCGGAAGGTCTGGATCCATCGGAACCTTGAGCTCTATACGCCACACGGCTTCGGAACTCTGTTCGATGAAATTGTGGTACCGCTCGCCGCTGGTGCGCAACAGTTGCACCGTATTGCGCATCTCGAGAAGCACCACCGTCAGCATGAAATTAATCACGGCCAGAGTCGCCAGATACAATTGCACGGCACCGACGCGCACGAAGGGACTCGGATCGCCCGCAAAAGGCCCCAGGCCTCGGCTCGCAAAATATGACGCCAGCAGCACGGCCGCGGCCGCGAACGCCGTACACCAGCGCGGCGGCAGGCGAAATGCCGCAACGATCACCAGCGCCAGCAGTATGAACGGCGGATCGAGGATCGTAGCCGCATTGCCGGGCTGCGCTGAAAACATCCAAATCGTCATACCGAGCAACGCGCCGCCGATCAGCACCAACTCGCCCGCAGCCGGTGCCGGAGCCGAGTGTTCGCGCGTGTACCATCGAACGACCCAGCTCATCACGGCCGGCACGATGCATAAGGATCCCAACCAATTTCCCGCCCACCACAGCTGCCATTCATGCCAGTAGGAGGCACCCCCCGCGGACACCGAACCGAAGGCGCCCACTGCCGCGCTCGCCGCGGCACCGAGCGCAATGGCCGCCAAAAATTGCAATACATGCCGAATCCGCGGAATTTCCGGAGTCACGATCAGCCGTCTGACGATGAGCGCGCCCACGAAGCCTTCGAGCGAGCTGGCGAGGACGAAGGGCCCGTACATCTGCCAGATAAAATGCTCGGAGCGCACGACGTCGATCGAGATCTCCATGGCGAACTGCACACCCACGATCCAGATCCAATTGCGCCGCGGCGAAAACCAGAGCGCCATGAACAGCCAGCCGGCGGCCGGCCAGATGATGGTGAGTTGCTGAGAGCTTTCGCGTAGAGCCAAGCCGAGGGCGATCAGGGCCGCATAGATCAAACCGAAGGCGGCAAGCGAGGCGACGCGGCCCGCAAATCCGAGGCGCATGAAGTCCCAGACAAGCGCGGTCTTGGGGTCTCCACTCGGCACGGCCGGCATCGTCACGTTCGAGACCTCCCTGCTCTCGGAACTATTCCCGCGCAGTGTAGGATTCAGACAGCCGCGCGGGCGCCGAGTCGCCGCCCAAGGTGCCGGCATCCATTGATCAAAGATTGTGCACCCATTTGCTGCTAAATTACAAAGAACGCCTTGTCATAAGACGCTCCTCACGTGCTGCAAACATCCGACACTGTTGATTGCGCATCCCGGTTGCGGGTCGGGATGGGAACCTTCATTGCGGTCAGCGCCGAGGCTGACACGGCGCACAGCGCCATGTCGGGCATCGAGGCGGCCTTCGAGGCCATCGGGCAAGTGGAAAGGCTCATGCATCCCACACGGACGGGCAGCGACTTGCTCGCCATTCGTCGGGGCGAGCTTGGATTGCCGTTGACCGTTCACTCCTGGACTTGGGAGTTGCTCTCATTGTCGCGGCGGTTGAATCGGGCGTCGCTGGGAGCTTTCGATCCCTGTTTGCCCGGTGCTGAGGGACGATTGACGGATCTAGAATTCGCGGCGCTGCGATCCGTGGTCCCGCATCGTCCGCTGCACATCGATCTCGGCGGCATTGCCAAGGGTTATGCCGTGGACCGCGCGCTCATTGCGCTCCGCGCGGCCGGTTGCCACAGCGGTCTCGTCAACGCGGGCGGCGACTTGGCGGTGTTCGGCGGCCGCAATCACACCATCGTCATCAGAGATCGGAAGGTTGGCGACCGCGTCGTCGAACTCAACAATGCCGCTCTTGCCACCAGTGATGTCTGCGGCGCAGCACGGCCCGCCGAACACCGCGGCTATTACCATGGCGTCGATCGCCGGACGATTGGCGCCGGCAGGGTCAGCGTCAGCGCCGCGAGCGCCGCCATCGCCGATGCCCTGACCAAGTGCGTGCTCGCCGACCACGGCAAAACGGATACTGAATTGCTCGGGAGTTTCGGCGCTCGGCTGGTGGAATTCAATTCATGAGCGGCGTCAGCACGACACGCCCATTCGGCCCCACCCGGCGCCGCGTTGCGGCCATTGGCCAGGGATCTTGGAAAATGGAGGAGTCGGCGGCTGACTCCGCCGTCGCCGCCCTGCGCCGTGGTCTCGATCTTGGACTGACCCACATCGACAGCGCCGAGATGTATGGTTCGGGGGCCGCGGAACGCATCATCGGAGAGGCGATACTCGGTCGGCGCGACGAGGTTTTCTTGGTCTCCAAGGTACTTCCGACCAATGCCTCGATGCGCGGCACCGTCGCGGCGTGCGAGAAATCGCTGGCACGCCTGCGAACCGATCGGCTGGACTGTTACCTCCTTCACTGGCGCGGCTCGTATCCGTTGGAGGAAACGATTGCCGCCTTCGACACCTTGGTGCGCGACGGTAAGATCCTATCCTGGGGCGTGAGTAATTTCGATGTCGGGGACCTCGATGAAGTGGCCGCGATCGCGGGCAAGGGGCATCCGGCGTGCAATCAGGTGCTGTATCACTTGCGAGAACGCGCGATCGAACATGCGGTGTTGCCCTGGTGCCAAAGACACGGCACGGCGGTGGTCGCGTATACGCCTTTTGGCCAATCGAGCAGTCCGTTCGATGCGCGAACGAAGCAAGGCAAGGTGCTTCAAGAGATCGCCGAAGCCCACCATGCCAGCCCCCGGCAGATCGCGCTGCGATTCCTGTTGCGCCACCCGGAGGTGTTCGCGATTCCCAAGGCGTCCAGCATTGCACACGTGGCCGACAACGCCGGAGCGGCGACCGTCGAATTGAGCGCGGCCGAATTGGCGAAAATCGACGCGGTCTTTCCGCGCGGCAGACCGCGGCGCGGACTGCCGACGATTTAGGCCGGCATGCGCAGAATGTGCGGACCCACGGCATCGATCGTTGAGGTTCCGGTCAATGCCAGGGTCACGCGCAGCTCATTGCGCATGATGTCTATGGCTTTGGTCACGCCCGCCTCCCCGGCAGCGGCCAGCGCATAGAGAAACGACCTGCCGATCAAAGTGCCGCGGGCGCCCAGCGCCAAGGCCTTCGCGATATCCTGCCCCGAGCGAATGCCGCCGTCGAACAGCACCTCGCAGCGGCCGTCGATGGCCGCTGCGATCTCCTGCAACACCGAGATCGACGAGGGTGCTCCGTCGAGCTGCCGCCCGCCGTGATTCGACACGACGATGGCATCCGCGCCGGCGGAGAGCCCAAAACGGGCATCCTCGGCATCGAGCACGCCTTTGAGGATCAGCTTCCCCGGCCAGCGGCTTCTGACCCATTCCACGTCGCGCCAATTCGCGGACGCATCGAACTGCGTCGCGGTCCACTCCGCCAGTGTACGAACTCCGCTCGACCCGCCGATTCGCCCAACCAAATTGCCGAAGGTGCGCCGCTTACCGAACAGCACCTTGAGGGCCCAAGACGGTTTCGTAGCCACATCCCAGGCATTGCGCAGGGTGAGCCGCGGCGGGATCGTGAGCCCGTTGCGGGGATCGCGGCGGCGCTCGCCCAGCACCTGCAGGTCGAGCGTGAGCATGAGCGCGGAACATTGCGCGGCAGCCGCCCGATCGATGAGTTCCTGGTTGAAGCCCCGATCCCTCATGAGGTATTGCTGAAACCAAAACGGCTGTCGGGTCGCCGCTCGAACGTCCTCGATCGAGCAAATCGACATCGTGCTCATGCAGTACGGAATACCGCAGGCCGCCGCGGCCCGCGCCGCCAGAATCTCGCCGTCCGCATGGAACAGGCCGGCAAGTCCGGTCGGGCCGATCGCCAAGGGCATCGAGACGGGCGTTCCCACCAGCGTCGTCGCCAGCGACACGTTGGACACATCGATCATGACACGTTGACGAAAAATCATCGCATCGAGGTCGGCGGTGTTGCGCGACAAGGTCCGTTCATCGTATGCACCGCCCGCGGCGTAGTCGAAAATGGCTCGCGGAATGCGCTTCCGCGCGAGTTCGCGCAAGTCGTCGATGCTGAGAATCATTGGCATGCTCATTGGCAAAGCCCTTCGCAGCCTCAGACCGCGCCGAATACCGATTCGAAATGCTCGACCACCGGCGGTGAGTCGAAAAAAGGCCCGATGTGTCCACGCCACTGGGTGAATGCCGGCGAGCCGCGAAATCCCACGGTGTGATCTTCCAGAGTCTGCCAATGCACGATCAATGCGTAGCGGTTGGGCGTTTCCATCGAACGCCGCAGCTCGTGCGACAAGTACCCCTTGCTGCCGCCGAGAACTTTGATCGCCGCGGGAAACGCCGCCTCGAATTGCCGCTCACTGCCCGGACGAATGGTCAACTGCGCGATTTCAATGATCATGCCGAACTCCGCAAGCGGTTAATGGTGGTAATCCGGATACGCCGGCCTCGCCGGTTGAGCAATGGGATGCGCCGCCAATTCGCGCAGCGCAATCGCGACCGCCGACTCCAATTGTGGATCGTGTCCTTCGCTGACCGCTTTCGGCTCCTGCTCCACCACCACATCTGGATCGACCCCGTGATTCTCTACGTCCCACTCGCCCTTGGGTGAAAAGAAGGCGACGCTGGGCGAGGTTACGTGCCCGCCATCCATCAAGACGGGAATTTCACTGATGCCGACCAAGCCGCCCCACGTCCGCTTGCCGACCAGTGTGCCGAGCTTGGCCTGTTTGAACAGCCAGGGAAGCGCATCGCCGCCGGAACCGGAAACTTCGTTGGCGATCATCACTTTGGGTCCGTAGATGCCGGCGTTCGGCGTGTGTTCGACTCTGCCGTATCGAGGCGACCAGTACGCTTCGAGGTGACGGCTCATGACCTCGATGATGTAATCGGCCACCTGTCCGCCCGCATTGAAGCGCTCATCGATGATGGCTCCTTGCTTCTGCGTCTGCGCGAGATAATAGCGGTTGAAATTGGTGAATCCCTCCGCGCCGGTGTTCGGCAGGTATACGTAGGCGAGTTTTCCGTCCGACAGCTGATCCACCTTCCGCCGGTTGGACTCGATCCAATCGATGTGACGCAGACTGGCCTCGCTCGGCACGGGCACGACCGTGACATCGCGTGCTTTGCCGCCGCCGGCGGCAACACGCAGCGTGATGGCGTGTTCGGCCGTACCCTCCAGCGGCTGCTGGATATCCACCGAACTCCACAACTCCTGTCCGTTGATGGCGAGAATACAATCGCCGGCATGGAGATTGAGTCCGGGCTGAGCGAGCGGGGCCTTGTCGTGCGAATTGAACGCCCCGCCCGTATAGATTTTTGCCAGGCAGTAGCGATTGTTGCGAATGATGTAGTCGGCGCCGAGCAAACCGCCGGGTACGCGCCGGGCCCTGGGAATGGCGCCGCCATTGCCGCGCAAGTGGCCGACCGAGAAGTCCCCCAACATCTCTTGAAACACATAGTTGAGATCCGCTCTGGATGCGATCGAGGCAACGTACGGCTCGTAGCGGCGTTCGTCGGCGAGCGTGTCGGCGCCGTGGAAACTCGGATCATAAAAATACGACCGCTCGATGCGCCAGACTTCATGGTACATCTGGGACCATTCCGCCGCCGGATCGACGCGCACCTGCAGAGCCGTCAATGAAAGCGAGCCTTCGCCGGATTTCATCGGGATATTCGCCGGCACGATGACCCACGTGGGCCGCACCTCGTCGCCCCCCGCATCCGGCGGCGCATCGGGTTTGCGGTTGGAGATGGCGAGGAGCATCTTCTCTCCGTCGGCGGAGAGTTCGAAATTCTCGATGCGCTCGGCCAGTTTTTCCGTCTTGCGGTCCTCCTGCGTCCACCGGCTCAACGTAGCCGCGCGATCGTCATATCGGCCGGGATCGGATCGCACGAGAAAATACAGACTGTCATGAGTACCCGCGGCCAAGGCCACATAGGCGGCAGCAGGCAAGCCCAAAGCCACCACCCGCGAGCCGATGCCGGTCAAATCAACTTTGGTGGGCGGGACGGCGGGCGGCGCCGCTCCAACGGCGGGGGGCCCCGCTCCAACGGCGGGCGGCGCTGCTCCAACGGCGGCCGGCTTGCGTCCAGTTCGCTTGTCCGCGCCTGGTTCCTCGGCGCGGGCGCCGCCATCGTCTTTCGGCTTTGCCTGCTTTGATCCCGGCGCCTTTTCATCGTCCAGCTCGGGGGCGATCGGCGAGGCTTGATCCGCGGCGAGCACGACGGCGTAAATACTCGATCGCACCTCGTACAGGTCGCTGCTCATGTCGAGTCCGTCGGAACTCGCACCGGCATTCGTGCTGGCAGTGTAGAAAAGGTATTTTCCGCCCCGGTCGAAGGCCGGCAGACGGGCATCCCCCATGGAATCCGTCACCTGCGTGGACGTGCCGCTGTCGACGGAGTAGAGGAACAAGGCGTGCAGGTGATTGTCGAGGGAACGCGGGTAGGCAATCCACTTGGAGTCGGGCGACCAGGCGAGATCGTAGCTGGCCTCCGAAAAGCCGCCATAGACATTCTTATCGTTGACGACGCTGAGTTGGCCCGTGACCGTATCGAGCACATATGTCTTCAGGCGATTGTCATGGAAGGCGATACGTTTCGAGTCGGGCGACCACTTCGGCGCAAAGTAATAGGCGGGTTCCCGCGCCAGTGGAAATTTCTTCACCGCAGCGGCGCCTGTCTGCACGGCACCCGTCTGCGCCGCGACATGAAGCGCGTACAACCCGGATTCATCGGAGAAGTAGGCAATCGACTGCCCGTCCGGAGACCACGCGGGTGAGCGCTCCATCACGCCGGGGGTGTTGGTGATGTCGCGGATCGGGCCCGGCTTCACCGGCACCGTCAGAATCTCGCCGTGGGCCTCTAGGGCAGCGCGCAGGCCGGTGGGCGAAATCGCGGCGTGATCGATCTCCATGCCCACGTTTCTGATGTTGGGCCGCACCTCCGGCAGGTCCGCCTGGATCTCGATCGGCACACGGCGGTCTTTGCCGCCGACGGTGTCGAGGAGATGGATTTCTCCCAGCTGATCGTAGACCAAGGTATTTCCCTCGCCGGCGAGGCTTCGAATATCGGGGCCGTCGTTGTGCAGAGCTTCGGCAACCGTCTTCGTGGCGAGATCGTAGCGGAAGATCCCGATATGGCCGGCGCGACCCGAGAGAAAGTAGATCTGACGGCCGCAGTAGACCGGGAAGAAATCGGAAGCCCGGTCGTGAGGAATCTCCACCGAGTCGAGGCCGGCGAGCGCGGTGATCCAGATGGTGCTGGCGCGTCCGCCGCGGTAGTTTCCCCAGGACACGAACGCCGTGTAGTCGAATCCGAAGGCGGGCGCCAGCGGCGAATAAGCGATGTGTGAACCGTCGGGCGACATTTGGCCCTGATGGGCCATGGGCAGCGGTAGTCGCGTGGCCACGCCGCCCTCGGCGGGAACGGAAAAGAGCTGCGTGTACCGGCTCGCGGCCTCGCGCGCGGAGCGAAACAGTATCTGCTTGCCGTCCGGAGTCCATCCGACCGCGATATCCGGGGCAGGATGATAGGTTACGCGATGCGGAATACCGCCCGCGGCAGGGATGGTGAACACATCCGTGTTGCCGTCGTATTCACCGGTGAAAGCAATCGTGCTGCCGTCCGGCGAAAACACCGGCGCGCTTTCCAAGCCCACTCCGTTGGTCAGACGTACGGCGCGACCGCCCTCGCGCGAAACGGTCCAAAGGTCTCCGGCATAGCCGAAGGCGATCAGCTCCCGGCTGAGCGTAGGCGATTGAAATAAGTGGGGTTTCTCGGCCGCATGCGCCGCGGCGAACGGGAATGTCAACAAGCACGCGAGTCCCAGCGTACCTGCCGGGCGATGGATGCGATGCACGGGTGGCTCCGGTTATCGGTTAGGCATCAATCACCCATGTTGCGGTACGATCGTGTCCTTGTGCAACCGGCGAAACGCCGGCACAGAATTCGACATCAGTTCCCGCGCGGCGGGGTCCCCTGACTTGGGCCATCCCGGCCCTCTGCGTCGATGCATTCGCGTGCCCGCCGCAAATCGCCGATGAGAAGCCCCCGCAGCTCTTCGGCGCGCTCACCTTCCGCGCGAAGAATGGCCGAGGGATGGTAGCTGGGCAGGATCTGCGCGCCCGACGGATGACGCAAATGCTCTCGTCGCGCCGACTCGACGGAAAGCGCTTTCCCGGCCAACGCGCGCAGCGCCGTAGCCCCGAGCGCGACGATCACCTTGGGCTGTATCGATCGGATCTCCTGGTCCAACCAGATATTGCAGGCTTTGATCTCACCCACATCGGGCTTCTTGTGCAATCGGCGCTTGCCGCGAGGCTCCCACTTGAAATGCTTCACGGCATTCGTGATGAAAATCTCGCGTCGGACGAGCCCGGCAGCCTCGATGGCCAGCAGCCGCCCGGCCGGCCCGACGAACGGGTGACCGCGCAGATCTTCCTCGTCGCCGGGCTGTTCACCGACCAGCATGATTCGCGCCGAGCCGGCGCCCTCGCCCTCCACAGCTTGTGTGGCGTGCTTCCATAAATCGCACCGACGGCAATTCTTCGGACTTTCGCCGGAGGCCGGGCTCACCGTATCACCGCTAATTTTTTCCGCAGCGTTTGTGCGTCGAAGGGCGCACGCAGCTTGACGTCGGTGTTATCGAAGAAGCAGTACACGTCGCGATTCTTTTTGGCCGGCACCCGCTTAGGAACCACCTTGCGCGCATCGCTCGGCTCCATCCCGCGCGACCATGCCGCGATACGCACGGCCCAGCGCTGCAACGCCTCATCGCTGTATGCGCTGCGGTATATCTCCGTGTCGCCGTGAAGGCGCATATAAATGAAATCGGCGGTTATATCTTGGATCATCGGCCACCGCCGCGCGGTTTCCGCGATCACCACGGCGGCTTTGTACTCGCGCAAGAGGTCGATGAAGGATGGATCCAGAAAGCTGTCGTGGCGAATTTCTATGGCGTATCGCAGAGGACGATTCGCGTCGATCCCGAGCCGCGTGCGCCCTTTCATGAAGGCGTCGCGTTTTCGGGCAATGACGGAAGCCGCCGCGGTATCCCGCGGCAGCAGCTCGAGAAACGCCCGCATGCGTTCCTCATCGTATTTAAAATTGGGCGGAAACTGCCAAAGAATAGGGCCCAGTTTTTCCCGCAAATTGAACAGGCCGGAGGCAAAGAAATTGGCGATTGGCTTTTCAATTTCCTTGAGCCGTTTCATATGGGTGATATAGCGCGGCCCCTTGACTGAAAATACGAAGTCATCCGGAGTCTCCTCATACCATTTGGCGTAGCTTTCCGGCCGCTGCAGCGCGTAGAACGAGCCGTTGATCTCGATGATCGACAAAATATTGGAAGCGTATTTCAGCTCCTCGCGCTGCGGCAAACCCTTCGGGTAAAAGGTTCCGCGCCAGGGCGCATAGCGCCAGCCAGAAATTCCCACCCGTATGCGCGGCGAAGCCATCGACGAAGGATTTGACCACGAAACCCGAGCATGTGATCGCCCGATGCGATGTCAGATCGGCCCTACCCGCAGCGCCCGCATTCGCAGCGCCCACGTTCGTAGCGTCCACGTTCGTAGCGTCCACGTTCGTAGCGTCCACGTTCGTAGCGCCCGCGTTCGCAGCGCCCGCGTTGCGTTGCAGGAGGCCGGTCTTTCGCCCCTATATTTTTAGGCCATTGATTGAAAAAATTACACGCCGGATATCGAGGCCCGCGATAAAAACAATTCCAATTTACTTTCATATTTCTGTCACACCGGTTCTGCAGACTGCTCGTTTTTCTTGACGCTTCTCGACCTTTTAAGGGGGAAGGAATCCTACCGGGAGAACACTGTGCGACACATAACGTTTGCGGTCAGTTTGCTATCAATTCTGTTGGTTCAGTGCTTTGCCACGCGAACATTTGCGGCAGACGATGGAAACCTGATGGGCCATGTCCTGCGTTCTCGCGACTCGCAGCCGATCGCAGACGCGCGCGTGCAGATCACGGAAACCGGAGCGAAGACACAGACCGACGCGCAAGGTGCTTACTCCTTCAGCGCTCTCGCTCCCGGTGCGTATACGCTGGTCGTGACTCCCAGTGGAGGATCGCCGACCCAGCGCAAAGTGACGGTGGCCGCAGGGAAAACCACCCAGCAGGATATAACCGCCGGACCCGAAATGAACGCGCTCGAGAGCATCACCGTCATGGCCCAACGCACGACCATCGCCGTGGCGCGCGAAGCACAATACGAGGCGCCCAACCTGGTCAACATCACTACCTTCGAGGAAATACGCAAGATACCGGATGTCAGCGTCGCGGAGGCGGTGCGCCGCCTTCCCGGTGTTTCACTCGAGACCGACGAGGGCGAGGGTCGCTACGTCAACTGCCGCGGGCTCGATGCCGACTTGAATAGCACGACCTTCGGCGGTTTGCGTCTGCCCCCCACCAACAACGCTTCGCCGTTTGGCGGCTATCGCGCGGTGACCCTGGATTCCATCCCCATCGGGTTGGTGGGCGCCATCACCGTGACCAAGTCGAACCTGCCGAGCCAGGATGCGGAAGCTCTGGGCTGCACCATCGAAATCACGCCGAAGACCGCGCCGGCCGGTGGTGCGCCCTTCATTCAGGGAAACGTCGGCTCTGGATATGAGCCCCTGCGCCATACCGGCATCATCGACGTGGCGGTGACCGCGGGTGGCCGGTTCGGCGGCCCCGGGAAGCCCTCTGGTTCCGATGTGACGGCGTACAGCGACCAGCCGTTCTCAGCGGTGCTGTCGGCAACCTATTACGACGATAAACGCGGATTCGATGATGTGGAGCCCGCCTACTTCGACGACGCGTCCCACCCCTATGAGGCCATCAGCGGCATCGATTATCGTTTTTACAGCCTGCATCGCAAACGGCACGGTTACGGCATTGATTTGGGGTATCAACCCGATGCGAATAACAGCTGGTACGTTCGCGCTTTCGACGCAGGCTACACGGAGCAATACCTGCGGCCGTACCTGCATCTCAATCCCGATGGCAACACCGTCGCCAAC
>DASYFQ010000202.1:0-26699 GCA_036498345.1 Steroidobacteraceae bacterium
TTCCTCATCGGTCCCATGGGTTCGGGCAAGACCGCCGTGGGACGGCACCTCGCGCGGAGCCTGCACTTTACCTTTCACGACAGCGACGCGGATATCGAGGCGAGGACCGGCGTGGATATCGCGTTCATTTTCGAGAAGGAGGGCGAGGCTGGCTTCAGGGTGCGTGAAAAGGAGTCGATCGAGCGGCTGACGCGCTTGGAATCGATCGTGCTGGCGACCGGGGGCGGCGCCGTGATCGAGGAGGACAACCGCCGCGTGCTCGCCGAACGCGGCGTGGTGGTATACCTCGCGACTTCGATCGATCAACAGCTCGAGCGCACGCGGCATGCGCGGCATCGGCCCTTGTTGAACCACACCGATCCTGAACGAAAGCTCGAAGAGCTGATGCAGCGCCGGGCCGTTCTCTACGCTGAAATAGCCGATTTCACCGTTTCCACGGATGGCCGGCGGGTGCAGCTCGTGGCGGAAGAGATTTGCCAAGAGCTGCGTCATTTGCGGGGGCTGTAACGGGCTATAGCCAGGCGCGCGGGCGAAATGGTTCGTATAATCAACGCAATGCAAACGATTCACGTAGACGTCGGCCATTCGCGCTATCCGATCTCGATCGGCTCGGGGTTGCTGGTGAATCGCGCGTTGCTGGAGGCGTCGATTCGCGGCCGGGACTTGCTGATCGTGACCAATACCACCGTGGCGCAGCTGTACCTCGCGAAATTGAGGGACAGTCTTGCCTCGAGAAGGGTGACCGAATGCATATTGCCGGATGGCGAACAGCACAAGACGCTGCAGACTGCCGCGTGGGTGTTCGACGCGCTGGTCGGCAATAAAATGAATCGTGATGCCACGGTGCTGGCCCTGGGGGGAGGCGTGGTCGGCGACATCGCCGGCTTCGCGGCGGCCTGCTACCAGCGGGGGGTCGGGTATGTGCAGATTCCGACGACCCTGCTCGCTCAGGTCGACTCTTCCGTCGGCGGCAAGACCGGCGTCAATCATTCCGGCGGCAAGAATTTGATCGGTGCGTTCTATCAGCCCCTCGCGGTAATCGCCGATACCGACACGCTCGCCACCCTGCCGGACCGAGAACTGCGCGCCGGCCTTGCCGAAGTGATCAAGTATGGCTGCGTGTGGGATCCGCTGCTGTTCGATTGGCTGACCAACAACATGGCCAAACTGCTCGCACGCGACGTCGATGCGCTGACCTACACCATCGCGCGATCCTGCGAAATCAAGGCGACCGTGGTCGCAAAGGACGAACGCGAACGGAACTTGCGCGCCATCTTGAACTTCGGGCATACCTTTGCGCACGCCATCGAGGCGGCCACCGCCTACGAGACTTACTTGCACGGCGAAGCGGTGGGCCTAGGGATGCTGATCGCCGCCGATTTATCCTGCCGCCTCGGACTGATCGACGCTGTCATCAAGGACCGCGTCCGCAACCTCCTGGAGCACGCCGGTTTGCCCACGGAGGCGCCGCGCATCGGCGCCGCCAAGGCGCTGGAATTGATGCAAATGGACAAGAAAGTGCTCGCGGGCGCGGTACGTCTGGTGCTGCTACAGAAACTGGGGCGGGCCATCGTGACGGGCGACTACCCGCACGCCGCGCTGGACGCCACTCTGGCGGAGCATTTCGGATGAGCGCTCTCGCCGGCTATGCCGCTATCGATGAGCACTCGCGCGGGCGCCGTTACCCGGAACCGAAGCCCGCTTACCGTTCGGAATATCAGCGGGACCGCGATCGCATCGTGCATTCGACGGCTTTCCGCCGGCTGGTCTACAAGACCCAGGTATTCGTCAATCACGAAGGCGATTTATACAGAACGCGGCTGACGCATTCGCTCGAGGTGGCGCAGATTGCGCGCACGATCGCCAGGGCGCTGCGCCTCAACGAGGTGTTGTCCGAAGCGATTTGCCTCGCGCATGATCTGGGACATACGCCGTTCGGGCATGCCGGACAGGACGCATTGAACGAATGCATGATGGATTTCGGCGGCTTCGAGCACAATCTTCAATCCCTTCGGGTAGTCGACGAACTCGAGGAGCGTTACGCGGATTTCGACGGATTGAACCTGAGCTTCGAATGCCGGGAAGGAATTCTGAAGCATTGTTCGCACAACAATGCGCTTCAGCTCGGCGAACTGGGCGAGCGGTTCATCAACCGCCAACAGCCCGGACTGGAGGCGCAGCTCGCAAACTTCGCCGATGAAATCGCCTACAACAATCACGATGTGGAGGATGGCATCCGCGCAGGCCTCATCACCGTGGACCAAATGCTCGTGGTGCCGCTGTTCCACGAATATCACGCTGAAGTGCAGGCGAAGTATCCGGCGCTCGCGGGTCGCCGGCAGGTGTACGAAATTCTTCGGCGGATGATCAATCACCTCGCCACTGATTTGATCGATTCTTCGGCGGCGCGCCTCGGCGCGTCCGGCGTTCGCTCCATAGCCGAAGTCAGATCGTATCCGGGGCCGCTGATCGGCTTTAGCGACAGGACGCGCGAGCTCAATTACACTCTGAAGACGTTCTTGCGCGAACACGTGTACAAGCATTACAAGGTTCGCCGCATGACGGCCAAGGCCCGTCGCGTCGTGCGCGAGCTGTTCGACGTGTTTTTCAACGATCCCACCTTGATGCCGGACGAGCACAAGGCGACGGGCTCGCGATTGGAACTGGTGCAGGGTCCGGCGGGACGTGCGCGCGCGGTGGCGGACTACATTGCGGGCATGACCGATCGCTACGCCATTCTCGAGCATCGTCGATTATTCGATCCGGCTGAGCGAACATGAGCGCCGGAAATGAGCGCCTGAACATGACCGAGATACTCAAGAACGACTTGTTGCTGCGCGCCCTGTTGCGGGAACCGACGCCGCGCCGGCCCATTTGGCTCATGCGCCAGGCGGGCCGTTATCTGCCGGAGTACCGCGCAACGCGGGCACGGGCCGGTAATAATTTCCTGGCCATGTGCACCAATCCCGACATCGCTTGCGAAATCACATTGCAGCCCATCGATCGATATCCTCTGGACGCCGCCATTCTGTTCTCGGACATACTCACGATTCCGCACGCGATGAATCTAGGGCTGGAGTTCGAGGCCGGCGAGGGCCCTAAATTCGAGCATCCGGTGCGCACGGCGGCGGATATCGCCAAACTCGGGGTGCCGGACCCGGGTCGCGAGTTGAAGTACGTGATCGATGCGGTGGCGCTGGTGCGGCGCGAATTGGGCGGCAGAGTGCCGCTCATCGGTTTCGCGGGAAGTCCGTGGACGGTAGCGACTTACATGGTGGAAGGGGGCGGCAGCAAAACCTTCGGCCAGATCAAGCGCATGATGTACGAGGCGCCGCGTGATCTTCATCGGCTGCTCGCCGTGCTGGCCAAAGCCACCATCCTGTACCTGAATGCGCAAATTGCCGCCGGGGCGCAGGCGGTGATGCTGTTCGATACCTGGGGCGGCGTGCTGACGCCGGCGCAATACGAGGAATTCTCCTTGCGCTACATGGCCGAGGTGGTCGACGCGCTCACGCGCAAGGCCGAAGGCCGCCGGGTACCCAACATCGTGTTCACGAAGGGCGGCGGCGCTTGGGTCAAGAAAATCGCCGCCATCGGCTGCGACGCCGTCGGGCTCGACTGGACCACGGATCTCGCGGCGGCTCGGCAAGCGGTCGACGGCCGCGTGGCGCTGCAGGGCAATCTGGATCCGGCGGCTCTATTCGCGGCGCCGGAGACCTTGCGGGCGGAAACGCTGCGAGTGCTCGCGAGCTATGGTGACGGCGTAGGGCATGTCTTCAATCTGGGCCATGGCATTACGCCCGATGTCGACCCGGAGCGCGTCGCGGTGCTGGTCGAGACCGTCCGAGGCTACAGTTGTCAGGCCTTGCGCTCCGAAACTTGACGAACGGGCGGGGCCGCAGCGGCCCCGTTGACAGTTGCGCGAAGCGCATGAGAAGCATCGCGTAGTTCGTCGCGCAGCGCGCGGCGCAAGATCTTGCCGACATTGGTCTTGGGCAACTCGCTGCGAAAGTACACGTGCCTCGGTACTTTGTAGCCCGTCAATTCGGTTCGGCAGTAGGCGATCAAAGCTTCCGCGGTGAGGCTCGGATCCTTCTTGACCACGAATAGCGCGACCACTTCGCCCGACTTCTCATCTTGCTGCGCGACTGCTGCGACTTCCAGCACGCCCGGGTGCGCGGCGGCCACGCTTTCGACTTCATTCGGATACACGTTGAAGCCGGACACCAGGATCATGTCTTTCTTTCGGTCCTCGATGTAAACGAAGCCTGCGTCGTCCATGCGGCCGATGTCGCCGGTGCGCAGCCAATCGCCGAACATCACTTGCTCCGTCTCTTCCGGCCGATTCCAATAACCGCGCATGACCTGCGGCCCGAATACGCAGATCTCTCCGATGCCGTTCACCGGCAGTTCCTTGCCGGCATCGTCGCGGATCGAGATATCGGTCGAGGGAATGGGTAGGCCGATGGACCCGTTGAAATCGAGGCCGACGGGATTGGCGGTGGCGATCGGCGAGGTCTCGGTCAACCCCCAGCCCTGGGTCACGATACACCCCGTCACCTCTTTCCAACGGTCGGCCACCACGCCTTGCAGGGCCATGCCGCCGGCGAAGGTAACGCGCAGCGCGCTGAAGTCTACGGTCTCGAAGCCAGGTGCATGCAGTAGCGCGTTGTAAAGCGTATTGACGCCGCTGATGAAATTGAATTTGTACTTCTTCAGTTCGGCTACGAACGCCTTGAAGTCGCGCGGATTCGTGATCAACACATTGCGGGCACCCAAGGGGAGGAAGGCCAGGCAATTGGTCGTGAGCGCGAAGATGTGATACAGCGGCAGCGCGGTGATGATGACGCGCGCTTCATTGCTCTTGAGTGAAGGATTTATCCAGGCGAGAGCTTGCAGCAGATTGGCGACCATGTTGCGGTGGGTGAGAATCGCGGCCTTGGATACCCCGGTAGTGCCGCCCGTGTATTGCAGGAAGGCGATATCCTCCCCAACCAGCGGCACGGGTTCGAGTTTGAGTCCGAGTCCGCTGCCCAAGGCGTTCTTGAACGTCGACGCGCCGGGCATGTTCCATGCGGGGATTTGTTTGCGGACGTGCTTCAGCACGAAATTCACGATAAAACCGCGTGGCACTCCCAGCAAATCGCCGATACGGGTGACGAGTACCTTTTTCAAATCCGTCCGGGGCAGCACCTGCTGGAGCACGTGCACGAAGTTCTCGACGATGACGATGGCCTTCGCGCCGGAATCCTTCAGCTGATGCTCGAGTTCGCGAGCGGTATAGAGAGGGTTGGTGTTGACGACCACCATGCCGGCGCGAAGCGCGCCGAACAGGGCGACCGGGTACTGCAGGATATTGGGCATCATGAGCGCGACACGGTCGCCCGGCATCAGGCCGGACTTCTTCTGCAGCCAGGCGGCGAACGCGCGGCTGAGCTCGTCGAGCTGGGCATAGCTCAAGCTCGCGCCCATGTTGGTGAAGGCGGGCGAGTGCCGATGGAGGGCGCATGCCTCCTCGAAAATGTCGCGCAGCGAGGCATAGCGGTCGGGGTCGATGTCCGCCGGCACCCCGGGCGGGTATTGCTTCAGCCAATTGCGATCCAAGCCGATTTCTCCCCATGCGCTGCGCGCAACTGTTGACGGGGTCGACGCGACCCCGTCCGATAGCGCCCGCAGCGCGAGCAAGGAACGGATTCTCGGTCGGGTGTATAACATTCGGTGCCGATGCCAGCAATGTTCTCGACCGACGGGAGTAAACTGATCGCATGGAGCCGCACTGAATCGCATGGAGCCGCACTGATGAGAATCTGGCGATGGGCATTCATGGGTGCATGCCTCGGAATGTCCGGCTGCGTCATAGGCTATGGCCCATGCCTGTTCCAGCAACCCATCAAGAACCATCTCACCGGCCGCGTTCATTTTCGCGACTATCCGGCCGCCGGTGGCGTGGACAATGTGCCGGTGCTGGCGCTGGATCGGACCGCCTATATATACGCCCCGGCCGAAAGCCATCATTGCTTGCCGGCGAACGACGTACAGCTGATCGGGGTAGCGGAATTCCCGCAGAACGTCATTGAGAATTCACATGTCAGCGTCGATGGCGTACTGTTTCAGGCAGGGTCCGGCCGTGAGCACACGCCGTTCGTGATGAACGTAGTCACGATCCTGCCCATCGCCGCCCCTCACTGAAGGCCGAGGCTCGAGATTGGCTTTGACGAGAATGCGCTTACAATTTGGCGGTGACACGAATTAACCCAGGGGAGCGAACCATCATGAAAAATACAAATCTCGTCGGATTTCTGGCAGTGCCATTGATGACGTTCATGCTGGCGCTGCCCGCGCTGGCGGCGGATCCCGGCGCTCCCACCACCTGCAAGGACGGGACGACTTCCACGGCCGCCGGGCGGGGCGCGTGCAGCGGACATGGCGGCGTCCAAAAAGCCGCTGCCACCAAAGCGGCCCCGGCGGCCCCTGCCGCCGAAGCGCCCGCCGCTCCGGCTGCGCCCGCCGCGTCGGGAACACCCAGCACCTGCAAGGATGGCACGACCTCCACGGCCACCGGCCGTGGTGCCTGCAGCGGGCACGGCGGTGTGCAGAAGGCGACGAAGGGCAAGCCTGCCTCGGACGCGCCTGCGGCTGCCGCAGCACCGGCTGCCGCGACAGCGCCAGCCCCGACTACGCCGGGCGCCGCCAAGTCGTCGGCCTCGAAATCGGCCCCCACGGCGGCCGCGAGCAACACCGATCCGACGGGAGCGACCGCGAAGTGCAAGGATGGTACTTATTCCAAGTCTCAGCACCACTCCGGGACGTGTTCGAGGCACGGCGGCGTCGCCGAATGGCTGACTGCTCAGTAGTTACTCGGCGGGTAAGTGTGGACGGCGGCTGCCGCCGCCCACACGACGAGCGCAGCGCCCCACACGACGAGCGCAGCGCCGCTAGCGGCGCAACAGCGGTTGCAACGACGGCCAGACATTGGCCAATAATTGGGGCTGCCCGAGTTCGTCGGGATGAATTCCGTCGGCTTGCATGAGATTAGGGGACAGCGCTATGTCCTTCAGCAGGAAGGGCACCAGAGGCAGTTTTTTGTCGCGCGCCACATCGCTGTAACACGAGCGGAATTGCTCCGTAAAGTCGGGGCCATAATTGGGCGGCATCCGCATACCCAGCAGCAATACTTTGGCGCCGGCCGCGGTCGAGAGGTCGATCATATGCACCAAATTGGCGCGCATTTGCGCGATCGGCAGCGCTCGTAAGCCATCGTTGCCGCCCAATTCCAAAATGACAATCTTGGGTTGATGCAGCATCAGGGCCCTCGGCAGGCGCGCGAGTCCGCCCGCGGTAGTCTCGCCGCTGACGCTGGCGTTGACGACTTGGTAACCGTACTCTTGTTCCTTGAGCCTCGTTTGCAGCAACGCCACCCAGCCCTGTTCTACGCGCGCCAGCCCGTAGCCGGCACTGATGCTATCGCCAAACACGAGAATCACCGGTGCTTCGGCTTTGGCCGAGACACATGCAGCAACCAACACGAATAGGATCAAAAGCCGTTTCACAGGCGCTCCTCAATGCAAGATCAAATCGTTCTCGAAGCGAACAATGTATCCAAGACCGTGGCAAGCCCGGAAGGGCAGCTGACCATTCTCGCCGATGTGAGCCTCAGTGTGCGAACGGGCGAGACTTTGGCGATCGTCGGTGCTTCCGGCGCGGGCAAGTCCACCTTGCTGGCCTTGCTCGCCGGACTCGATTCTCCGAGCACCGGTCGAGTGCTGATCGCCGGGGTCGATATAACCCTGCTCGACGAAGACGGTCGAGCCGCCATTCGGGGCAAGCACGTGGGATTCGTCTTCCAGTCATTTCATTTGATCCCGTCGCTCACCGCGGTTGAAAATGTCATGTTGCCGCTGGAACTCAGGCAAAGCCGCGATGCGCGGCAGGTGGCCGTGAACGCGCTTGCGCAGGTCGGTTTGACCCCGCGCCTGGCGCACTACCCCAAGCAGTTGTCGGGCGGCGAGCAGCAGCGCGTGGCGATCGCACGCGCCTTCGTGACGCGTCCGGCCGTGCTGTTTGCGGATGAGCCCACGGGCAATTTGGATACGTCGACCGGGCAACGCATAACGGACTTGTTGTTCGACCTCAACCGCAGTGCCGGCAGTACCTTGGTGCTGGTTACGC
Organism: Steroidobacteraceae bacterium; assembly: GCA_036498345.1. Lineage (GTDB taxonomy): Bacteria > Pseudomonadota > Gammaproteobacteria > Steroidobacterales > Steroidobacteraceae > Bog-1198. Next base: position 8,170 of record DASYFQ010000202.1, read on the forward strand.
ATGATCGAGCGTTGGCAGGGCGCTGTAACCGCATTCTCGAACTCGACGCCGGTCATACGGTGAACTGATGCAAGTCGTGCGCTTCGCATTGCGCAACTTATGGCGCGACCTCAAATCCGGCGAGCTCTCGGTGCTGTTGCTGGCGCTGACGGTGGCGGTTTTATCCCTGACGGCCGTCGGTTTCTTTACCGGCCGCATTTCGCAAGGGGTGCGCGCGCAAGCGGCCGAGGTGCTCGCCGCCGATCTGCGTCTGGAATCTCCCCGTCCCATCGCCGAGCGCTATTTCGCCCAGGCGCAGGCCCGGGGCCTCCGCAGTGCCCGAATGCTGTCCTTTCCGACCGCCATATTCAGCGGACCCTTGAATCAGCTGGCGGCGCTGAATGCAGTGACCGCGAGCTACCCGCTGCGCGGCCACATCCGCATCGCGGACACGCCCTTCGGAGTCGCACGCACCACCGACCGCATACCCGGCCGCGGCGAAGTGTGGATCGATGCACGCATCATCGCCCAATTGAAAATCGAGCTCGGGGCGCCTCTCCGGATCGGCGCAGCCTCGTTTCGAGTGACACAGGTGCTCGATTACCGCCCGGATCAGGGCACCGGTTTCGTGAATCTCGCACCCGCCGCGCTGCTCAACTATGACGATGTCGCATCGACTCAGCTGATTCAGCCCGGCAGCCGGGTGACCTTCGCCGCCCTGTTCGCCGGGCCCGCGGCCGCGATAGCCGACTTTCACGAGTACTTGGTGTCGACCAAGGCGCCCGGCGAGCGTTTGCGCGAGGTCGATGAATCGAGCCGGCAGCTCAACTCCGCCATCGATCGCGCCAGCCGATTTCTCAATTTGGCCAGCCTCGCGTCGGTGTTGCTGGCCGCGGTGGCCGTGGCGATGGGCGCCAGACGCTACGCCGCACGGCACATCGATACCGTGGCATTGATGAAGTGCATGGGAGCCTCACAGGGATTCGTGCTGGCGATTTCGATCATCGAGCTGACCCTGTTGGCAGTCTTCGCCGTGGCCATTGGGGCGCTGCTGGGGTATCTCGCGCAAGAAGGTCTTGCGTGGCTATTGCGCGATCTCATTCGCACTGAACTGCCCGCCGCATCGCTCGCGCCGCTGCCCATCGCGCTGGTCACCGTCTTGGCCATGCTCATCGGCTTCGCGTTGCCGCCGTTGCTGCAGCTGAAAAGCACTCCACCGGCCCGCGTGCTGCGCAAGAGTGTGAGCGCGCCGCCGCTGCGTTATGGCTCGAGCTACTTGCTGGCGCTCGCGGCGCTGTTCGCGATCCTGTGGAGCTTGGTGCGCGACACGGAATTGGTGCTCTCCGTCCTCGCCGGCGTGCTGGGGGTGGGTGTGGTACTGACGCTGGCGGGTTACGGCCTGGTGCGGCTCACGGGCCGGCTGCGCGGCGGCGTGGGAGTCGCATGGCGCTACGGGCTTGCCAACGTCTCGCGCCGCGGCGGGGGCAGCGTGGTGCAAATCGTCGCCTTTGGCTTGGGCCTGATGGTGCTGCTGCTGCTGGCGGTGGTGCGCGGGGATCTGCTCGCCGATTGGCGCCGCAGCCTTCCCGCCGATGTGCCCAACAATTTCTTGATCAATATCCGCCCGGAGGAGCGCCAATCCTTGCAGGACTTCCTGCAAGCGCATGGGCTCGGGCAGCCGGCCATGTTTCCCATGGTGCGTGCGCGCATCACCGCCATCAATTCGCGGCCGAGCGAGTCGATCAAATTGCAGGACGATTCCGGGCGCGGGTTCTTGGAACGGGAGCAGAACCTCACCTGGTCCGCCGGTCTGATGGACGACAATCAATTGATCGCCGGCTCCTGGTGGACGCGCGCGGACGCGGGCAAACCCCTGGTATCCATATCGACCGAATATCAAGACGCCTTGCACCTGAAATTGGGCGATACGCTCAGCTTCGATGTCGCGGGAGAACCGCTGACCGTGAAAGTAGCCAGCATCCGCAAGATTCGATGGGACAGCTTCCGGCCGAACTTCTTTCTCGTGTTTCCGCCCGGGCTCCTGGATGGCGCGGCCGGCACCTACATGACCAGCGTGTTTCTGACCCCGTTGCAGCGGCCGGCATTGGCGGATCTGGTACGTGAGTTTCCGACGATCTCGGTATTCGACGTCGATGCCATTCTGAAGCAAATCCGCGACATCATGGATCGCGCATCTCTGGCCGTACAGTATGTCTTTGTGTTCACGCTTGCGGCGGGAATCGTCGTGCTGCTGGCGGCAGTGCAGTCCACACGAGACGAACGCCGCTATGAAAGCGCCATGCTTCGCACCTTGGGCGCCAGCCGCGGCACGGTGTTGCAGGGTGTCGCCGCCGAATTTTCCGCGTTGGGATTTCTCTCGGGCACGCTGGCGGCTTTCGGCGCCACGGGAATCGGCTGGGTATTGGCGCGGCGTTTGTTTTCGCTGCAGTACACGCTAGACCCCTGGGTGTGGGTAGTCGGCTTGGTCTGCGGCACCGTCCTCGTCGGTTTGAGCGGCACCCTCGCGACGCGGCGCGTGGTCAATACGCCGCCCATTCACACCTTGCGCGACGACTGAGCTCGATACTCAACGCACGTCGAGGATCAGCCAGCCGATCGGAATGGGACTGCCGCGAAATGGCAGCGCCTCGATCCTCACATTGTAGATGCCGGCCGCAAGCCCCGTGGAGTTGAGCGTCACGCGCAATTCGCCGTTCGAGTCCTTGAGCAAATTATTCAAGACCAGCGCGCGTCCCTGATCTTTCTTGTCGGCGAACAGGCGGAATTGCACCAGCTTGTCCGTGTAGCCGAGATCGATGTGCACATCCATCAGCTGCGGCGCTGCGCGGGTGACCACAATCCGCGCCCGGTCGATGCCCGCAACGCGGTCCGGACTCACGTGTAATTCTCTGGTGGTCGCCGGCTGCACCAGCGAACCCTGATTCATCACGTTGCGCGTGTCGTCGAGTTCGCCGCGCAGCAGCACGTACTTTCCCAGCAACGCCCAGAACGCGATCAGACTCAAGGCGGCGACCACGCAGAGGCCGATCAGGACATAGGTGGTTTTCCACCATGGCGGCTGCGGCTCGCGCAAATCCACCGGCTGGCCGCTGGCTTCGAGGAGCTTGAGGCTCGTCTGAGCGCGCTCGGACAACTGGAGTTCAGTCAGGTAGTCCGGATGCGCGCGGCACCAATTTTCCAGATCGCGCGCGCCCTTGAACGGCAGCTTGTTCTCCAGATAGCGCTCGACGAGCCTGTGATCTTCGATGAACTTGCGATCGAAGCGCGGCGGCGCGGTCTGCGGATTTCCTTGTGAAACAGTGCGGGCGTTCATTCGAGCATTCCTTTGGAAACTCATCATGACGCGTCCCACGCACGGAATATGTGAAACGATCGGCAAATGGCCCGCCCAGACGCCGCCGAGCCGAGCGCAGGCCGAGACGGCCGTCACGATTTGCCGCTTTGAACGCTACGCCTTGCCCGCCATGACCCGGTCCACGGCGTCGCATACTGCGGTGATGACGGGGGCGCGAGTGCTGGATTTGCGCCATACCGCGCCGACGACGCGGGACGGCGCGGGATTGGCGAATCGCCGAATGGCGAGACCGCGCTGGGATCCGAACGGCGATTCCACCGCGAGCTCGGGCAGCAATGTGATGCCGAGGCCGGCAACCACCATTTGACGCAGAGTTTCCAGACTGGTCCCGCGGAAATCCTCGGGTTCACGGATGTCGACCCGGCTGCACACCTCCAAGGCTTGATCGCGCAGGCAGTGGCCATCCTCCAGCAACAGCAGCGTATGCCCCTTCAGATCCTGCACCTTGATGGTCGATTTGGCGCTGAGCGGGTGGTTGTTCGGCAGCGCAACGGTGAAATCCTCCTCGTACAGCTTGCGCGACTCGATGCCGTCCGGCGGAGCGGGGAGCGCCATCAGCCCAAGATCGACTTCGCCGTCACGCAACTTCTTCAGCAACGGTTCCGTTTGGTATTCATACAGCATGAGGCTCAAGTGCGGGAGCGCCTTGCGAAGTTTGGGCATTACCCGCGGCAGTAAATACGGACCGATCGTGGGAATCAGGGCCACTTTCAGTTTCCCGGCAAAAGGATCGGTGTTGTTGTGCGCGAGGGCGACTATTTCGTCGCCCTCATCGAGCATCCGGCGAGCGCGTATCACGACTTGCCTGCCGACTTCGGTGAGCTGCACATTCTTCGGTTGGCGCTCGACCAGCTTGACTCCCAGGTAGTCCTCGAGCTTCTTGAGCTGGGCCGACAGCGTGGGCTGGCTCACGAAGGTACGTTCGGCGGCCTTGCCGAAATGGCCCGTGTCGGCCAGCGCGACCAAATACTTGAGATCCTTGAGATTCATTGCCGCGTCCCAATTGAGGCTAAGGATAGCAATAGACGTACTCTATCAAAATCATCGTTATTATTCAATTCACTAATGAGTGGACGGCTGTTACGATGCGTTTCCATATCTAAACTCGTTCGAGGATCAATTCAATGTCTCTGATCAATACTGAAATCAAACCCTTCAAGGCCACCGCCTTCCACAACGGCAAGTTCGTGCCGGTAACGCAGGACACACTCAAGGGCAAATGGTCCGTGGTGGTGTTTTACCCTGCCGATTTCACCTTCGTCTGCCCCACCGAACTCGGTGATCTGGCGGACAACTACGCCGAATTCAAGAAACTGGGCGTCGAAATCTATGGCGTCTCCACTGACACGCATTTCGCTCACAAAGCGTGGCATGACACCTCCGACACCATCGTGAAAGTGCAATATCCGCTGGTCGGCGATCCGACCGCGACGCTCGCGCGCAATTTCGAGGTTCTGATCGAGGAAGAAGGCCTGGCACTGCGGGGTACCTTCGTCATCGATCCCGCCGGCAAGATCAAAATCATGGAAGTGCATGACAATGGAATCGGACGCGACGCGAAGGAACTGCTGCGCAAAGTAAAAGCCGCCCAGTACGTTGCCGCGCATCCGGGCGAAGTGTGTCCGGCGAAGTGGACTCCGGGCGCCGAGACCCTGTCCCCGTCCCTGGACTTGGTCGGCAAGATTTGACGGGTATTGACCGATCGTGAAAACGCGCGGTCCCGGTCGATGCTTTTGCGTCCGACCGGGGCCGCCCACGGCAGCTGACTTTGTTATTGGATGACGCCATGCTCGACAGCAATTTGAAAACTCAATTGAAAAGCTACCTGGAGCGGATTTCGCAGCCGGTGGAAATCGTCGCATCGCTCGACGACAGCGACAAGTCGCGCGAAATGCTCGAATTGTTGACCGACATCGAGTCGGTGTCCGATCTGGTCAGCATCGATGCGCGCCGGGACGATGCGCAACTGAAGCCTTCGTTCGCGCTGCGTCAACCCGGCACCGAATCCCGGGTGCGATTCGCCGGATTGCCGATGGGCCATGAATTCACCTCCCTGGTGCTCGCCTTGCTGCAGACCGGCGGCTATCCGCCGAAGGCCGATCCTGGCCTTCTCGACACGATCCGGAAGCTGGACGCGGACTACCATTTCGAAACCTTCGTTTCACTCAGTTGCCAAAGCTGCCCCGACGTGGTCCAGGCGCTGAACTTGATGGCGGTGCTCAATCCGAGAGTGCGCCACACCATGATCGACGGCGCCGTGTTCCAAGACGAGGTTGAGCGGCGCCAAGTCATGGCGGTACCGGCCGTGTTTCTGAACGGCCAGCCTTTCGCGCAGGGCCGCATGGAACTCGGGGAAATCGTCGCCAAACTCGATGCGGGTTCCGCGGCGCGCGAGGGTGCGCGCCTCCGCAACAAGGCGCCCTTCGACGTATTGGTGGTCGGCGGCGGTCCGGCCGGCGCGGCGGCGGCGATCTATGCGGCGCGCAAAGGCATCCGCACCGGCATTGCAGCCGAACGCCTCGGCGGGCAGCTGCTCGACACCGTCGGCATCGAGAATTTCATCTCGGTGAAGGAGACCCAGGGCCATAAATTGGCCACCGGGCTCGAGCAGCACGTCACCACGTACGACGTGGACGTGATGAATATGCAACGCGCGGAGGCGCTCATTCCGGGCGATCTGATCGAAGTGAAATTGGCCGGCGGAGGAGCGCTGACGGCCCGGACGGTGGTCATTGCGACGGGCGCGCGCTGGCGCGAAATCAACGTGCCCGGCGAGCGCGAATACCGCAACCGGGGAGTCGCCTATTGTCCGCACTGCGACGGCCCCCTGTTCAAGGGCAAGCGAGTCGCCGTGATCGGCGGCGGCAACTCCGGCGTCGAGGCGGCAATCGATCTCGCCGGACTCGTCAGCCACGTCACGCTCATCGAGTTCGACTCCCGCTTGCGCGCCGACGCGGTCCTGACGGCCAAGCTGCGAAGCCTGCCCAACGTGACCATCATCACCGGTGCGCAAACCACCGCAGTGACCGGCGACGGCGAGCGCGTGAACGGACTCACCTACAAGGATAGGCAGAGCGGCGCCCTCCATACGGTGGAACTCGCCGGCGTGTTCGTCCAGATCGGACTCGTGCCGAACACGGACTGGTTGAAGGGTACGGTCAAGCTCTCGCCGCACGGGGAGGTCGAGGTCGATGCGCGCGGCCAGACATCGGTGCCCGGAGTATTCGCCGCTGGAGACTGCACCATAGTACCCTACAAGCAAATCGTCATTGCGGTGGGTGAGGGGGCGAAGGCTTCATTGAGCGCCTTCGACCATCTGATCCGCTCGCCCATGTCCGCAGCCGCGTAGGGGTCATACGGCGCCGGCGGCGGGCACCGCCCTTAGGAGAGGAGAGCTACTATGTGTGCCACGGCTGCGCCTCATCGATTGTCCTCGGGCGTCGTGGTGGTGAGCGTGGCGGAACGGAAACTCAAGTTTCTGTTGCTGCGCGCTTATCGCAATTGGGATTTCCCCAAGGGACTGGTCGAGGCGGGCGAGGAGCCGATCGACGCCGCCCTGCGCGAAGTTCGTGAGGAGACGACGCTCGACGATCTGTCATTCGACTGGGGGTTGGCGTTCATGGAAACGGGTCCTTACAACAAGGGCAAGATTTCCCGTTATTACATTGCGCGCAGCAAGGAGACGCAGGTCCTGCTGCCCGTCAATCCCGACTTAGGCATGCCGGAGCATCATGAAGCGCGCTGGGTCGATTTCGCCAAGGCGCTTTCCTTGGTGTCGCCGCGACTGCAGCCGGTCGTTCACTGGGCTCATGCCATCATCAATCACGAGCCGCTCGCTCAACGCTAGCCGAGATTGACCGTGCCGCGGCCGAGCTCGAGTACATCGCCCCCGACCAAGATCTCCCGGCGTGCGTTCACCTGCAAATAAAGGCTGGACGGGCGGCCCACGAATTCGCCCTGCGAAATCTGCAAGTCTACCGGCAGCGTCAGCTGCATCGCCAAGCACCAGCCGCCGAAGTTCGCGGTCGCGGATCCGGTGGCGGGATCCTCGAGAATCGCAGCGCCCTGCGGGAAGAAGAAACGAGCAAGGGCGGTCCGGGGGCTGTTCAAATTGAACACATAGGCCATGCTGATGCCGTCCTCGCTGCGAATCTTACGCAAGGCCTGCGGCTGCGGCGCCACGCGCCGTACGGCCTCCGCCGAGGTGAGGGGCACGACCAATTGCTCCTTCCCCGACTTGATCCACAGGGGTCGCTCGCCGATGTCGTGCTCATCCACCCCCAGTGCCTCGGCCAAGACGCCGCGGGACTCCTCGACTTCCCGCCATATCGGCGCCGGGGCGGTCAATGTCCAACGGTCTGCCTGCGCGCGCACGGCGATCACGCCGGCCTGCATTTCCAGGCGCAGCGAATCCCGGCCCAAACCCAGCGCGCGGCACACGTGGGCCGTGCCCAGGGTCGGATGTCCTGCGAAGGGCATTTCGTAGGTCGGCGTGAAGATTCGCACGCGCGCGTCGGCCTGCGACGCCTGTGAGGTCTGCGAGGAGGGCAGAATGAACGTCGTCTCGGATAAATTGAACTGCCGGGCCAGCGCCTGCATGATCCCGGTGTCGAGCCCGGCGGCATTTTCGAACACACACAGGGGATTACCGGTCAAGGCACCACCGTGGTGAGTGAAGACGTTGACGATGCGAAACGCGTGAGTCGCCATGATCCACCGCAAAAAAACGACCGCCGCAGAGCTTACCGATACGGCCGCACCACGACTACCGGCGCCACCACCGCCACGCGCGGGCCGTAATAGCCTCTGTGATAATAGTAGCCTGCCGGGGCGACCACGCAGCCGGTCATGGCAACCGCCACTAAGTTAAGCGGAATCAATAACTTAAATAGCTTCTTCATGGGCCTTCTCCTCGAGACCGTGCGTCTCCTTAGAGAACAACGCGAGCGGCCGGCGAGGGATGACAGCATGAACGATGCTTAAGAGAGCTGAATCACGCCAGGGAATGGAAGACCTTCTGCACGTCGTCGTCTTGTTCAAGTTTGTCGATCAAGCTCAGGACCTCGGCTGCCTGGTCCTCCGGCAGTTCGACCGGCACGGCGCAGATGTATTCGTGCTCGGCCGACAGCGGGGTAATGCCGCGTCGTTCGAGAGCCTCCTGCAATTTGCCGAAATCATTGAAGGCGCCGCGAATCACCAGTTGCGGCTCGCCTTTATCTCCGGTGCTGTCGCCCATCTCTTCGAGACCCCAGTCGATCAAATCCAGCTCGAGTTCGTCCTGATCCTTGACGCTGCCGGGGTCCAAGCGGAACACGCCCATTTTCTTGAACAAGAAGCTGACGCTGCCGGTGGTGCCGAGATTGCCGGCGCCCTTGGCGAAGATATTGCGCACGCTGGCCACGGTGCGGGTGGGGTTGTCGGTCGCGGTTTCGACCAGCAATGCGACCCCATGCGGCGCGTAACCTTCGTAGATGATTTCCTGATAGTTGGCCGCCTCCTTACCCGAGGCGCGGCGAATCGCCGCGTCGGTCTTGTCCTTGGGCATGTTAACGGCGCGCGCATTTTGCAACACCCGGCGCAGCGTCGGGTTCGCGGCGGGGTCGGGGCCGCCCGCGTGCACCGCAATAGCGATATCCTTGGCCACGCGCGTGAACTGCTTTGCCATGCGGTTCCAGCGCGCAAACATCGCATGTTTTCTGACTTCGAATATGCGTCCCATGACCGACATGGTAGCAATACCGCGTCAAACCGCTAGACTTGCTGCTCCTTACTCCTAGGCGATTTTTATGAGTGCAGTTCCTGCGGACGAAAGTCCGGGCTCGACGAGCTTCCGTGATCTTGCGCTTTCGGAGCCCGTGCTCCGCGCTTTGACCGATGTTGGCTATGAGGCTCCCTCGCCGATTCAGGCCATGACGATTCCCGTGCTGCTGTCGGGAGCCGACATGCTGGGACAGGCCCAGACCGGCACCGGCAAGACCGCCGCCTTTGCCTTGCCGGCGTTGACGCGCATCGATCTGTCCAAGCACGAGCCGCAGGTCCTGGTGTTGGTGCCCACCCGGGAGCTTGCCTTGCAAGTAGCCGAGGCGTTCCTGAAGTACGCCGCGCATCTCAAAGGCTTTCACGTGCTGCCGATTTACGGCGGCCAAAGCTACCAGCCGCAACTCAATGCCTTGAGGCGCGGCGTTCACGTGGTCGTCGGAACGCCGGGACGGGTCATCGATCACATGAACCGCGGCACGCTGAAGCTCACCGGCTTGACGATGCTGGTCCTGGACGAGGCCGACGAAATGCTGCGCATGGGCTTTGTCGATGCCGTCGAAAGCATCCTCGAACAGACGCCGCCGCAGCGGCAGGTGGCATTGTTTTCCGCCACCATCCCCGCCCCGATTCGCCGCATAGCGTCCAAACACCTGCGCTCGCCCGTCGAAGTCACCATCAAGAGCAAGACGAGCACCGCGACCAATATCCGTCAGCGGTATTGGATGGTCAGCGGCATGCACAAGCTGGACGCGCTGACGCGGATACTCGAGGCCGAAACCTTCGACGGCATGCTGGTATTCACCCGCACCAAGCAGTCGACGGTCGAGCTGGCAGAAAAACTCGAGGCGCGGGGTTTTGCCGCCGCTCCGCTCAACGGCGACATACCCCAGCCTCAGCGTGAGCGCACCGTTGCGCGGCTCAAGGCCGGCCAAATCGATATCGTGGTCGCCACCGACGTGGCTGCACGCGGCCTCGATGTCGAGCGCATCGGGCATGTCGTGAACTACGACGTGCCGTATGACACCGAGTCCTACGTGCATCGCATCGGACGTACGGGCAGGGCGGGGCGCAAGGGCGAGGCGATACTTTTCATCGCCCCCCGGGAACGCAATATGCTGCGCGCCATCGAGCGCGCCACACGCCAGGTCATCGAGCCGATGAACCTGCCGACGGTCGACGCGGTCAACGCGCTGCGAATCACGAAATTCAAACAGCGGGTTACCGAGACGATTGCCAAGGGCGAGGCAACGGCGTTCCGGGCGGTATTGGAGCAATTGGAGGCAGAATCCGGTCTGCCGCTCATCGACATCGCCGCCGCGCTCGCGAGCTTGTCGCAGGGCGCGACGCCGTTATTGCTCACGGGCAAATCGGAGCGGCCTGCGGACGCGCATCCTCCGGCCGAGCGGGCGACCGGCGGGCGCGACGACCGGCCGCCCCGGGCAAGCGAGCGCGAACGCGAACGCGAACCGCGCGAGCCGCGTGATCACGCGCCCGAGAGCCGGCGTGCGCCGGACCGATCGCGCGCCGCGAACACGCTTCCCGCGGTCGACGGCACGCGCAAGCCCCGCGCCAAATCCGCCGCCAGCCCGATGGAAACTTTTCGCATCGAAGTAGGGTCAGTACATGGAATCAAGCCCGGCAACATCGTCGGCGCCATTGCCAACGAGGCGGGCATCGAGGGCGTGCATATCGGCCGGGTGGATATTCGGGAGGATCATAGCTTCGTCGACTTGCCCGAAGGCATGCCGAAGCAGGTATTCAAAGATTTGCAGAAGGTGCGTGTGGTGGGCCGCGAGCTTCGCATCAGCCGGGTCAGCGAGAAGCCTCCCAAGCCGCCGCGTGATACGGCCGGCCGGCATCCCGGCCGGCCTGCCGAACGCAAAATGTTGAGCCGGCGCAACGCCAAGATATGATGTCCATGGGTTGAATGAATGAGGAGTGAATCATGAGCAAGGGCATGGATCGAAAGAAAGAAGAGAAGAAGAAGCCGGCGAAGACACTGGAAGAGAAGCGCGCCGCAAAGAAGGAAAAGAAGCAAGCCAGGGGCTGAGCGCGCAGCGCCGCCACGGCCCCCGCGTGGCGGATAGGCGGGCCGTCAGACGACCCGTGAGCGGCGTCCCCCACCGGTGAAATCGCGGATATTGGCTGCCATCTCATCGAGGCAGCGCTGCCTGGCTTCTCGCGCTGCCCATGCCACGTGCGGAGTCAGGAGCAAGTTCGGTATATCCGGATCGAGCAAGGGGTCATCGTCCCGGGGCGGCTCCTGCGGCAGGACGTCGAGTCCCGCGCCGCCGAGCCGGCCCGCTCTGAGTGCGGCGGCAAGCGCGCGGCCGTCTACCAATGCACCCCGAGCCGTGTTGATCAACAGCGCGTCGGATTTCATGAGATCAAGCTCGCGTGCACCGATCAGGTTGCGCGTCGAGTCATTGAGCGGACAGTGCAGAGAAACGATATCCGACATGGCGAGCAGCTGCTCCAGCTCCACCCGGTCAGGCCTCGGGCTCTCACCACGGCGGTTGGCGATGACGACGCGCATGCCGAAGGCTTCCGCCACACGCGCGGCGCCGCGGCCCAATTCACCCCAGCCAACCACGCCGAAGATGCGCCCGTCGAGTTCGCGGATCGGGTGGTGAAGGCCGGGGGGCATCTCATTCCGGCTCCACGAGCCGTTGCCCACCTGCCGCGCATAGTCCGATACGTGCTGGGTGAGGCTCAAAATCAGCCCCCAGACGTGCTGCACGACCGACGAGGTGCAATAGCCGCGCACATTGCACACGGCCACCCCCATTTCCCGCGCCGCGACGACATCGATGTTGTTGGTGCCGGTGCCGGCAACGGCAACCAGCTTGAGCTTGGGAGCGCCCCGGAGTAACTCGCGCGACAACTCGACCCTGTTCAACAATACGACTTCCACATCGTTGATGCGCTCGGCGGTCTTGGCATCGTCCGACTGGCACAGAGCCAGATCGTCGACGGCCGCGCTCAGGGCGGACACGTCGAGATCGCCGTTCGAGACGGTGTCGTAGTCCAGAAAAACCGCTTTCACGAGGATTGCGCTTTCATCACGGGTAGAATGCAGTCAGACATGAGATTCTCCGCCGTCAAATCATTGGTCGCCGCCAACGTGCTGGTGTTCATCCTGCAGAGCCTGTCGAAGGGTGCCTTGGATGATCTCTTCGCGCTGTGGCCGCTTCAGCCCATCGACGGCCGGTCGTATTTTCACCTCTGGCAAATCGTTACGTATGCTTTCTTGCATAGTACCGACAACATCACGCATCTGTTGTTCAACATGCTGGGTTTGTGGATGTTCGGCGCCGAAATCGAGCGTTATGTCGGGCCGCGCCGCCTGATTGCATGCTACTTCGCATCCGTGGTTACGGCCGCCCTCAGCCAACTCTTCATACCCGCTCTGTTCAACGCGCCGCCGGCCCCGACCATCGGCGCGTCAGGCGGGGTGTTCGGCCTTCTCCTCGCTTATGCCTTTCTGTTCCCGAAGCGCAAAGTCATTCCCTTGATTCCGCCCATCCCCATGCCGGCATGGGTATTTGCAACTCTCTACGCGGGGGTCGAACTTTTTCTGGGAGTCACCGGGACGCTCTCGGGAGTTGCGCACTTTGCCCACTTGGGAGGCATGGTGGGCAGCGCTCTGGTGATCATGCAATGGCGCAGGGTGCGAGTCTCGCGCTGAGCACCGTACTTCCATTCCCGGCGCCGTCAGAAACGGCTACGCTACGCTCATGAGGCTGCAGATACTGAAAAACACCGTGTACTTGGCGGCATTCGTATGCCTTGCCGCGCCGGCACAGGCGAATTGGATGCGACGCGTCACCGACGGCATCATGGGCACGCGCATCACCGTCGAATTATGGGCGGATGATGAGACGAAGGCTGATCCGGCGATCGACGCGGTGCTCGAGGAGATGAGGCACATCGATGATTCGATGAGCACCTACAAGCCCACCAGCGAAGTGTCCCTGGTCAACGCCAAGGCCGCGGATGGCCCCATGCAGATCAGCAAAGAGCTGTTCGATTTGCTGACCGCCGCCAAGGAGTACTCGGTCATCACCGACGGCGCGTTCGACATCACTTACGCCAGCGTCGGCTATCTGTATGACTTTCGTAAACACATCCATCCGGACGAAGCGCAAATCGACAAGGCGTTGCCGGCGGTCAACTTTCGCCACGTCCTGCTCGATCCCAAGAACCAGACGGTGCAATTTTCGCAACCAGGGGTCCGCATCGATTTGGGCGGCATCGCCAAGGGCTACTCGGTGGACCGAGGCATAGAGATTTTGAAAGCGCGAGGCTTCACCCGCGCCTATGTCTCGGCCGGCGGCGACAGCCGCATTATCGGAGATCGATTCGGCAAGCCCTGGATGGTCGGAATTCGCGATCCGAGAAAGGGCGAAGGGGAAGTGATCACTCGAATTCCATTGGCCGACGCAGCGATTTCGACCTCGGGCGATTACGAGCGATTCTTCGAGGAAAACGGCGTGCGCTACCATCACATCATCGATCCGCGCACGGGCCATTCCGCGAGCAAGGTGCTGAGCGCCACGGTCATCGGTCCGAATGCCACCCGTACCGACGGCTTGTCCAAGACCGCGTTCGTGTTGGGCCCGGAAAAGGCCATGGAAATCTACAATCGGATCGATGACGTCGATGCGATCATCGTCAAGCTCGACGGCACGGTGATCTATTCCAAGGGTATAGAGCCCGCGCCCAAGGGCACGGATAGGACGCGAGGAACTGCACCCGCGAAGTAGCTTGCTAGTGCAACCCCCGCCAGGCCGCGTCGAGCAATTCGTCGCCGGGGTCCAGGCTCTGTTCCCAGTACATGAGACCTCCGAGGTGGCGTGCTTTGACGTAGGCAGCCTTGGCGGCGATCGACTGCGGATCGTCGTAGCTGACGAAGCGGCGCGTCCCGGCATTCCACAGCCAGGGTGCCTGGGCATCCGCGTCCCAGTTCCGCACATAGCCGTTGAGGCCGATGTACTTGGCTTTGAGTTCCGGCCACGAATGCTCGCCCTGGTAACGGCCGTAGCGCTGGTACAAGCCGCGGTGAGACGCCCGCACGTCCGTGAACTCGCGGCCATAGAACGCCGCGCCGATCAGCAGCTTGCCGGGCGGCACGCCGGCGGCGAGGAACTGTTGCACCGCACGGTCCGTGGTGCGCGCGCCCGCGGGCGTGAGTTTTCCGGCATGAAGCGCGGTGTGGTGTCCGGTAAGCGGGGTCAGGCTGTTGACGAAGTCATAAGTCATCAGGTTGAACCAATCGAGGTATGGCGCCGCCGCCGCAATGTCGATGCCGCTGACGAATGGGCCGTCCGCGGCGGCGATGCTGAGAATAAAGTGATCGTCTCCGGTGCGGCCGCAGGCAGCACCGGCCTCGTCCAGACGGGCGCGGATGGCCCTGAGCAGCAGAGTGAAATTGATCCGGTCCTGCGGACTCGCGCGTATGCCGGATTCGCCGTGCCCGGGATATTCCCAGTCCACATCGAGCCCGTCCGCGCCACGTGCGGCGACCAATTGTGCGGCGCTGTCGGCAAACGCCCGGCGCCCCGCATCGCTGCCCGCCGCTTCCGAAAATCCGCCGGCACCCCAACCCCCCACCGATATCGTCACTCTCAGCGCCGAATGCGTCGCCTTGAGGCTCGTGAGCTGCTGCAGACGTTGTTCGCCGGCCGGGTCGATTACCACGCGGCCGTCGATCAATTTGGCGAAGGCGAAGATCAGAGTGTCGATCTTGCCGGCATCCCTGTCCTGCGCGGCGTCCCAGCCGGTCGCATAGCCCACGATGCGGCCATGCGGCGAGACCGCTGCGGCAAAGGCGGCGCCGCATACCACGAGCGGGTACGCGGCGGCCAAGAGAGCGGCAGCGTGCCAGTTGATCAGCCATCTTGTGCCCGAAATTTGCACGCTCACGGTTCCTGCGGAGGGACAATCCATCTTCTCAGCTGCCGGTCTGTCTGCCAATCGCGGCTCGCGTGATCGGGTCCGCCCCCCGGACGCGGGTTATAATGACGTACACAGAGGGGGATTTGCCATGAGCGACCGCGGGTACGTCCCGGATGAATTGCCCTTGCAGATTCGAGGTTCGGGCGTGAAGCCGGGTCGCTGACATTCAGGCCTGGTTGCTATGGGGACTGCTGTTCGGCTCGATCGGGCTGGGATATTTCATTTACGGTAGGAAGCAGCGGTCGATTGCGCCGCTGGTCTGCGGACTTGCATTGATGGTGTTCCCGTACTTTGTGTCCAACCTCATGCTGCTCGTCGGCATAGGAGCAATTCTCGTCATGATTCCCTACTTCCTGCGTGAGTGACGAATCGTGACGGAGACCGTGGCCGTGTTCGTCGATGTGCAGAATATCTACTACACGACGCGGCAGTGCTTCTCGCGTCATTTCGACTACAACAATTTTTGGGCCGAGGTTACCCGCGGCAGGAAAGTCGTGGCGGCGATTGCATTCGCGATCGACCGAGACGACGAAAGGCAAAAGCAGTTTCAAAGCATCCTTCGGGCAATAGGTTTCGAGGTGAAATTGCGGCCGTTCATCCAGAGGAACGATGGGTCTGCAAAAGGAGATTGGGACGTGGGCATCACCCTGGATGTTTTGGAGTATGCACCGCAGGCGGACGTCGTGGTACTGGCGTCGGGTGACGGCGATTTCGATCTGCTGGTGGACAAAATCAGGCACAAGCACCAGGTGTCGGTCGAGGTTTATGGCGTCGCAGCGCTCTCGGCCGCGTCGCTGATTCGCGCCGCCGACAAGTTCGTACCCATCGAAGGTCATCTGCTTTTGGGGGCGGCCGTCGCTCGACGGGAATAAAATGGGCCCGCCATGAGTCTTAGCATCCATGGATGAGAAACGCGCTCGATTCGAGGCGGAGGTACTACAGCATTTGGATGCCGCGTACAGGTTTGCCCGTTGGTTGTCCTATGCGCCCGGCGATGCCGACGACGTGGTGCAAGAGGCGATCCTGCGCGCCTTTCGCGCGTTCGACACCCTTCGAGGCTCGGATGTGAAGGCGTGGCTGTTGGCGATCGTGAGGAATTGCCACGCGACCGCGCTCAAACAGCAGCAGCGCCGCGCTTTCGTCCCGCTACCGGAAGAACATGATGCACAAGACGGCTACGCCATGACCGCGACCACGCCCGATCCGGAAAATGCCTCGATCCGCCGGGACGAGCAGCGCACGCTCGACCGGTTGATTGCGTCATTGCCCGAGGAACACCGGACCGTGCTGATGCTGCGGGAAATAGAGGAATTGGACTATCGCCAGATAGCACTGGTGACGAAGGTGCCGATCGGCACGGTAATGTCGCGGCTGGCGCGCTCGCGGGCCGCGCTGAAGGCGCGATGGCTGCAGGAAACTGCGGGAGAGCCGAGTGCGGTGCGCTGAATCGCTGCGCGTGCAGGCGTATTTCGACGCCGAGGTCGATGCGGTATCAGCCGCGGATATCGAACGTCACACCGAGCATTGCGCGGAGTGCCGCGCGCTGCTCGAGGACCTCCAACAGGTGCGCAGCGTCCTGCGCCGAGATTCGGCTTACGTGCGTACTCCGCCGGCGCTGCGCGCCAATATCTTGCGCGCCTTGGATCAAGAGAACGCAACCGGCGCCCCAGTCGCCGAAGGACCTTCGGCCGCAGAAGGATTTTCGGCCGCAGAAGGATCTGCCGCCTCGGAAAGAATGCCGGCCGCAGACGCAGCTTCGGCCGCGGAGAGGCCTTGGGGGATACGACGAAAAGAACGGGGCTCGCCGGCTTGGCGCATGCGGCCGTTTTGGCTGGGCGCCCTCGGCGGCGTGAGCGGCGCGGCCATCGCGGCGCTCTTCGCGTTTCTGCTGCTGGTGCCGCGGCTCACGAATCCGTTGCTCGACCAGTTGGTGAGCGCTCACGTGCGATCGCTGATGCCGTCTCATCTCATCGATGTGGTATCCACCGATAAGCACACGGTGAAACCGTGGTTTGCGGGTCATGCGGACGTCTCGCCGGTGGTCGCCGATTTCGAACCTCAAGGGTATCGGCTCATCGGTGGACGCGTGGACTATCTGGAACACCAACGCTCCGCCGTGGTGGTCTACCAGCACGGTGCGCACGTCATCAATGTCTTCAGTTGGGCCGGCCGTGAACGCGTATTGCCGGCCGACGTGACCCGCAGCGGCTATCGCTTCGCCTTCTGGCAAGCGGGAGACCTGCAGTATTGCGCCGTCTCGGATACCGGCTGGGACGAGCTCTTGGGGTTGGTGCGGCTCCTCAAGGAATAAAATCTCCCGGTCCGAAGTCCTCTCTCCTGAACTCAACGAGGAGATGAACGTGTCGGACGATAAATCGCTGCACTCGCGCCGCAATGCTCTGAAATGCCTGGCCTACGGCGGAGCCGGCACGCTATTCGCCCTGTCGGGCGGCGTATTCACGCCGATCGATCTGGCGATGGCCGGCACCGACGGGCAAGGCGTGGCCCGATTGGGCAAGCCGCTGTTCGTCCAGATCAGCGACACCCACATAGGCTTCAATAAGGACGCGAATCCCGACGTCAACGGAACGCTCATGCAAACCATCGAGCTCGTGAACGGGATGACGGAGCAGCCGGCGCTCATCATCCACACGGGCGACATCACGCACCTATCCAAGCCTGCCGAATTCGATCTGGCACGGCAGCTGTTCTCGCGGTTACGCACCACCGAGATGCATGCGGTGCCGGGCGAGCACGACACCACTGATCCGACCGTGACGGAATATTTCAATCGGTTCGGCAAGGCTTCCGGCAACAAGGGGTATTACAGCTTCGATCATGGCGGCGTGCATTTCCTCGGGCTCATCAACGTATTGCAGTTCAAGCCGGGCGGTCTCGGCACGCTCGGCGCCGAGCAGCTCGCGTGGGTGGAGGCCGACTTGAAGGGGCGCTCCGCCAGCACCCCCATCGTGGTCTTTGCCCATATGCCGCTCTGGACCATTTATGAGCCTTGGGGCTGGGGGACCGGGGATGCGGAGCTGCTGCTCGACCGCTTGCGCCGCTTCGGCTCGGTCACCGTGCTGAACGGCCATATCCATCAGATCGTCCAAAAAGTCGAAGGCAACATGACTTTCCACACAGCACGCGCAACGTCCTATCCGCAACCCGTCGCCGGCGTGGGTTCGGGTCCTGGTCCTCTCAAGGTACCCCCCGATCAATTGGCCGCGATGCTGGGGATCACCAGCGTGTCGGAAGTGAAGCACCCCCTCTCATTGGCGCTCAGTGACCGGACGATCGCCTAGATGTCCGTTATGTCAAATCAGGAGAACGCGCGCATGAATATCGGGCGATGCCGGCGGTGGTTCGCGGCCATCAGCTTGACGGCGCTGTGCGGGATGGGAATTTGCACTCCGTCCACCGCGGAAACGCCGGATTCGAACCGGATCGTGGTCAAGGA
>DASYFQ010000203.1:0-6116 GCA_036498345.1 Steroidobacteraceae bacterium
GATCAGCTGATCGCCGGCCGCTTTCGCGAGTCCCGGTCCTTGCGCCACGGCGACCGGACGCTGATCCGGCCCCGCCTCATCGAGCAGCGGGTGCTTGCTCCAATATACGCCGTCGGAAAAGCCGTGATACATGCCCTCGAAACGGATGACTTTCTCGCGCTTCGTAAAGGCGCGCGCCAAGCGAAGGGCGTAGATGACGGCCTCGGTGCCGGTATTGCACAGCCGTACCTGCTCCACGCTCGGCACCGCCGCGATGATCTTTTGCGCCAAGCGCGCCTCCTGTTCCGTCGGCAGTGCGAATACCGTGCCGCGATTTTGGATTTGCTCCACGACCGCCGCGGTCACCTTCGCAGGACGGTGTCCGAGGATCATCGGACCCAAGCCGAGCAAATAGTCGATGTAGGCGTTGCCGTCGACATCGTACAAGTAGGCGCCCTCGCCGCGATCCACGAACAGGGGATAGGGGTCCCAACCCGACCAGGTGGCTCGGGCGGTGCTGTTCACGCCCGCAGGGATGGGCCCGCAGGCCCTTTCGTATAGTTCGGCGCTGCGCGGGGAGCGAGCGGGATTTTGGTATTTCATTGTTTGTCGTCGTCCTTCAGCGCGACGCCGCGCCTGCTTGCAGAGAATCAAAAAACTTCACACCCATGCATCGGTGCAGAAACAGCGCCACGATGGCGCCGGCCAAGATCGAGCCCAGGCCGTAGAGCATCACCGGGGTGGTGACCGCGCCCGTCGACAGAGATTCGATCAGAACCCATGCGCTGAAGGCCACGCCGATCAGCGGCAGCACGCCGCCCAGGATCAAGTTCCCCGCGCTCGACCTGAGCGTCGTGCGCTGCTGCCACAGGGCCGCCGCAGCGGTGATGCCGTAAAAGACAATGGAGATGAGGCCGAGGCTGCTGGCGGCATTGGTCAATGCGGCCGCGATGGTCGAGGTTCCCAACGCGAGCGCGAGCAACAGCAAATTGATCGCGCTCATCGTCAGGGTCGCCGCCCAGGGGCTGGCGCTGCCGGCGCTGCGGCGCTGAAAAAACGCCGGCATGACGCGGTCGCGAGACATGGCGAGTCCGACCCGCGCCGCGGAGACGACCGCGGCTTGCAAGGTCGCGAGGGTGCCGGTGAGCACGACCAGCGCCATCACGGAATCCCAGGGCTTGCGCAGCAGCCGGCCGCTGACCGCGGACAGGACATCGCCGGCGTGCGCTTGAATTTCAGCCGGAGAAAGCACGCTCTGGAAGGCGAAGGTGACGAGGGAATACACCAAAGCCAACATCACGACGCTCGCGAGCGCCGCCTTTCCCGGATTATTGGCACGGTCGACGGTCTCCTCATTGACGTAGATCGCCGCGTCCCAGCCCGAATACATGAAGCAGGCGATCAATATTCCGCCCATCAAACCCTTCATCCCGCCGAGCCCGGTCCATGAGAACCAAGTCCAGGAGAAATTCATCGCGGTGGCTCCGTGCACCAAAGCCGCCAAGGCGACCGCCGCGACGATCAGGAGCACCGCGTATTGGAAGACCACGATGACCCATTCGACGCGGGCGACCGCCTTCAGTCCGCCGATGGCGAGCGCGGTGATGATGAGATTCCATAGCGCGCCGGCCAGGAAAATCGCCCAATGATTGTCGACCAGGGCGGGTGCCAAAAGATCGAGGGTGTAGACGCCCGCGGGAATGGTCAGGGTGGTCGTGCCGAGCGTGTAATAGAGCAGGATCATCCAGCCCGACAAAAATCCCAAGTACGGATGAAACACCTTGGCAACCCAGGTATAGGTCGCGCCCGAACTTTGATCCCATCGATTCAAACGCTGGTAGGCGATCGCGATTCCCATCATGGGCACGAAGCAGATCAAGATCGGTACCACACCGCCGTAGCCGCTGACCGCCACCAATCCCGCCAAACTCACCGCCAGCGTTTGCGCCGGCCCTGAGCTTGCGAGGCCCAGGATGATGGCGTCGCCCAGACCGACGCGGTTCCGCTGAGTGCTGGACGAAACGGTGGTGGGAGACATTAGGTCATTATAATGAATTTGCAGGGTGGCATCAACCGGCGCGCGCGGCGCTGATGTAGAGTATGGGTTTAATCGGAAGCGATTGTCATGAACGCAGCCCTCGAAGCATCGCTGAATCCCGGCCGTCCGAGCGCGGCCTCTCGCGCCATGATCGAACGCTTGATCGGCTTCAATACCGTATCGCGCGACTCCAATCTGGGCTTGATCGAGTGGGTGCGCGATTACCTGCAAGGTTTCGGCGCCGTCACCCGGCTGACCCACGATGCGACCGGCAAGAAGGCGAATCTGTTCGCGACCCTGGGCGAGGCCAGCAAGCCGGGGTTGATTCTTTCCGGCCATACCGACGTCGTGCCCGTGGATGGTCAGAACTGGGACACGGATCCGTTTGTGGCGGTCGAGCGCGACGGCAAGCTCTATGCCCGGGGCTCGGCGGACATGAAGGGATTCATCGGCATCATTCTCGCCCAAGCGCCGAAATTCGCGGCCGCGCTCAACGACGGCCGCCTCGACGCGCCGTTGCATTATTCACTGAGTTATGACGAAGAGGTCGGCTGCATCGGCGTGCGCGGTTTGATCCGCGACTTGGAAGAAAACAATATCCGCCCGGCGGGGTGCGTGGTGGGCGAACCCACCTCGATGCAGCCCATCATCGCCCACAAAGGCACGCATCGATTCCGCTGCAGGGTGCTTGGACGCGAGGCGCATTCCAGTTACGTCACCTACGGGGTGAACGCCATCGAATACGCGGCGCGCTTGGTGGTGTTCATCCGCCAGATCGCCGACCGGCTCGCGCAAATCGAGACGCGCGATTATGGGTTTACCGTGCCCTATTCGACGCTGTCGACCGGTGTGATTCACGGCGGCATCGCCGCCAACGTCGTGCCCAAGGACTGTGTGTTTCAGTTCGACATGCGCACCTTGCCGCATACCTCGCCCGAGGCCTTGCATCAGGAAATTCGCGCTTACGCGCAGAGCTTGGCGCAGGAGATGCAGAAGGTGGATGAGAAATCCGGCATCGACCTCGAGTGGGTGAGCCAAACCGTGGGACTTGCCGCTGCTGAAACCGATGCCATCGTGCAGTGGGCCATGCAATTGTCGCGAAACACCCAGGTGGGCAAGGTGTCCTACGGCACGGAAGCGGGTCTCTTTCAGAAGATGGGAGTCCCCACCGTCATTTGCGGTCCGGGCGACATTGCCCAGGCCCATCGGCCGAACGAATTCGTCGCGCTCGAGCAACTCGCACAATGCGAGAAATTCATGGATCGCATTCTCGACACGGGATACTCAGCATGATCGGCAGCCGCGGCTCGGCAGACGACACCGTCCCGCCGTCCGCGGTGACCCTGGTCAAGGGCGCGTGTCCGCATGATTGCCCGGATACTTGCGCGCTCGACGTGCATGTCCGGAACGGTATCGCCATCAAGGTCACGGGCTCAGGCGAGCACGCGCCCACCGCCGGAGTGCTCTGTACCAAAGTCGCCCGCTACACCGAGCGCACCTATCATCCCGATCGGCTGCTCCATCCGATGCGGCGAGTCGGCAAGAAGGGGGAAGGGCGCTTCGAGAGGATCAGCTGGGAGGAGGCGATTGCCGCCATTGCAGCGCGTCTGGAGCCCATCGCGGCCGAAGATCCCGAGCAGATCTTGCCTTACAGCTATGCGGGAACCATGGGATTGGTGCAGGGCGATTCGATGTCCATGCGATTTTTCCACAAGCTCGGCGCGAGCTTCTTGGATCGCACCATCTGCGCCTCGGCGGGAACCGCCGGCCATGAGATTACGCTCGGCAGCCGCATCGGGATCGACGTGGAATTGGCCGATGAGGCCAAGCTGATCATCTTCTGGGGCTCGAATGCCATCACCTCGAGCGTACACTTCTGGGCGCGCGCGCAGGAGGCCAAGCGCCGCGGCGCAACCCTGGTCGCGATCGATCCCTATCGGTCGCTCACGGCGCAGAAGTGCCACACCCACATTGCGTTGTTGCCCGGAACCGATTCCGCGCTGGCGCTCGGGCTCATGCATGTATTGATTCGCGACGGCCTGATCGATCGCGACTATGTCGAGCGCCACACCCTCGGATTCGAGGAACTGCGCGAGCGGGTTGGCGCCTACGATCCGGGGCGGGTTGCGTCGATTTGCGGCATCACCGCCGGAGAAATCGAATCGCTCGCTCGCCTGTACGGCACGACCCGGCCCGCGCTCATCCGCGCGAATTACGGCATGCAGCGCGCGCGCGGCGGCGGCATGGCGACTCGCAATATCGCGTGCCTGCCGGCGCTCGTGGGCGCATTTCGAGACGCGGCGGGCGGAATATTCTTGTCCACGTCGGGCAATTTCAATGTCGACAAACGGGCGCTGGAACGCCCCGATCTTCTCGCCGGGCGCACCCCGCGAACCATCAATATGTCGACCATCGGCCATGCGCTTCTGGATGAGAACGCGCCGATCCGCGCTCTGATCGTGTACAACACGAACCCGGTCGCCGTCGCGCCCGATTCCACCCGCGTCATCCGGGGATTTGCCCGAGAAGACCTGTTCACCGTCGTGCTCGAACATTTTCAGACCGACACGGCCGACTATGCGGATATCTTGCTGCCCGCCACGACGCAGCTCGAGCATCTGGACGTGGTCAAACCGTACGGTCACTACTACATGGTGGCCAACAATCCCGCGATTGCGCCGCTGGGCGAATGCAAACCCAACTCGGAAATATTTCGCTTGCTGGCCGCGGCCATGAACTTCACCGATCCGTGCTTCGGCGACTCGGACGAGACCATTGCGCAGGCTGCGGTGGCGAAGGACTGGGATTTCAATGCCGTCCGCACCGTGGGGTGGAAACGGGTGGGGTCGCCCAAGGAACTCGCGCGATTTGCGGACGGCGGCTTCGACACGCCTTCCGGCAAAGTGGAGTTCTTTTCCGCGCGGGCGGCGCAACTCGGCTTGGATCCTTTGCCCGACTACATCGCACCCCAGGAGGACACGCGCAGCGCCGCGGCGGTCCGCTACCCGCTGGCGATGATCTCGCCGCCGGCGCGCAATTTTTTGAACAGCTCCTTCGTCAATGTGCAGAGCCTGCGCGCCTCCGAAGGCGAACCATGGCTCGACATCCATCCGGATGACGCCGCGAAGCGGGGCGTGACCGCGGGCGATTACGTGCGGGTCTTCAATGATCGGGGCAGTATCGAGCTGCGCGCCAGAGTCACCGATTGCGCCCGCCGGGGAGTCGTGGTCGGCTTGTCGGTGTGGTGGAAGAAACTCGCCCGTGACGGCAAGAACGCCAACGAGCTCACCAGCAGCGACACCCTCACCGATATGGGACGGGCACCGACGTTCTACGATTGCCTCGTGCAAGTCGAAGCGCTCGCCGGCCCTTGAATCTTGGCCGCGGCGTCGCCGGCGATCAGCCTGCGCATTGCGAAAAACACCTAACCGAGACGTAGGGAAAACGCCGCTCTTGCGGCTCGCGGCGGAAAATTCGCCGTTATCGTCGATTGCGCAGTAGGAATTGAAAATTTAGGAAAGTAGAGTGGCTCACCTTGCTAGCCATGAAAGCCAAACTGCAGCTGGTCGCTGTCGAGGACAACGAGGCGGACGCCCATCTCGCCGCACGCCATCTGGCCAAGGCGGGCTTGGACTGCGTCATTCACCGGGTCCAAACGGAGCGTGAATTCGCTTCGGTGCTGCATGAGATACAGCCGGATCTCATTCTCTCCGATTTCTCTTTGCCGCAGTTCGACGGACTACGCGCCCTCGAGATCGCGGCCGCGCGTGCGCCGGAGACGCCCTTCATATTCGTCTCCGGAACCATCGGCGAAGAGCGGGCCATTGACGCTCTGCGCAGGGGTGCGACCGACTATGTGCTCAAGAGCAATTTGTCGCGTCTGTCCGGCGCAGTGGAGCGCGCTCTGCGCGAGGCATCGCTCAAAGCCGCTCAACGCCAGTCCGACCGGCAATTGGGCATGCAGCTGCGGCTGGAGCGGCTCGCGCGTCGCCAGGCTCTGGAGCGCTTGACCCGGCGGATCAACTTGGTGACGCAAGCCGCGCATATCGGCGTGTTCGAACGCAGCACGACCACCAGTGAAATATGGTGGAGCGAGGTC
>DASYFQ010000204.1:0-7445 GCA_036498345.1 Steroidobacteraceae bacterium
GCCGAGGGCCGCCAGAGTGAGCCGTTTGCTCTTGCGCAGTTCTCGCAATTTCTCACCGATACCACTCCGTTCATCCTTCATATCGACTCCGTTCGTTCAACTTGCGCCTGATTCTGGGAGGTTGCAGCACACCTGTCAAAATCTTTCCGACACGGCGCAGGGCAATCGCGCCGGGGCTTCGCACCGGCATGGTCCCTGCTCGACGGTCTAGCAAAGCAGGGCGCAGGCTACATAAGTTGCCGTAATAGAAAGTAATGGTGTAAATTCAGAAATTGACCAGTCTCTGCCGAGAAATCAAAGGGACCGCGAATGCGCATCCAAGTGCGCTGCACGTGCCCGTCGTAGAACCGGAGTCACCATGGACGCGTCGACCTTCGCGTGTCGTCTTCCGAAGCCCGCAACGGTGAACGTCGAGTAAATCATTGCGCTTCGCACGAATGAAGCGTTGCGACGGTCGCACCGTCGAACCGTGCCTTCGTCATCTCGAGCCAGAGGATCATGATCATGAACAGCAACAAGAATATCTCAGGATCGCCATCGCTCGGGACGCCGATGCGCGTGCGCGCCCGGCAACTGGCGATTGCGGCGACGCTGATAACGGCAAATTTCTCCCTGCCTGTGGCGAGCATTGCCGCGCCGGCGAAATCCCCTGCGAAGCCGGCAACCTTGGCTGCAGAGCGTCCGACACCGGCGCGCACCCTGGTGGAGGCGGAAATTGCGCGCATTGCGCGGACTTCGGGCGGCGAGGTCGGTGTGTCGGCGCGCCACCTCGAATCCGGCCTGACTCTCTCACTGAACGACAGAGAGCTCTTTCCGATGGCCAGCACCTTCAAGATCGCGGTAGCCGGCGCGCTGCTGGCTCAGGTTGACGCCGGCCGAGTGTCATTGGAACAGATGATCCCCGTCGACCCGGCTCTGGTCTTATCCTCGGAAGGAATTGCCGAGACTTTCCCATTTCCGGGCGTTTCGGCATCGGTGCATAATTTGATCGAGAGCATGCTGACGCGCAGCGACAATACCGCCACCAATGTGCTCACCCAACTGGCCGGCGGCCCTGCCGCGGTCACCGCCTGGGTCAAGAGTGTGGGGGTGGAGGGCATGCGGATCGACGGCGACACCAATGGGATCGTGGGCCGATTCTTCGAGGTTCCGCCCGCGGGAGAGCCGGTCGAAGCACAATTGAAAAAGCTCTTCGCCGCCAATCCTGCCCTCGAGGCCCTCGGCAGTAAGCCGAACGCCAAGTTCGATGACGATCCGCGCGACACCAGCACGCCGGCCGCGATGGCGCTTCTGCTGTCCAAAATCGTTGACGCTCATGTTCTCAGCGCTTCCAGCACAGAGGTACTGCTGGGCTCGATGGAACGCTGCATAACCGGCCTGAAGCGCCTGCGCGGTATGTTGCCCCCCGGAACTCCCGTCAGGGATAAGACCGGGACCATCGGCGGCACGGTCAATGACGCCGGGATCATCACTCTGCCGGATGGTCATGGGCGCGTCGTCATTGCTGTGTATATAAAGAAAAGCGCCAAACCGTTCGGGGAGCGCGAGCATGTAATCGCCGACATCGCGCGGTCGGTCTACGACTACATGTTGATCGAGAGTTCGGGACATACCGAGAGTACCGGCCATTGACCGCCTGTTCGCCTGTGCCTCGCGGGCTGCGCGCCTTGCGGACCCTGATGACGCTTGCAGTGCTATCCGTCATCGTGTACCCGATATCGTCTCAGGCAGGGCGAGCCGAAGCCGCCGTCTCACGGCCTGCCATCGATACCGCGGTCTGGACCTCGATCGACTCGGCCGCACGTTCCGACGTCGCGGACAAACAGATTCCGTCGCTGGCGATTGCCGTGGTCGACAGGAGCGGGATCATCTGGTCGCAGACTTACGGCTTCGAAGATGCCGACAGGAAGCGCCCGGCCAC
The DNA here is from genome assembly GCA_036498345.1 of Steroidobacteraceae bacterium. Lineage (GTDB taxonomy): Bacteria > Pseudomonadota > Gammaproteobacteria > Steroidobacterales > Steroidobacteraceae > Bog-1198. The sequence goes on from DASYFQ010000204.1 coordinate 1,922, forward strand.
CCTCGAGTCGATCTACCGCATGGGTTCGATTACGGAAGTGTTGACCGGCCTGCTGGCCATGCAGCTCGCGGACGCAGGGGAACTTGATCTGAATCGCCCCGTCGGCAGCTACCTTGCGGGCTTCAGGCCCGTGAACCCATTCGGCGGAACGATCACGATGCGCATGCTGCTGGCGCACACCAGCGGATTGGTACAAGAACCGCCCATCGGTAGTCATTTCGCCGCCGACCAGCCGAGCCTGGACGCGACGGTGCGCAGCCTGAACGGTACGACTCTGGTCGCGGCTCCTGGCACCGTGACGAAGCATTCGAACGCGGGGTTGGCCGTTGCCGGACGCGTGCTCGAAAGCGTGAGCGGACAAAGCTATGCCGATCTAGTGAGAGAGCGCCTGCTGCAGCCGCTCGGCATGCGTATGAGTGCGCTCACGTACCGGGTTAAAACGCCGGTGTATGCCGAGATGGCTCCGTTCGATTCGGCGCGGTTCGCCGCACCGCTGTTCGATCTCGGAGACGAACCCGCCGGTGGGTTGTACGCATCGGCGTGCGATATGGCGCAATTCGCGCGGATGCTGATCGGTGGCGGGTCCGTCGGGGACCAACGGATCATCGCTCCCGCGGTGCTCGCGGACTCGAGGGCGGACCCGACGAAGAATTCGGATTCCGTGCTCGGCTTGACGCGGGGCACGGTGGGCGACTGGCAGACTCTCGAGTCTGCGGGCGGTCTCTACGGATTCTCCTCGGATTTGCTGGTCGCAGCCGATCAAGGATTTGCGGTGGTGGTGCTCAGCGCGCTCCATGACAACCCGACCGCGAGACGGCTCGCGCGCTTCGCGATGACGGCATTGGCGGCTGCTCAGGCGGCACAACCGATTCCGGTGTGGCTGCGCTCTTCGGCCTATGATACACGGGCGCGTCAAGCGGCAGGTGTTTTCAGGCATGAGGAGGACTCTCTGGTTCTGCGAAACGTGGGCGGCAGGTTGTATCTCGATGCGCCGACGGTCGCCGCAGAGGTGCGCCGGACGGCAGACGGGACGGTACTGGATGACGCCGGGACATTCTCGAGCGCATTGCGGCTGAGCGCAGATTTCAATCGAGTCGCGCTGTCCGGCAATACCTACGAACGCGCCGTCGCCCCTGAGCCCGCGCCGCCCACCGCCGCCGTCCGGGAGATCCTCGGTGACTATGGTTGGCCTCATGATTACATCCGCATCTACGAGCGGGATGGTCGTGCCTACGCGAGGATCGATTGGTCGAGCTATGAGCCTCTCACGGCCCTCGGCAAGGACGTGTGGGCCTTTCCGCGAACGGACGGACCTTATCGCCTGGAATCGATTCGATTCGAACGCGATGCGAAGGGGCGGATCAACATCGCCAATCTGAGCGGCATCGTGTTCCCGCGGCGCGAATTCGGCAAAGAGTCGGAGGCAGCACTACGCGAGTCGATGCGTCCGATTGCGAGCCTGCGTGCCGAGGCGCTCGCCTCGAGCCCTCCGGTAGAGCCGAGCCCAAAGCGCGCCGTCGAGTTGGTCGAACTCACGCCGCAGATGCCGGGTATCAGACTCGATATTCGCTATGCGACATCCAATGATTTTCTGAAGACACCCGTCTATTCTCAGGCGCGCGCCTTTCTGCAGCGCCCGGCGGTGGACGCGCTGCGCCGCGTAGCAGCGTCGCTCGCCTCGCGAGGTTTCGGTCTCACCATTCATGACGGGTATCGCCCCTGGTTCGTGACTAAGATGTTCTGGGACGCAACCCCGGACTACAACCATATTTTCGTCGCCGATCCGCGTCAGGGGTCTCGCCACAACCGCGGCGCGGCGGTGGATCTCACCCTGCACGATCTGAAGACCGGCCGTATCGTCGAAATGCCCGGAGGCTACGACGAGATGTCGAGCCGATCGTATCCGCTGTACGTGGGCGGTAGCTCGCTGCAGCGCTGGCGCCGCGACCTTTTGCACGACGCCATGGAGGCGCAGGGCTTTGCGGTGTACGAGGCCGAGTGGTGGCATTTCGATTTCAACGGATGGCAGGATTATCCCATTTCGAATCTGGAATTTTCGCAGATCGGCCAATGACCCAACGGATACGGAGGGCGGGTGCATAGAGAAATATTGAACCGGCGCGAGGTCCTCTTACTGACCACCGCCTCGGCGGCGGTCGGTCTCACGGCCGGCGCTCCGGCTCCTGGTACGCCAATGCCGTCCGTGCGGCTGGCTGCGGTTCCGGCGCCTCTGACCCGATTCATCGCCGATTACATGCGCGCGATGAACGCTCCGGGCCTGACGTTGGGACTTGCGAATCGTCAAGGGCCGCCGGCGACTGCCTGCTACGGATTCGCTGATCTAGAAAGGAGAACCCCGGTCTCGCCGGCACATCGCTTCGAGATCGGCTCCATCACCAAGTCCTTTGCGGCGCTGGTCATATTGCAGCTGCAAGACGAGGGACGGCTGGAGGTTGGGCAACCCATCCTTCGTCACCTGCCCTGGCTGCCCATAGAGACGGATTACGGCGACATCAGCATCCATCATTTGCTGACGCATAGCTCAGGCATGCCCGCGGACGCTCCCGTGGTGCCGGACGAGCCGGGCGTCCGGCTCCGGCAGGCGTTCGAGCCCGGCACACGCTTTCATTACTGCAACTGGGGCTACGAGGTGCTCGGCCGGCTGATCGAAAAGCTCGACGGCCGCCCGTGGCACGCGGCCGTCGCGCGGCGAATTCTAACGCCGCTCGGCATGACCGACACGGCACCGGTGATCTCGAGCTCAGGGCGCGCGCACATCGCACGGAGCTACGTGCCTCAGTTCGATGATCGGCCGTATCTGCGTCACTGTGCCCTGGTGCCGGCGGGTAACATGACCTTTGCGCTGGCGTCGGGGAGCATCGCATCCACACCGCTGGATATGACGCGCTACATGCAGATGCTGTTGAATCGAGGCGCCGGTCCGTCCGGGCGCTTGGTGTCGGAGAACGGGTTCAAGTTGTTTTCGACTCCGCACATCGAGGCCGCCGAGTTCGGTCCGAAGGTAAGTTATGGCTACGGCATCGCGGTTGACCAACTCGACGGACATACGCGCTTGCGGCACACCGGCGGCATGGTGTCATTCATGTCGGCCATACAGCTCGACATGGACGCCGGTGTGGGTGCCTTCGCATCCATCAATGCGCAACTAGGCTATCGGCCGAACCCGGTCGCGCAGTACGCACTTCAATTGCTGCGGCGGGATACGGGTCGACAAGCGCCGGCCGCGCCGCCGGCCGACGAAGCCGCCGTAGTCGCTGACGCTCCAGGATACGCCGGCAGATATCAGTCGGTTGACGGAAAGTCGCTAGAGGTCATCGCTGAGGGCAATCGTCTGCTGCTGCTGTCGGACGGTGCGCGCATTCCCATGCAGCACCTGAAGGAGGATCAATTCATTGCCGAGCACTCGCGATTTGCATTGTTCCCATTGATTTTCGGCCGCGCACCCGCGTCCGCCGCTGCAAAGCCGGCCGGAGCGCCGGCTGCCGAGATCGAGCTTGGCTACGGTCCGGACTGGTATGCGCATGAGCGCTACACCGGCAGTCGGAACCTGGCAGCGGCGCCGGAGCTCGCGCCGTATCCGGGAGTGTATTATTCCGAAAATCCCTGGATCGGTACGATCCGGATCGTAATCCGCCGCGCGCAGCTATGGATCGATGGCACGATTCCGCTGTCGCGATTGGGTGGCGACCTGTTCCGTCTGGCCGATGAGCCGTCAAGTCCGGAGACGGCGGAGTTCCGTCAAGTGATCGACGGTCAAGCGCAGGTAGTTTTCGTGGGGGGCAATCTGCTGCGGCGCGTGTCGGTACCTGACGGCGCATGAGCAGGCGCCTGCGCGGCCGGGTCTTGGCTCGCATATGCGTCGCGTTCGAGTCCGCCGTTCAAATGCAAAATAGGTATGGTAAATTATCCAAAAAGGAAAATAATAGTGTACATTTGGAAAAATAATTCACATTGAGGGTTTCATGGTCGATCTCGTGCTTCCGCAACCGTATCTCCTGTTTCTCGGTGACATCACCTCTGCTCCGCATGCCAAGACCGCCTTTGGTCTGCGCGACTGGGCACGGGAGCGCTGCGTCGGTGAATATGCACTGCCGGGCTCGACCGTGACGACGGGCTTGCCGCGTCTGACACCCGCGCTGGCGGGCGCACGGGGCGCTCGCAGCCTCGTCATCGGGGTCGCGCCCCCCGGAGGTGTGATTTCGGCCGCGTGGGTGCCGGCCTTGGTCGAGGCGCTGGAGGCCGGCCTGGATCTGGTGAGCGGCATGCACACACGGCTGGAGAACGTGCCGCAACTGAGCGCCGCCGCCGCGCGCCTGGGCCGGCGTTTGATCAACGTTCGTGAACCGCCGGCGGGTTTGACGGTGGGGACGGGCCGCAAGCGCACGGGTAAGAGACTGCTGACGGTGGGCACCGATTGCGCGCTCGGGAAGAAGTACACGGCATTGTCCCTGACGCGTGAGTTCAAAAAGCGCGGCGTCGACGCAGATTTTCGTGCCACGGGGCAGACGGGCATTCTCATCGCCGGCCGCGGTATTCCTATCGACTCCGTGGTGGCGGATTTCGTGGCAGGCGCCGCGGAAACGTTGAGCCCCGACGCCGCGCCGAGTCATTGGGACGTGGTGGAAGGGCAGGGCTCGGTACTTCATCCCTCGTATGCCGCCGTATCGCTCGGTCTCCTGCACGGCACGCAACCCGATGTGATCGTGATGTGTCATGAAATCGGCCGAGACCGGGTGCTCGGCCTCGAGGACTATGCGACGCCGGGCATTTCGGAAGCGATCGAGCTGACGCTCACGCTGGGGCGGCGTACCAACCCGAAGGTTCGCTGCGTCGGCGTCTCGCTGAATACCTCACGGTTGAGCGAGGACCAGGCACGCGCCGCGCTCGTCGATTACGGCGTCAAGCTGGGCCTGCCCGTCGCCGATCCCTTGCGCAGCGGTCCCGAGCTCGACCGATTGGTTGATGCATGCCTGACAGGACAGCCGTAATGAACGCCAACGGGAACGGCGCGCTGGTGCTGCGCGTTGCAATCGAAAAGTTTCCGCTGAAGGAGCCCTTCCACATCACCGGCCACACTATGGTGGACACGGATGTCGTCACCGTCGAGGTGGAGAAGGACGGACTCGTCGGCCGCGGCGAGGCCTCCGGTGTTTATTATCGACAGAACGATGATGTGCCCGGCAACGTAAAACAAATCGAAGCCGTACGTGCGCGTATCGAGGCCGGCATAGATCGGGAGGCATTGCGGCGACTGCTCCCGATAGGGGGAGCACGCAATGCCGTCGATTGTGCGTTATGGGACCTCGAGGCAAAGCTGACCGGTCGAGCGGCCTGGCAGATCGCAGGTCTGGATCGGCCGCAACCGCTGCTCACCACATTCACCGTGGGTGCGAACGATCCCGACAAGATGGCCGCCGATGCGCGTGCCTACACGCAGGCGAAGGCCATCAAATTGAAGCTGACGGGCCAGCCTGCCGATGCCGATCGCGTGCGTGCGGTGCGC